>JBAXMH010000008.1:0-40088 GCA_037134395.1 Chloroflexales bacterium
GCCACCGGCATCGGCCCTGGCGTACACGCCAGGGCCGATGCCGGTTTTTATTTCAATCGGGTAGGGGCGGCTCGCGAGCCGCCCCTACGCACGAGCCGCCCCTACCCGATTTCTTTGCGTAATCGCCCTAAACCTGCGTCTATCTCGGCGAAGACCTGCTGGAGATCGCCGAGTTGCCCGCGCTGGGCGCGTACAAACCGCGTGAAGGGCATGTTTCGTTCACGCACTTGGCTCAGCGAGCGATCAACTTCTCGCTCAAACTGCCGCTCGACGCTTTGCCGGAGCTGATCGCGTAGCCCGTTCACCCGCTCGCGCAGAGCCTTCTTCGCTTGCCGCTGTTTCGCCGGTAGCAGTAAAAACCCGCCTAGTGCCACTGCCGTCGCCGCTAAGATTCCGGTCGCATCCAGCAGTGCCGTGTGGAAGATCGCCACCAGTAGCGCGCCTAGCCCCACGGCTCCCATCTCGGTCAGCGCTGTTGCCGCTATTGATGCCCGCACCTCGTCCACCAGCAGCTGCGACTCTACCTCCTTGTCGTAACTGGCCACCACCTCGCTCGCCGCCCGTCCTACGGTGTCGAGCATCGTCCGCCGGTTGTAGTCAAATGTGCCACCAATGTTGCCGATCAGCTTCTCGCTGTGCTGTGTGGCCCGTCGCTTGATATACTCGTCGTTGCTCTGCTGGAGCCGCAGATTCTTCTCGATCATCCAGTCAATCAGGATGTGCATCTTCTGGTCAATCTGTTGGCCAACTTCGCCGACCACCTCGTGCTCGAAGGCTGCACGCAGTTTGTCGCTGTTCATCAGGTCGGGCAGGCGGGTGAGCCGGATGTGTGCCTCGAAGAACTGGTCTCCTCGGTCAACCAGATCACGCATGATCGAGTCAATCTCGCCCAGGTAGTATTGCACGTCGGTCTTTAGGTCGTCGCGGTAGAGGCTGATCTGCTGCTCAATGTTGTCTATCGTCGCCACATCCTCGCGCAGCGTCTCTAGGCGACCCTCGGTTACCTGAAGGTATTTGGTCGAGAGGCGCTGGGCCACGCCCAGCGGCGAGAGAAGCTTCAGCCGCACCCGCATCTCTTCATCGAGGTGATCAACCACATACTCCTCAATTGCGCTGAAGCGGCTACCGGCCCAGAGCGCCTCGCCCTCGCTGCCGCCTACGGTTCGCGACCGCAAAGCCTCACGCGCCGACACCGGGAAGATGTCTGGGGTCACGCCGAGCAGATCGCGGGCATTCTCGTGGATGAAACCCAGCACCTGATCAAGCTCGGCGGGGGTGAGGATGTCAATCTTGTTGAGGATGATCACGATCTTCTTGCCCCACTCCTTGATCACGGAGAGGAAGCCGCGCTCACTCTCGGTAAAGGGGCGATCCGCCGATGTGGCGAAGAGAACCAAATCGGCTCGCGGGATAAAATCGCGGGTGAGTTGCTCGTGGTAACGGATCACCGCATTGGTGCCGGGTGTGTCTACAATGTTTAGTTGGCGCAGCACCTCGGCGGGGTAGGTGTGGACGCGCAGGCCGTTGGAGTGTATCTCGCTGTGAGGCTGATCCCCATACTGGAGCAAGGTAATCGTGTCGGTGGTGGGTGTCACCCCCTCGGGCAGCACGCGGTCGCCGAGCAGGGCGTTAAGGAAGCTCGACTTTCCCGCGTTGAATTCACCGGCCACCACGATCAGGAACAGTTCCTCAAGATGAGTCAGGATCTCCCGGAGCATCCGAATGTCGCCGGGATCGGCGTCGGTGAAGCGTTCAAAGCTGGCGTACAGGCGCGTGATCAGATCGCGTAGC
This sequence comes from Chloroflexales bacterium, assembly GCA_037134395.1. Taxonomy (GTDB): domain Bacteria; phylum Chloroflexota; class Chloroflexia; order Chloroflexales; family Chloroflexaceae; genus Oscillochloris. Next base: position 1,792 of record JBAXMH010000008.1, read on the forward strand.
TCGTTCAGCAGCTCTTCCTGCCGCTCGGTGATGAGTCGTTTACGCTGGAATAGGCCGCTTACGACCATAGGTTTACACCTCGACGACAAGGAATAGCTGACTGATCACAATTGAGGCGGCCCCCGACAGCAGGGCAAGGCCAAGCAGGGCGTAGACAATGGCGGGGATCAGTTCGCCCCACGCCACCGGCCTGGGTCGCCGAGCTCGGTCGGGCAGTTCGATGCGCTGCCCGCGCCAATACGTCACCTGTGCGCCGGTACGGCGGCCCCCACCGATGCCTCCGGCCCGCCAGGCCATCACCATCAGGTAACCGCCGCCCGCGCCCAGCGCCAGGGCCGTGACCGACCAAGGCAGCGAGCGCCCGTTCGCAAGTACTGCCACAAAGGCGATTGCGGCCACCCATCGCCAGTCAATACGAAATCCACGCATAGTGTTCTCTCAGGTGGTGCAGTGGCCCGGTGATGTGGTGACGCAGTAGAAGAATGAGATCCATCATCGGGCTTGGGGGTGAAACGGACGGACGGATTAGTGCTGGTGACAGGCGTGAAGTTTGGGGGGGAGCGCATCGGGGATAGGTGCCAGGCGCAGCGCAGACGTAACCATTGGCAACAGATCTTTGAAGTCAATGGGCTTTGCGGCGTAGTAGCTAACCCCGAGATCGCGCATTCTGGTGCGTAAACCGGGCGTATCATAGGCCGTAAGGACGAGGATGGGAGTCTTGGGGCGAAAGGCATGCACTGCCCGCACGAGGGCGCTGGCCGAACTACCGCCCGTGCCAGGGTCAACGATCAGGAGATCAACATTGCCGTGGGCGCAGACCAACCACGCGGCATTGGGAGTTGAGGCAACCGTAATGATATATCGATCCCGTAGAAGGTTTTGAAGCCCTCGCTGCGTAATGAGCGCCGCCGCTGGATCATCATCACATATTTGTATCTGCCTGGGTGGCATAAGCGATCCTCAGATGACGATGGACGAAGGTGTCCATGCATCATCGTACCAGCCCAGGCGATGCTAAGAAGGAGGGAGGTCACAACTTTCTGTAACGAAGCGATAACCAGAAGCAATCGTCTTCATAGCGACAGCACTAAATGTTTGTTGTGGGTAAAAGAACACTAAATGTTGTCCCCTGGTGCAACTCACTCTCAACAAGAATTCGCCCGCCATGCTGGGTGACAATATGGGCGCTGATGGCAAGGCCGAGGCCGGTTCCGTGGGCCTTGGTGGTGTAAAACGGCTCAAAAAGGTGAGGGCGATGTTCGAGGGGAATGCCAAAACCCGTATCACAGATGTCAACTCCAATCGTTATCGGAGCCTCGTTGCGGGCGTGGAGAATCCGGGTCTTCACTCGCAGATCACCGCCATCAGGCATCGCATCGCACGCATTAAGGATAATATTCAGAAACACCTGACGCAGCTGATCGGCGTGAGCGATAATTGGCGGAATCTCGACGCTCAGGTCGGCGGTGGCATTAATATGCCCGTGGCGCAGATGGGTCTGCACAAGCTCCAAGGTATCGCGCAGGAGTGAGTTGATATTCGTGGAGGCCAGTTCGGTTCTCGCGGGGCGGTAGAAATCGCGCATGCGGGTGATGATCCGGGCGATACGACCAAGTTCCTGCTGGGCAATCGTCAGGAAGGCGCGTTGCGGTGCATCAGGGGCAAGATCCTGCTCAACAAGATAGAGGCTATTGCGTGCGGCGTAGAGCGGATTGTTGATCTCGTGGGCCACCGACGCCGAGAGTTCGCCAACAGCGGCGAGCTTTGCGCTTTGGAGCAACTGGGCCTGGGCGGCGTTGAGGCGAGCCTGAGCCTCGGCATGAAGCGACTGAGTGAGGATGAGATCTCGCTGGAGGTCGGCGGCACGCGCACGTTGGCTCAGTTCGTCAATCGCCACGGCGGCGAGGTTGGCGAGCGCCTGGACGAACGGCAGGTCGCGCGGGTGATAGAGGTGGGCGTTTACTCCGCCGTAGAGGACGAGCGCACCGAAGCGCTGAGTCTCGACACGAAGAGGAGCCAGCAGCGCGCTTAAGGGCGGCCACGTACCCAGGGTATCGCGCAGAGCTGCGATTTGATCCGCACTCAGGTCGGAGAGAGCGATATCGAGCTGCGGGCCAACGAGGAGCATTGCACGGGGCGAGAGAATCGCCTTCCCCGCCAGACCCTCGCTCGGCTGGTTGAGTGTCACCGTCGGGTTATTGGCGGCGCGCAGCACAAGGCTATCCTGCTCCGAATCAACCATAAAGAGGTGAGCCGCACTGGTGCCGGGAAAGAGGTTCACCGCCTCGCGCACCACCAGATGCACGATAGCGTCAATATCACGGCTCATCAGCAGAGCAGCAGAGATTGAGAGAATAGCACTGAGACGCGCCCCCAGATCGACGGCCCGCGACATCTGGAGCGCCGCCTCGCGTTCGACAATCTCCGCGTGGGCGGTGGTCTCGGCAAGACGGCGCTCCAGCCCGGTGATCTGCAGCCGTAGTTGTTCCAGTTCTCCCATTGTATGGCTACCTGTGTTGATTGTCCCGACCTCGCTGTCGTGATAGGTAAAGCGGCTATCACTGTCAATGACGCTCTGCGTTGACACCAGAAAGCCGTGCATGTTATGATTGCACAACTTCGTGTCCTCAACTATAGTGTGTTTTTTTGTGGAGCGCAAATTGTTATGAATGATTCTGCGAATATCTTGGTAGTTGACGATGAGCAAAATATCCGGCTGACATTAAGCGTACTTTTGCGTCGTGCTGGTTATACCGTCACAACGGCGTCGAGTGGAGAGGAGGCTGTATCGCTTTTTAGCTCCCAGACTTTCGACCTCATGCTGGTTGATCTCCAGATGACAGGAATTAATGGAATCCAGGTTGTTGAATCGCTACGGGCGCGTGGACTTGATACTGAAGTTATCGTTCTTACCGGCCACGGCTCCCTAGAGTCGGCGATTGAGGGCCTCCATCAGGGTATTTTTGATTATATGCTCAAGACGAGCGACCCGGCCCAGATTATGGATCGAGTTGCCGCTGGATTGGCCGAACGGCTCAAGCGCCATCGCCAGAGCTTGCTGATCAACACAATTGGTCAAGCCGTACAAGAGCTTGCCAACAGCGGATCAATCATGCAGACCGCAGAAGACTCCCATACGAGCATTGGCAGCAGTAGCAACACAAATGCAACAGGCCATGATCGTGTGCTGACGATTGGTCATCTGCATCTGGATACGTGGCATCAGACGGCGACCCTGAGCGAACGCTCGCTTAATCTGACTCCCACCGAGTTTCGTCTGTTGCTTTGTCTTGCTGAACATTCTGGGCAGATGCTCTCGTACACTCAGCTCGTGCGCTGCGCCCAGGGCTACGAGACGAGCGAACTTGAGGCTGGCGAGCTGATCAAGCCACATATTCACCACCTGCGGCAAAAGATTGAGCCTGATCCGAGCGCCCCGCGCTATCTGCTGAATGTCCGTGGCAAGGGCTATATTCTCCAGATTGACTAACGTGAAAATAGCCGATAGCCGATAGACCGATAGCCGATAGTCAGCGGGTGTTGTGCGCGAATCGCGTTGTCTGATGAGCGTTCCCCTAATTTTATTGAGCCGACCAATGAGGGTCTCATGGCCAGCGATCAAATTTTCTTCAACGGTGTCAATGCCAGCAACGGAACCTACGCCCACCAGCCCCTCACTGCCGATCAGCTCGCCGCACTCATTCGCGGCGACGATCCGAAACCGGAGAGTATTGACCCCGACACAGATCAGCTCGCCGCGCTGAAGGATCGTAACGATCAGGTTAAGGCGACCGGATTTGAGGTGAAAGAAGGGGTAGATCCGAACGATATCAGTAAGGCGGGCTGGGGTGTGATTTTTCCCGCTGGCCCGCAGAGCGTCGCTATCCGTGAGGCGTTGGGTGAACTGTTGGACTGGCGCAGCAGGCAGGCGGGCCAATTCTACCGTGAGTTCGATTACCTGCCGAACGAGAGCAAGGCTAGTTTCCTGAGCCGCCAGGGTGCTGCTACCTCTGGCGCGGCTGATCCCGATAAGCTGCCGTATTACCTGTTGATTGTCGGTAGCCCGGAGGAAATTTCTTACCGCTTCCAGTATCAGCTTGATGTGCAGTATGCGGTTGGGCGCATTCACTTCGATAACCTGGATGATTATGCGCGCTACGCCCACAGCGTGGTATCCGCCGAGCGGGGTGAGGTAAAACTACCGCGCAAGGCGGTCTTCTTTGGCGTGCAGAATGACGACGACATCGCCACCGCTTTGGCCGCCAATGGGCTTGTGCGCCCGCTGGCGAGTAAGATCGCCGGGCACAAGTATGCCGCAGACTGGGATGTTCAGACCGTGATCGGCGAGGAAGCGCGAAAGGATCGCTTAAGTCAGTTTCTCGGCGGTAGCGAAACCCCCGCGATACTCTTCACGGCCAGCCACGGGGTTGAGTTTGATAACGGCGACCCGCGCCAGATTGCGCACCAGGGAGCCATCCTGTGTCAGGATTGGCAGGGGCCACGGTGGTCGTACGGGCGGATCCCTGAAAACTTGTACTTCTCGGGCGACGATATTGGTGATGGTGCGCGGCTTCTGGGCACGATTGCCTTCTGCTTCGCCTGCTTCGGCGCAGGCACCCCCCGCGACGATGATTTTCCGCACCAGAAGGGCTTTCAGGCGGCAATTGCGCCTCACGCTTTTATGGCACGACTACCCCAGCGTCTGCTCGCTCACCCCAAGGGTGGAGCCCTCGCCGTGATCGGCCACGTTGAGCGGGCCTGGACATTTTCGTTCAACGATGCGAGCGGTCGCCCGCAGATCGGAACCTTCGAGAGCGCCATGCGCAGCCTGATGTTTGCCGGTACCCCGGTCGGTATGGCGCTGGAGTTTTTTAACAATCGCTACGCGGAGTTGGCGACTGGGCTCACAGAGGACATGGAGAATATCCGTAATGGTACCTCCATCAGTCCGCTTGATCTCTCCACGAAGTGGACGGAGCATAACGATGCACGTAGTTATGTGGTGATCGGAGATCCGGCGGTGCGGCTGCCGCTGGCTGATCGTGGAACTGCTCCGATCTCAAACGAGCGGGCGACGATCCCGACGATAACGGCGGCAACGGTGAGCGTACGCCCCCCGGATCTGTCGGCCAAGACTCCCACCCCGGCCCCACCACCCGTCACTCTGCCAAGTGTGCCGAGTGCGGGAACTCAGGGCTGGGTAGTGCAGGCCCAGGTCGGCGACAACAGCGCTAGTTTTGGTATCTTCGGCTCGGGCGAGAAGGGGAGCGAGGCGATGAACAAGTTCACCACCTCGCTCCAGGATTTCGCCGAGCGCCTGGGTGAGACGCTCAAGCGGGCGATTGAGGACGCATCTCACCTAGAGGTGGAAACCTATGTGGCTGACGATCTCTCCACGGTGAACTACCGTGAGGGTGACTTCAGCGGCGCGCAGCTACGGGCGGTGACGCGCATGGCTCTTGATGGTGACACTCAGGTGGTGGTACCCCGGCGCGGAGATCTGCTTGATACGGAGCTGTGGGCCATCCACACCAGCATGGTACAGCAGGCCCAGGCCAACCGCGCCGAGATGATCCGCGCCCTGGTCGCCGCCGCCGCCGGACTCTTTAGCTCCCTGAAGTAGAAATGTCTTATTGCGCTGCTATTGACGCCGTTGGCGTCAATAGCAGCGCAATAACGTTACTTCCACTATGGCTACCTTCGAGATAATCGAGCCGATTGCGGGGGCACCTGCCCCACCTGGCCCGTGGATAACTCGCCCGGCCCCGCCGGTCTCCTTCAGCGCCGGTGCTGCCCCCGAGACGGGGTCGCCGGTCTGGCGTGTGAACCTGCCGTCTGACCCACAGGCGGCGCGGGAGGCATTGTCTGAGGCAGGACGTGGCCTGCGCGCTCAGGAGGCGGCGCTGGATCTGGCCCAGGATCGCATCAGACGGGTCGCCAGCGGCGGAGTCAGCTTCGCCGTCGGGGGTACCCCTGCCCCTGAGCGAGAGTTGATGGGACTGATGAGCGAACTGCGCGCCGCCGAGAGCGGAGTTGGCAGCTTCGGCATGCGCGAGACCCTCAGCTCTGGCTGGAATGAGGCCGAGGAGAAGTTCCGTGCCTTCTCAGCGCAGGTTCACGAGACACTCACAAACTACGCGGTGGTCGAGACTCAGGTGGATCTGGTGCTGATCGGGCGCACCAGTGTGGGCTGGACGGGCGATGTGCGCTCGTTGATGGTGAGCGATCTGCGTCCCGATCACGCTGATCTACACCGCAGCGCCCTGACCCTGGCCCTTAATTCGCGGGCAGCGATGCTGCGCACCTTCACCACTGTGTTACGCGGTGCCGCAATTGTGGCGACCATGATCAGCTCGCCGGTGGGTGCGGTCACTGCCCTGCCCGCCGCCTGGAAATTTATTGACCAACTACTCACCGATACCCGCAGCAACTGAGATGACAAAGGAGCGCATGATCATGCCCACCGAGCTCGAGAATTCCATCCGCACCGCCGCCGAAAGGGTCGCCGCCTATATTGAGAACGTGTCGGTGATGGAGGTGAAAACTTTCTACGTTCTGACGAGCGCGACGGCGACGCCCGACCTTGAGACGGAGCGCCCCGCCGCCTACACGCAGGTGAAGCTCGACGGCGACAGCAAGACGGTCGTACCGATGCGCGAAAGCCGCGACGGTGGGCTAGAGCTTGACGGCGCCCTATTCGAGGTTCACGAGCGGAATGTGGCCACCGCCACCGAGTACCGCGCCCGCGTGCTAAACTCGCTGATCGGGCTGCTCCAGCAACGCAGCGGAAGGTAAGTGTAAGAGCGCAGCAGCACGGTGCTGCTGCGCTCTTACGAAGGAGTGACCGTGCCACATCTGCCGCCGCGCCTGCGCGAGATCGTTGAGGAATTTAAGGACAGCGACCGGGACGAGAAACTGGAGCTTCTGCTAGAGTATGCCGACCGCATGCCTCCCCTGCCCGAATCGCTCCAGAACCACCAGCACATGGAGCAGGTTCACGAGTGCATGAGTCCCGTCTTCGTTTATGCTGAGCGCGAGGGTGTGGGCCTGCGTTTTCACTTCGATGTACCCGAGGAAGCTCCAACGACCCGTGGCTACGCATCACTCCTGGCGGAGGGCCTGCGCGGATGCACGCCTGCGCAGGTAGCCGCCGTATCGTCTGACTTTATTCAGGAAATGGGCCTGCACCGCGTCCTCAGCCCGCAGCGGCTCAACGGGATTAGTGCCATCCTGGCCTATATGAAGCGCCAGGCTTTACGCCTGGGCTAACGGGTGCCAGTACCTTTGGCAAAAGCGGAAGCTTTCGCCATATCGGCACCGACCATTGCCAGAGCGTAGCGCAGGCCGTCCTGAAGGTTCGAGCGCGTGACGATTCCGGTCATATCAGCACCCAGGTGGACAATAGTTTGGGCCACCTCGGCGCGGATGCCGGTGAGGACGATCTGCGTGCCGAGCAACTTTGCGGCCTGGGCGACCCGCAGCAGCGCATCGGCCACCTGCGTATCAACCACCCGCACGCCGCTAATGTCGAGCAGGGCCACATCGGCCTGATTGGCAGCAACTCCCTCAAGCAGCGTCTCCATAATCTGCTGGGCGCGGCGCGCATCAATCGTGCCAATGATCGGCATCACCACCACGTTATCGGCCAGCGGGATGAGCGGTGTACTCAGCTCGCGCAGGGCGGCCTCCTGCCCGGCGATAATCTGGAGCAGATGCTCCATGTTTCGCTGGGCGGTTACGTCACGTATGACGGAGATGCCGGCCACGATGCTGCCGGATCCATCGCGGGCCGGTGCCATCGTTATTTCGTAGATATTGCCATCGTAGGGCAGATCAACCTGTGAACGTTCGCCCGCAAAGACCGCCCGGTATCCTGGTTCCACCGCCTGGATCATGAGTGACGGCATCGCTTCCCAGAGCGTGCGGCCAAGCACAGACTCGCGAGGGGTAATGCCATCGCGCTCCAATCCGCCACCTTGAACCTCGATGTAGCGAAAATCTTTATCGAAGTAGAGTGCAAAGGTATCGGGAAGATTCTGGAGCAGTGTATTGAGGAGGATCTGTGCCTGTTCTGGCTTCATAGAGAGTATGCCTTTCCAGATGAGAAGTGCTTACGCTAGTGTAGCAGCAAGCAGCATTTTCGCAAGCGAGATCCTACATCCAGCTATCAAGTTCATCAACAACAGCAGCAGCGGCGGACAGCAGTTCCCCACCACCGAGGAACGCCAGAGTCGGGGCTGTCAGTTCCAGGGCGCGCAATGACTCCTCGCGCCCAATCGTGGCAGAGCGGAGGGCGGCACCGAGGGCGGACTGAGCTCTGGCCCGATCTGATGGAGCCAGGGCTTGGGCAAGAGCAATCCCAGCGCGTGCCCGGTCTATGGGCCGTAGAATGCGCGCAGTCACCGCTGCGGCATCGTCGTAGCGGCCCGCCGCTGCCAGAGCGGCGGCAACCGCCGCCATGTAGCGCCCACGGGTCTCGGTGGAGGCCAGCAGGCCGGGTCGTTCATCTACTGCCAGCGCCTCGCTAACATGCCCAGATGCGACAAGCAGAGGGGCGATCAGAGTCAGGGCCCGTGCCCGGTCGGCGGGCGCATCAATAGTGGCCGCATAATCGAGGGCAGACAGCGGATCACCAGCCCGCGCCCGATCAATCGCGAGGTCGGCGGAGGTATGCGCCCGCTGATCATCAGCACCGATCATGGCGACGAGAGTCAGACTCTCCTCCCACTTACCGCTGTTCGCCAGGATGCGGGCGATCTCGTCTTTGGCCCAATCACGTTCATCATCATCGTCGAGCCGCACCAAGATAACCTGGGCAGCCGGATAATCACCGCTCTGGGCGATTGCCACCGCAACCTTAGCCAGTGCGCGGTCGCGCTCCTCACCCTCGGGCAGTTGCTCGGTAATCTGCAAGGCATCGTCACGGCGACCAATGGCGGCGTGGGCGGCGGCCAGTGAGGCGAGCAGGGGCGCACGGTCATCGCCGGTGAGGGCGTCAATGTCGCTGGTTGCCCGCTCCAGGGCGAGCATTGCCACCAGCCCATCCAGGGTGAGGCGCAGATCGAGCAAGGCGGCAACCCGCACCTCAACAGCACTGATCTGCTCGGCGGCGGCTAAGGCATCACCATCTTTTTCGGCGAGAGCTAGGGCGTGGGCCAGTCGGGCGAGGCCACGGTCGCGCTGGCTGGGGCTGGGCAGGGCGTCAATCCGGGCTCGGGCGGCGCGATCATCGTGGGCGGCGAGGTCACAGGCCAGCTCAATCTGCGCCCAGGCCGCTACCGTCTCTAGGGTGATCTCCTCAAGAATCATCGCGCCACGTGCGTCACCGGTTCTGGTGAGAGCCACCGCCACCTCGGCCCGCGCCCACGCCGCCATGCTCTCGTGTACGATTCCGTGGGCCACACGCCGGGCGCGGTCGAGATCACCGGCTGCGATCAGGTAGCGCGTCACCTGGGTTTCTACCATCGCACGGCGCTCCAGATGCTCGATCCGTTCGCCGATAGAGAGAGCGACAGAGGTCTTTCCTACGCTGAGAGCGGCGCTGGACAGGGCGACAAACAGTTGCTCGCGCTGCTCGCGCCAGCCGCGTGAGACCGGGTTGGCCTCCAGGTCGAGGGCACGCGAGAGCAGACGCATCGCCGACGCACGCATGCGTGTGCCGTAGCAGACCTCGCCGAGGCGGCGCAGAATCTGGGCCTTGCCCATCCCGTCGGGCAACCGTTCCACCAGTTCGATCACACGCTTGAGGGTAGCCTCGCGCCCACCGCGCTCAAAGCCCGTCACCAGTGCCTCAACCGCACTATCGGCGTTCAGCGTGCGGGCGCGTGTGGCCAGCGTCCCCGCCAGCGCGACCGCACGCACCGTGCGCAAGGGCGGGCCATCAGATGCGGCGCGCATCTCCCACGCCGCATCGCTATAGGCATAATTCAGCGATGCCTGACGCTCGTGGGCGCGCACCCGCTCGCGTGCAGTCACGCGGGCCAGCCTGGCGGCACGTTCCGCCACCGGGCCAAGGGCGGCGTGACGAGCCGCTTGTCGCACAAGGTAGCTTCCGGTTAGGGACGCAGCGCCTGAGGCACCATCGGCAAGTCTGCTCATTGCGAGAGCGGCCAGATCGCCATGGGCCTGCTCCAGTTCATCGGGGGCGCTGCGGGCCAGGAATCCGTGCAGGGTGCTGTGCGCAAACGTCGCCAGTAGCAGTGGTGGAGCAGAAACTTGATCGGGAACGCGCCGGGTCGCCTGAACCGTCAGGTCAATCAAACGCAGCGACTCCCAGTGCAGCAGGAGCGGCTCGGGGTCGCTGCCCAGTAACTCGGTGGCAACGGGCAGCGGGAGCGGCTCACCGGCGGCGGCGAGCAGGATCGCCATACGTCGTCCCACCGAGTCGAGCTGCTGCCACCAGCAGTCTAGCAGACCGGCAAGGCCATTCGGCGGCGTGGTTGGGTCAATCAACCCTTCAGTCAGCCATCCCGCCGCAAGATCGAGATAGAGCAGGTTCCCATCAGATGCGCCGATTAGTCGGGTAGCCGTAGCCGGATCACACCCGGCAGCGGACAGAAGACCGGCGGCAACTCTGCCAACATCCGGATCGTCGTCGGGCAGGCACAGCCGCAGCCGGGGTACATCGGGCAGGTGGCAGCCGGGGGCGCAGCCAACAATCAGCGTCACACCAGGCAGAAGATCGTTGGGGATAAACGGCGGATCGGGCCGAAGCGGGGGCACATCGGGCGCAGGCATGTCAATCAGCAACGTAAGCGGATCACCGGGCTGCCCCGCTGCCTCAGTGAGCAGACGGGCAAAGGCGCTCGGATCAGTCAGCAAAGCCGGGTCAATCAGCGCGATGCTGGGCCTGCGCAGAGCGACGATCTGGGCGTAGAGCGCCGGAAGACCGGCGGGGTCGGCATCAGCCAGCCAGAGCGGCATCGGGTGGCGTACCGCAAGCGCGGCAATCAGGCTCGTCACCCCACTACCGGGCGGCCCCTCGACAACTATCAGCCCACCACGCGGGTCGGCGGCAGCGGCCTCAATCGTGGCAAGCAGGCGCGTGCGCTCCGTTGCGCGACCGAGACAGGCCACAACGTGGGCAGCCTGACGCTGGAGGCTGGCCGAAACCTCGGCGTGCAGGGCGGGGAACGCCTCCAAAGCGGCGTAGGCTTGTGGCAAATGGCTGCTCGGCGTAGGAATGATCATTCTATACCACGGGGTAGCAGAAGGCGGCGGCAGGTTGCCCCGCCGCCGCCTTCTGGCACCCGAGAAGGGTTACTTGATCTCGACGACCGCGCCCGTCTCGCCCAGTTTGACCTTGGCGGCCTCGGCGTCTTCCTTGCTGACGCCCTCCTTGACCGGCTTGGGGGCGGCCTCGACCAGATCCTTGGCCTCCTTCAGGCCCAGGCTGGTGAGCTCGCGCACCACCTTGATCACCTGAATCTTGTTGGGGCCGATCTCCTTGAGGATGACGGAGAACTCGGTCTGCTCCTCGACGGGGGCAGCCGCAACGGCAGCCTCCGCAGCCGGGGCAGCGGCACCGGCGAACATCGGAGCAGCGGCGGTAACGCCCCACTTCTCCTCAAGCGCCTTCTTCAGCTCGACAAGTTCGAGGACGTTCAGAGTCTCCAGCGACTCGATGATTGCGTTAATCTTATCACTCGCCATTACAACACGCTCCTTAAAGTGTGCTAGATCAAAAAGATAGGCCAAAAAAACATGGAAGGCTGACTAGGCAGCCTCACCGACAGACTCTGCGGGCGGCTGTAGCTGATCAATGCGAGCCTGCACCACATAAACGACATTCGTGATTGTCGCGTTGAGGACACCGACCACACCAGAGACCGGTGCGGCGATAGCGCCGAGTACCTGAGCCAGAGCCTGCTCGCGTGTCGGCAGTTTCGTTACCTGATCCAGTCCATCGGCGGCAATCGGGCTGTTGCCCAGGAGTCCGCCGCGCAGCACCAGGGGCTTAGCCGTCACCTTCGTGGCGTCCAGCAGGATCTTCGCTACCTTCGCCACATTATCGTAGGCAAAGGCCACCGCCGTCGGGCCTTCGAGCAGCGGCTCAATTGCCTCGCGCCCCGTCTTGCGAGCGGCCAGGCGAAGCAGCGTATTCTTCGCGATAATCAGCTCTGCGCCGTTCTCGCGAAGCTTGGCCCGCAGGGCCGTCAGTTCAGCAACCGTGAAGCCACGGTAGTCGGCCACAACTGCCAGTTGTACGCGCGACATCTTGTCAGACAGGTCGTCAACAATCTCAACTTTGCGCTGTGTTGGCATGAATTCACCTCCTTCCTTAAATCGCAGACGTAAAAAAAGCCGCTGTGTCCTAGACACAACGACCAAGGGAGAAGCTAGGCTTCCACACACAGACAATGAGGCGGAAGAGTTCCGCAGCACCATATCCGTGCGACCTCGGCTGGCGGCCTGCTGGCCATTAAGGAACGCCCGTGCGCCCCACCACGCTATCTAGGGTGGCTATGTAATTTTAGGCCGCGTGAATTGTACCATATCCACGACCATCTACCGACAAGAATGATCACATAATATGATTAACATTGCCAGCTTTGCTGGCAATGTTAATCATATTATGTGATCTTTACGCGGGCTGGTTCATTGTCTGCACGAGGCCAACGTTCATCGGGATGCCCGGCCCCATCGTGCTGGTGAGCGTCACCGTGCGGATGTAGACGCCCTTGGCCCCACTGGGTCTGGCCGTCTTCACAGCTTCCATCAGCGAGATAAAATTCTCGGTGATCTGCCGCGGTGTGAAGCTAACTTTGCCAATTGCCACGTGCAGGATGCCGGTCTTATCGTTGCGGAATTCCACGCGACCACCGCGCACCTCTTGGATCGTGCGGGGCAGATCGGCGGCGGGCACAATCGTGCCGCTCTTCGGGTTTGGCATCAGGCCACGGGGGCCAAGCTTACGACCGATACGACCGACCTTGCCCATCATATCGGGGGTTGCAATTGCCACATCGAAGTCGAAGAAGTTTTCCTTATCAACGCGGGCGATCAGGTCGTCGCCGCCGGCGAAGTCAGCGCCAGCGTCAAGAGACGCCTGAATTGCTTCACCCTGAGCGAAGACGAGGACACGCACCGACTTGCCGGTGCCGTGGGGCAACGCCACCGTGGTACGAATATTCTGATCGGCGTGGCGTGGGTCAATCCCGAGGCGCAGGTGAACCTCAATCGAGGCGTCGAACGAGACGAAGCTCGTCTCCTTCAGCAGGCTAATCGCCTCCTCGGGCGTGTAGAACAGAGTCCTGTCGATCTTCGCGGCTGCTGCGAGATACTTCTTGCCGTGCTTCGGCATAAAACAATCCTTTCGTGGTCAGACGGGCCAGCGGCCCTCCCACGCTACTAACTAACGATCTTAATGCCCATGCTGCGGGCGGTACCGGCGATAATAAGCTCAGCGGCCTCAACATCAAGGGCGTTCATATCCGGCAGCTTCTGCTGGGCGATCTGGCGCAACTGAGCGCGGTTGATCTGGCCGGCGCTGGTGCGGTTCGGCGTGCCTGAACCCTTCGCGGCACCTGCGGCCTTGCGCAGCAGGTCGGCAGCGGGCGGGGTAAGCAGCTTCACCTGGAAGGAGCGATCCGAGTAGATCGTAATCTCAACCGGCACGATGCTGCCTGCCTGAGACGAGGTCTTCTCGTTATACTCCTTCACAAAGCCCATGATATTGATGCCGTACTGTCCAAGGGCCGGACCGACGGGTGGTGCAGGGGTAGCCTTCCCGGCGGGAAGCTGTAGCTTAACAACGGCGACGAGTTTCTTTGCCACGACAATACTCCTCTGTAGTGGAAGGTGCGGCGAATCCGCGTCCTCCTCCCTCACCGAGCCGGCTGGCTTCGTCCACCGGGTTGTGAGGTGCCAGATACACACGAGGGGGCCAAGTGGCCCCCAGTGCGACGCAAACGAAGCTTGCGCCTGAACGGACAGTTCTAATCTACCAAGCGTGTGACTTGGAGGAAATCCAGCTCAACCGGAGCCTCGCGCCCGAAGAAGGAGACAAGGACGCGGACACGGCCACGCTCGTGGTCAATCGCATCAACGACACCCTCGAAGTCTGTGAAGGGGCCATCCGTAATCTTGACCGCCTGACCCTTCTGGTAGCTGACGCGCACCTTCGGTGCCTCGCCCTCCATCTGCTTGAGGATCAGCTTGACTTCATCATCCTCAAGGGGCGTGGGACGATTGCCGTGGCCAACAAAGCTCGTGACGCCAGGGGTATTGCGAACAACATACCAGGAGTCGTCGGTCATGTGCATCTGCACCAGCACATAGCCGGGGTAGATTTTTTTATTGACCGTGCGGCGCTGGCCGTTCTTGATCTCGATCTCTTCCTCAGTCGGGACAATCACCCGGAAGATCTGGTTACGCATCTCCATCGAGTCGATGCGATGCTCCAGATTCTGCTTCACCTTGTTCTCGTAGCCGGAATACGTGTGGATCACGTACCAGCGCCGCTCCTCGGTGGTTTCCGTGTTTTCTTTTTTTTCTTCCTCGGCCACAGCAGCCCTCACATCACTAGCTCTTAACTCAGGAGCGAAACGAGCTGTGTGTACAAGAATAGGAAGATCGAATCGCCAACAAACAGAATCAGGCCAATAGTCACAGAAATGGCGATAACGACAACCGTGAGACGAGTCGTCTCCTCTCGCGTAGGCCACACTACTTTTCGCAGCTCGCCGCGAGTCTCGCGGACCGTGCGTGCAACGACATTTTCCGGCTGCTCTTGCTCTTTTTCTTTAGCCACGGCCATTACATGTCCTTAATAGGTGGCGTAGGAAGGGCGACGTACGACAGTTGCCGCACGCCGCCCACGGCTTGGCATTACTCAACAATCTTGGTGACGACCCCGGCACCGACGGTGCGTCCGCCCTCGCGGATGGCGAAGCGCAGACCCTCTTCAATCGCCACGGGCACGATCAGCTCCACGCCCATCACCACGTTGTCGCCCGGCATCACCATTTCCATGCCCTCCGGCAGCTTGATGCTCCCGGTCACGTCGGTGGTGCGGATGTAGAACTGGGGCCGGTAGCCGGGGAAGAATGGCGTGTGCCGTCCGCCCTCTTCCTTCTTCAGCACGTACACCTGCGCCTCGACCTTGAAGTGTGGCTTGATGCTCCCCGGCACCGCCAGCACCTGGCCGCGCTCGATGTCCGTGCGCTCGACGCCACGCAACAGGCAGCCCACGTTGTCCCCGGCGATGCCCTCATCGAGTGTCTTCTGGAACATCTCGACGCCCGTCACCACGGTCTTCTTGGGCGCCTCGTGGCTCATCCCGACGATCTCAATCGTTTCGCCGACCTTGACCTTGCCGCGCTCGATACGTCCGGTCACCACCGTGCCGCGACCCTTGATGCCGAAGACGTCCTCCACCGGCATCAGGAAGGGCTGGTCGGTGGATCGCTTCGGGGTCGGGATGTACTCATCCACCGCCGCCATCAGGTCGAGAATACACTTGAACTCGGGGGCGTTGATGTCCTTGCTGGTGCTTTCCAGCGCGCCACGGGCGGTTCCGCGCACAATCGGAATATCGTCGCCGGGGAACTCGTACTTGCTGAGCAGCTCGCGCAGCTCAATCTCGACCAGCTCCAGCAGTTCCTCATCGTCCATCATGTCGGTCTTGTTGAGGAAGACCACGATGGCCGGCACCTGCACCTGGCGAGCGAGCAGGATATGCTCGCGGGTCTGGGGCATGGGGCCGTCGGGGGCGGAGACCACCAGGATGGCGCCGTCCATCTGGGCCGCGCCGGTGATCATATTCTTGATATAGTCCGCGTGGCCCGGACAGTCCACGTGGGCGTAGTGACGGCTCTCGGTTTGGTACTCGACGTGCCGAATGGCAATGGTGATGCCACGGGCGCGCTCTTCGGGGGCGTTATCAATCTGGTCGTAGGCCAGAAACTGGGCCGCCCCCCGCAGGGCGAGAACCTTGGTAATCGCGGCGGTCAGCGTCGTCTTGCCGTGGTCCACGTGGCCGATCGTCCCAACGTTGATATGTGGCTTCGTGCGCTCGAATTTTACCTTCGCCATAAAGTTCGTGTCTCCTTGGAAAGCGCAATAAAACGCGCCGCTCGTGCTGGTTTTGCCAGCACGAGCAATTCGGCGAGGTACTGCGACCGCCTCGCCACTTCTAACATCTGGAGCCTACGACGAGACTTGAACTCGTGACCTCGTCTTTACCAAAGACGTGCTCTACCAACTGAGCTACGTAGGCGTGTTCACTGCAACACGCGAAAGTCAAAATGCGAAAGTGCGACCTCAGCGATCTTGACTTCTGCATGCTGCATTTTTGGTGGGCCGGGCAGGATTCGAACCTGCGAAGGTGTTAACCAACAGATTTACAGTCTGCCCCGTTTGACCGCTCCGGAACCGACCCACAGACCTGGAGCCGACGCAGGGAATTGAACCCTGAACCTACGGTTTACAAAACCGTTGCTCTACCAATTGAGCTACGCCGGCAGTACACACAAAACGTGCTGAGTAAACTCAGCCCGCGCATTTTAGCATAGGGCTGTCGTTCTTGCAAATAGCCGAGATTTGCGAACAAACGATGCTCGGTATATGATCGCCGTCATCACTGTTTGTTCCCAGGAGTGCGCCATTATGATCATACCGCTCGCGAATCTTGTTGCCCTGCGTGAGTCCTGGTACGCCCGTGGCCTGCGCCTTGTGCTGACGAACGGGGTGTTCGATCTGTTGCACGCCGGACATGTAGGCTATCTCCAGCAAGCCCGCGCCCTGGGCGATCTGCTGGTGGTGGCGCTCAACAGCGACGCCTCGGTGCGGGCGATCAAGGGGCCGCTGCGCCCGCTTATCCCTGAGGACGACCGGGCGGCGCTGCTGGTGGCCCTGCGCTGTGTTGACTACGTGACGATCTTTGAGGATTCTACCGCCGAGGGGGTGGTAGAATCGCTGCGCCCGAATGTCTACGTGAAGGGTGGGGACTACGCCCTGGGCGAGGGTGGCCCGCCAGATCTGGATCGTCTGCCCGAGGCGCGGGCAGTACTCGCCTACGGCGGCGAGGTGCGCCTGTTGCCCTACGCCGCCGGGCGCTCGACGAGCGAACTGATACGGCTGATCGTTAGCCGGTATGGGTAGTATCTAGGCAGACAAAAATGCCAGCGAAGCTGGCATTTTTGTCTGCCTAGACAACGAACCTGAGGCTAAAAGAAGATCTTGGCCAGTTTGAGGATGCCCTGGCTCCAGGGGACACGGTGGGAAACGCCGGTGGAACCCTTAAAATCGGCCTCGTGGGCCACGTACCACTGGTAATTGCGAATCAGGGAGTCTTTGTTGGAGTATTTCGGCGCGAAGCCCAGGATGCGCTCGGCCTTCTCCACCGAGACGAAGGAGTCTTCGGTGACGGTACCGTAGGCCCATTTGTAGACGGGGGAGAGCTTGAGCGCCGAAAGCACGGTGAGGGCCAGCACCATAGGTGCCGAGGGGAAGCTGATAATCCGCTTGCCCTTGCCAGCGTACGTGAGTACGGACTGAAAATCTTCTTTGATCGTCGTGAAGACTTTGGCCCCGATGTTGAAGGTGTCGTTGACCTTCTCACGATCCAGCGTGGCGCAGCGATAGATAGCCTCGCAGAGATCCTCAACATCGAGCAACTGGTAGCGGTTCTTGCCGTTGCCGGGGAGCGGGAAGTGCTTGCCGTCTTTGGCCCAGTCGTAGAGCAAGGCGAAGATGCCCAGGCGCTCGGGGCCGATGAACGATTTGGGGCGCAGGATACTGACGCAGAGCCCCTTCGAGCGGTAGTCGGCACAGATCTGCTCGGCGCGCACTTTGGCCTCGCCGTAGGGGCCAACCCCGTCGAGTTTGTCGCCTTCAACAAGGGGGTGATGGTCGGGGATGCCGTAGACCGCCGTGGATGAGACATGGATAAACCGCTCAACCTCATGTTCCAGGGCCGACTGAAGCACATTGCGGGTGCCGTCAATGTCGGTAGAGAAGATGTCGGCGGGCGTATAGAGGGGCAGGGCAGCGGCGGTGTGGATAACGATGTCAACGCCCTGCATGGCCCGGTCAACAGCGGCGCGGTCGCGGATGTCGCCAGTCTGAGCGTCAACCTTCGTGCGCTCAGGGTAGTCGAAGGGTGCGAAGTCGAGGGTGCGAACCATATGCCCTTGCGCTAGGAGATAGCGCACGAGGTTAATGCCGAGGAATCCGGCACCGCCGGTGATCATAAAAGATTTTTGCATAGTGGTGCGGGCAGTTTCCCAGATAGTGGGACGCCACCCTGGTTAATCGCTCTGTTGGAGGAGAGCCCGGATCAGGCCGCCGCGCGCTATTATACCCAACAATTGGCCATCTGCATTGACGACGGGCATGCTATCGGTGGCCAGTTCTAAGAGACGGCGAGCGGCGCGGTTAATCGGCAGATCGGGCGCGAGGGTGGGAGGATCGAGCGAGACCAGAGCGTCGAGGGGGCGACCAGGACTGATCGCCAGGGGGGCGGGCTGGGGGCGCTGGAGAGCAGCAATCAGGGCGGCGCGTTCCTCACCTGTCAGGGCGGAAAGCACGCCGGCGAGGTCAATGATGCCGTGCAGGTGACCGGTGGCGTCGGTGATGAAAATGCGGCGGGTGGGAGCAGCCAGCAATTGATCAAGGGCAACGGTGAGGGGACGACCGAGCGGGAGCTGCGGAGTGTGTGTCTGCATCACCAGGCTGACGGTGGTGGGTGGTTCGACAGAATTTATGACGCTTTCATCGGCAGGAACCTGCTCAACAGCGGCGCGCAGCACGTCTTCCTGGCCGATGATTCCGGCCAGATGCCCGCTGCGATCCACCACCGGAACTTGGGCGTAGCCCCACTCGACCATCGTGACAAGAGCCTGGGGCAAGCTCGTGCCAAGGGAGACGCTGCGTGGCTCGACGCTCATCACCTCACGAACAGATCGGCCCAGCAACGGGCTGAGGATCGCGTCACGCTCGGCGGGTTCGAGCAGGCCCAGCAGGTGCGGGGGCAGATGCAGCCCGGCGCGCCATGCCAGATCCTGCTCGGTGAGCAGCCCGACGAGGGTGCCGTCCGTGCCAACAATGGGCAGCGCCGCGATCTGGTGTTCGATCAGCAGAGCCAAGGCCGCGCTGAGAGGAGCATCAACCGGAGCGGAAGGAGCTGGTGCGCGCATCGTATCACCGACCGTGCGGTCGGCGGCGAAGGGGCCGTTGGCCCGCATAATGGCGCGGTAGATCGGCACATCCTCAAGCGTGATCAGCGATTGCCCGAGCATATCGTCGAGCAACGGCAGTAGACGCGCCACCCGGTCGCTGCGGTCAATCCACTCGACCACCACGGGCGGGCGCTGGTCAATCCGTTCAACCGTGCCGGCGCGGATACGCTGGCCGGGGCCGAAGCCTGCGAGACCCTGGATCGCAGTGGCCCCAGTGGCCCCGGCGGAGCGTAGCCGATCCATCACCGTAAGGTAGAGCGGGCGACCCTCCCACTTATCATCTCGGCTGAGGTAGATACGGACGCGCTGGACATGATCAGGTGATGTCATTGCGTTGACCTGCAACAATAGTCTACGCTGCTGAGATTATACTACCCCATCTAGCGGCCAGCGATGCCGATATAGGTGTCGGTGCAAAGTCAGTGTCCCCCCTCTCCCCCTGCCCCCTCTCCCACCGGGGGAGAGGGGGTATTCCGCACCAGAAAGCTGTCCTGCTCCCCTCCCCCCGCGTGGGGGAGGGGCCGGGGGTGGGGGTCGGGCGGCACCCTGATTTGCATCGCCGCTACCGCAGCGATTCACCGAGGGAGACGGGGCGAATGCCGAGCGCCGCAATCTTATCGAGCCAGCCAGGCAGGGAGTCTACCGTACTTTGGCGCTGGTGCATCAGCAGGATTTCACCGTAGACCTGAGCGGGGTTGGCGGTGGCGCGGTTCATCCAGCCTGGGATGGCGGCATCATCGGCGCTCCAGTGGTAGGGAACGTAGCCATCGGTGGCCACGTGATCAATCGCCGTCTGGTTTGATGCGCCGTACGGAAAGCGGAAATAAGGCCGTGTCGAGGCACCCGTCGCCTTGCGCACAAGCTGCTCAGTCTGATCAAGCTCGGGGGAGACGCCATCCATGCCGATCTGGGTGAAGAAGGGATGAGTCAGCGAGTGGTTGGCGATCTCGTGACCATCGGCCACAATCCGCCGCGCCGCATCGGGGTACGCAATGACCCAACGCCCGGTTACAAAGAACGTTCCCTTGAGGCCGCGTGCCTCCAGAATGTCAAGAAAAGCGTAGAGTGTCCGGTCGTCAATCTCAATGTCGAAAGTCAGCGCCACCTCGGGCCGGGTCGTGTTCCCCCGCACGATAATCGGAGCCTCAGGCAAGGCCGTGCCAGTTCTGTAGATCGGCACAACCAGGGGCCGTCCAGCGCGCAAAGGTTCACCTGGTGCCATCCGGTTAATCGCCAGGATAGCCTGCGGATCGCTGCCCGCCCGCTGCGCCACCGAGTCAAGGGTATCGCCCTCGACGGCCAGGTAAGTTGCAAACCCGTTTGGTGGAGGAATATCGAGCGGGTTCCCACGCAGACCTGAGGAGGAACCAGACGGCGTATTCACCACTGCGGCGGTAGGAGTCTGGTCGGCGAGTATGGCGTTGCGGGAGTCGCTGCCGTCGCTTGCCAACGCGATCCCGGCGGGGGCATTGCTCTGAGGAGCCGATGCGCCCTGTGCGGTCGGCGTGGTTGACGTGGTCGGGCTGGTCGAGTCCGGCCAGCGCAGACTGAGGCTCACCATCACGATCAAGATCAGGCTCGCCACAATCAGGACGATAACCCGTGGACTGAGCCGAGGTGCCGGAACCTCCGCATCACCGCGCCCGCGCAGAGCGGAACGCGGTTGCGGGCGGGCCAGAGGCTGAAAGATCTGGATTGCCGCATCGAGCCTGCTCCGCTCCTGGCGCTGGACCGAGGAACTGCGCGAGACGGGCTGCGGGTGGCGTTCGGGGCGGCGCTCAGGACTCGCGATGCGTGGCACCTCAGCCGCGCCGATGCGGAACAACTCCTCACCGCCCGCTGCTAGCATAAGCTGCGGTGCGCCCCACAATCCATCAAACTCTGCCAGCCCCGCCCGGCTCGCCGTGACCGCCAGATCAACCGGCTCGCCTGCAGCCACAACCGTGTAGCAAGCCGCACAAAAATCAGTCGCGTGATCACCCTCCAGATCACCCAGGGCCAGCGTTGCCAGTCCGCACGCCTGATGCAGCGCCGCCGCCAGAGCCGTCATCGGCCCGGCTGAGTCTGGCTCGTTGCCCGAGAGCGTCACCATGCGCAGGTCGGGGGAATCCTTGAGGATACTCGCCAGAGCTTGAGCGTCAAGGCTACGGCCCAGGCGCAGACGTGGCTGGGCCGCTCGTGCCGGGCCACCGCTGAGACCGGGCGCAGCCGGAGCGATCAGATGTAACAGGTGACAGGGTTCTTCGGCCAAGGCATCGGCCAGGCCCGCCGGATCAGCGTCGCGGAGCCGATCCACGATCAGGCGTCGGGCGCGCACCTCGCCAGCCAGGGCCGCTCCCAGGGCATCAGCCTGCCCGCCGCAGCCCGGTGCCGTCGCAATCAGCAGGCGAAGCGGTGCCGCTACCGCCAACGCAGGCAGCGGGCGCACCCCCTGCATCACTCGCACCAGCGTGTAGTCCTCGCGGATGGCTGGCTGCCAGAGCGTCTCCGACCCCAGGCTCATCCACTCCCACGGCAGTTCCGCAAGATCCGGGGCTGTCCGTAGCTGAATCTGGATGCGCGCCCCGGTATTATCCGCCCCACGGGCCACATCGAGGAGTAACTGGCGTACAGCAGGCCCAAACACTGCCTGCCCCAAAGCCGCCCCATAGACCTCCGGGTCGCTATCGGGTAGCGGGATCTCTACGCTCGCCTCGGCGCTGCGTCCCGCCGCCGTCGCACGTAGCCCGCAGGCACCGCCCGACCCACGCCCGCCGATCACAATCTGAAAAGGGATGATCATCGCAGCCCACAGAATTATTGTTTACACTTCCGCTCTTTATAGCACTTTGGACTATAGCACGCACACCCCACTGTGTCCACACGGCGGGCGATCATGCCAGGGCGAGCAAGGTCACGCGCCCGGCCCGTAAACAGACGGGCTCCCAAGAGCCGAGGGCTTTAGCCCCAATACTTTTCGAATGAGCAGTTCCTATGCCGACCTTGCCCCCTCTCCCCCTGCCCCTCTCCCACCGGGGGAGAGGGGGTATTTCGCACCAGAAAGAGATCCGGCTCCCCTCCCCCCGCGTGGGGGAGGGGCAGGGGGTGGGGGAGCGGGCGGCAATTTGAGGACTTTGCATCAGCCTTGCTTTGCCCCAGTCCTACCTCCCAGCCCCCACTACCGAATGGTATAATGAACACATATAACGTGTGTGCGGCGTTACCGTCGCACCGGCAGGATGGGGGTATAGTGGGACTGGATCAACACGCTCGCTGGGCGGTTCCAGCGGCCATCGCCGCTCTGGTGATCGCCGCCGATCAGGTGAGCAAAGCCTGGATCGTACACAACCTTGGCCCCGAAACGATGACACGTTTCGTCGCGGTTATTGGCGACACGGCACGCATCGTCTACTCGCACAATACCGGGGTTGCCTTTAGCTTGTTTCAAGGCAAGCCGCAATTGCTCACCGTCACAGGGTTGGCAATCGTTGCGGGCGCGATCTACTTCTACGTCACGCAACTGCCAAACCGACGCCCATTTGTCCAGGTGATCCTGGGCCTGATCTTAGGCGGGGCCTTTGGCAACCTGATTGATCGGGTGCGCCTGGGCTACGTGGTTGATTTCATCCAAGTGGGCTGGTTCCCGGTGTTTAACCTCGCCGACAGCGCGATCACGGTTGGCGCGGCCCTGCTGATGTTCCAGTTTCTGCGTGAGGAGATCGCACAGCGCCGGGATGATCGGCCCGTGGTTTCGCAATGAGGCTCCCGATGTCATCTCGGCTCCGCATGATCCCCGCACGCTGGGCGATCCCTGCCGCCCTGGGGCTGTTGATCTTCACGGGCGACCAGTTGAGCAAGGCGTGGGTGGTGTGGTGGCTTGGCCCTGAGCCGTTCTTGCGGGCGATCTCGCTTGGCCCACCCTGGTTGAACGTGGTGTACTCGCAAAACACCGGGGTGGCCTTCGGGCTCTTTCGGCATATGCCCCAACTTTTCACCCTCACCTCGATCTTGATCACCGCCGGAGCTATCTACGCCTACATTTTTCATCTGCCGAACCGTAGCACCTGGGTACAGGTATCAATGGGACTGATCCTCGGCGGGGCGGTGGGCAATATCGTTGATAGACTGCGACTCGGCGCGGTAGTGGATTTTATCAGCGTGGGCTGGTGGCCAGTGTTTAATCTGGCCGACGGCGCGATTAGCACCGGGGTGACGGCACTGGCTATCTACCTGATTTTTATCGGCGATGATCTGCCCGCTGCGCCCCATCCTACCCCTCGCGACGACGGGCTGCTCAGCGATCTGCTTAACCGAGATCTGGAGTAAGGGTGCAGCAGCGCGGCGTTGCTGCACCCTTACGGCGACCATAGGGTGAACGTGACACGCTACAATCTGACGGTAGAGTCCGAGTCGGCGGGCGAGCGGCTCGACCGCTATGTGGCACGGATGCTGCCGGTGTTCTCGCGCTCCTATGTGCAGCACCTGATCACCGCTGCGCAGATCACGGTGAATGGTCGCCCGGTGCGGGCAAGCTACGGCCTGTGCGCAGACGATATGGTAGAGGTAGCAGTGCCGCCACCGCAGCCCGTGGCCTTGGCTCCCGAGTCGATCCCACTATCAATTACGTATGAGGATGCGGATGTGGTGGTGGTGGATAAGCCCGCTGGGATGGTCGTTCACCCCGCGCCGGGACATCCTGGCGGCACTCTGGTGAATGCGCTGCTGGCGCGCTACCCCGATATGCAGGTCTCTGGCGACCTGCGGCCCGGCATTGTCCACCGGCTCGACGCGGGGACATCAGGGCTGCTAGTGGTGGCCCGCAACGACGCGGCTCTGCGCGATCTGTCAGATCAGCAGCGCGAACGGCAGATGCGCAAGATCTATCTGGCGGTAGCTGAGGGTCGCTTTAAAGAATCCGAGGGCGTGATTGATGCACCCGTGGGCCGACATCCGAGCGACCGGCTGCGCATGGCGGTGACGCCGCAGGGACGGGTGGCGCGCACGCACTACCGTGTGATGGAAGAACTGGGAGCCTATACCCTGCTGGAGGTGCGCCTGGAGACAGGGCGCACCCACCAGATCCGTGTTCACCTGTTGCACATCCAGCGTCCGGTGCTAGGTGACCCGATCTACGGGGCGCGCAAGGGGCGGCAGAATTTTGGCCTGGGGCGGCAGTTCCTGCACGCGCAGCAGCTTGGTTTCCGCCTGCCCAGCGGCGAGTGGCGCGAGTTTAGCTCGCCCCTGCCCGACGATCTCCAGGTTGCACTGAGCAAGCTGCGAGCATCCCGATAGCCGATAGCCGATAGCCGATAGCCGATGGCTGATAGCCGATAGCCGATAGCCGATAGCCGATAGCCGATAGCCGATAGCCGATAGCCATTTTCATCAGATGTTATGACGTTGGAATATTCATCTTATGCCCACTGCAGTTGTTGATATATCTGATCGTCCGGCCATTTTGGCCACTGGCGCATCACCCTCGCTCTCCATCGTTGTGCCGATCTACAACGAGGAGGATAGCATTCCGCACCTCTATCGTCGTTTGAGCGCGGCCCTGGAGCGCTACGGCCACGCCTACGAGATCCTGGCCGTGGATGACGGATCGCGTGATCAAAGTTTTGCGCTGCTGAGCGAACTGGCCGCCAGCGACCCGCGCCTGCGCGTGGTGCGCTTCCGACGTAATTTTGGCCAGACGGCGGCCTTCGCTGCGGGGTTTGACCGCGCCCGTGGCGACTATATTGTCACCATTGACGCCGACCTGCAAAACGACCCGGACGACATTCCGATGCTGCTGGCCCGCGCAGGCGAGGGCTACGATGTGGTGAGCGGCTGGCGCGCTCGTCGCCAGGATGCCTTTATCAACCGGAAACTGCCCTCGATGATCGCCAACCGGCTGATCTCCTGGGTTACGGGCGTGCATCTGCACGATTACGGCTGTTCCCTGAAAGTTTATCGCGCCGATGTGGTGAAGAACATTAACCTGTACGGCGAACTGCACAGGTTCATCCCGGCGGTGGCCTCATGGCAGGGCGTAGCGGTGACGGAGATGCCGGTACGCCATGAGCCACGGCGCTACGGCACGTCGAAGTACGGAATCAGCCGCACCGTGCGGGTGCTGCTCGACCTGATCACGGTGCGCTTCCTGCTCTCCTATTCGACCCGGCCCATGCAGATCTTTGGCCTATGGGGTCTGGTTTCGATACTGGTAGGTTTTGCGATCAGCCTATACCTCGCGTTCACCAAGATCATCTACAACGCCGATATTGGCTCGCGGCCACTGCTGCTGCTCGGCGTGCTGCTGATCATCCTCGGCGTACAGTTCATCGGTATCGGTCTGATGGGCGAACTGCTGATGCGAACCTACTACGAGACCCAGCACAAGCAGATCTATGTGGTGCGCGAGGAGATTAACGCAACGTAGGCATATCAAGCACTGGAGACGGACATGAGTTCACCGAAGCGCGTGCTGATGGTCGCCCCAACACCTTACTTCTCTGATCGCGGCTGCCACGTGCAGATCTACGAGGTCGCACGGTCACAGCTTCGCCTCGGCAACGATGTCCAGATCGTCACCTACCATCTCGGCAACGATATTGGCGGGATCGTCACCCACCGCATCCCGCCCGTACCCTGGTACCGCAAACGCTCGCCGGGGCCGTCGTGGCACAAGCTCTACCTGGATGTGATGCTGATGGCGCGCACGCTCCAGGTGGCCCGCCGTTACCGTCCGCATCTCATCCACGCGCACCTGCACGAGGGTGCCGGGATTGCCCTGCCGGTGGCCCGCGCCCTCGACGTGCCACTGGTGCTTGACCTGCAAGGTAGTCTGGCGGGCGAGATGGTCAACCACGGATTTATTAGGGCCGACGGAGTTCTCTTCCGCGTCGCCCGCTTCACCGAGAAGCGCATCTTGGATCAGGTGGACGCGATGCTGATGTGGACCTACATCAGCGAGTCGCTCCAGAGCATCTTCAACTTCGACCAGTCGCGGGTCTTTCCGGTAGACTACGGCGTGGATCTGGAGACGTTCCGGCGTTACCCGAAGGCCAGCCTGGGCGACCTCTACGCCGAGTTGAGGCTGCCCCACGACCGCAAGGTCGTGGTTTTCCTGGGCGTCCTCAGCGAGTACCAGGGGGTTGATCTGCTGCTTGAGTCGACAATCCCGGCGGTGCTGGCGGCATGCCCCGACGCACATTTTTTGCTGATGGGCTACCCGTTTGAAGATCGCTACCGGGCACGTGCTGCCGAGTTGGGTGTCAGTACGCGGGTGACGATTCCGGGGCGGATTGACTACACCAAAGCCGCACGCTACCTCTCGCTGGGCGATATAGCCGTCTCAGCGAAGCTGACGCGCATGGAGGGCAACGGCAAGCTGCTGAACTATCTGGCCTGTGGCCTGCCCAGCGTGGCCTTCGACCTACCGGGGAACTGCGCCACCCTGGGGGATGTCGGCAGCTACGCGCCCTGCGGGGACGGGCTGGCCCTAGCGACACAGATTATCGGGCTGCTGCACGACGATGTCCGGCGTGACGACCTTGGTCGCCGCTCGCGGGAATTGGCCGAGGCGCGCTACTCCTGGGACACAATTGGCCGCACGATCAACGCGATGTACGATGAGGTGATCGCCCGCCGGTCACGGAAAGCCGACGGCACATCGGCTAAACCCTCAGTTAACTCGATCACACTTGGGGGCGACTGATGCTGAAGTCGGCTGTCCGGATCATCCTGAGCGTCGTCCTGCTAACCTGGCTGCTCATGCAGGTTGACCTCGCCAGCGTCAGCGCCGTGCTTGGTCGGGCCAGCCTGGGCTGGCTGCTCGCGGCGGCGGCGATCAACGCCACTTCGCTGATCTGCGCGGTCTGGCGGTGGCAGTCCCTACTGGATGGCATGGGCGTACAGCGAAAATTTTGGCCCCTGCTGCGGATCATTCTGGTGGGTACCTTCTTCAGCATGTTCCTGCCCTCATCAATCGGTGGCGACGTGATGAAGATGGTGCTGATCGCCCCCGAGATGGAGCATCGCGAGGCCGCCGTCTCCTCGGTGCTGATGGATCGGGTGATGGGCATGGCGGTAACGATTGGGGCTGGCATGGTGGCGGTGATCTTCCTGCCCGCCGTGTGGGGCAACACAACAGTGATCGGCGCGCTTGGCGGGGTGACGCTGATCTTCTGCGTGGGGCTGGCCGCGCTCTTTAGCCGACGGCTACTCGACCTGATCGGCTGGCTGATGCCGGGTGTGATCTGGCGGCGAGTTGGCGGGACGCTCCTGCGCATCCACGAGTCGCTGGTGGGGCTGCGGGGCCGACCTGACGCGATGCTGACGGCGGCGGGGGTCTCTCTGCTGCGCCAGTTGATCATCTCGCTATCCGTACTCTGCGCCGGACAGGCGTTTGGGCTGACCGCCGGCCTCGTAGCCTACTTCGCGATGGTACCGATCAGCATGGCGATCACGGCGCTGCCCATTGCGATCAACGGGATCGGCCTGCAGGACAACGCCCTGATCCTGCTGCTCGGTACCATCGGCGTGGGTAGCGCCGAGGCGCTCAGCCTATCACTCTTCATCCACGCGACGCGCATGGTCACCGGCATGATCGGCGGTCTCGTCTTCGCCGCCGGTCGGCGCCCAAGTGCCGTACCCGCCGCCCAAAGCCCCAAAGGATCCGCTAGTGAAAGAGATCCCGTGCAGCCTGTGCGGTAGCGCCCAGAGGAATCCGCTCGTCTCTGGCCGTGACCGCCAGCTCCCGCAGAACCCACGCACCTATAGCCTGCACCGCTGTACGCGCTGCGGCATGGTCTACCTCAGCCCGCGCCCGGATACGCCCGATGAACTGGACGAGATCTACCCACGGGAGTATGCCCCCTATATGCGTGAGGGCCAGCGCCTGCTGATGGTGCTGCGGCGCCTCGCCCGCCGCCCCGAGGTGCGCGAGATCCTGGGCTACACCCACCGCGAGAGCCTGATCCTGGAGGTGGGCAGTGCCACCGGCGAGTTTCTGGACGACCTGCGGTGGGCTGGGAGGCCACATCTGATTGGGCTGGAGTTGAGTACCGAGGCGGCCAGGGTGGCCCGCGAGCGCTACGGGCTTGACGTGCGCGCCGGGGATTTGCCAGGGGCCGGGCTGCCGTCGGGTAGCTGCGATCTGGTGGTGATGCGCCACGTGCTGGAACATCTGCCCGACCCTCGGGCGGCGCTGCTGGAGGTGGCGCGGGTGTTACGTCCCGGTGGCCGCTGTATCCTAACCTTCCCGAACGTCGACTCGCTCTCAGCGCGCATCTTCGGCGCTGACTGGTACGGCTACGATATTCCCCGCCACACGTATCTCTTCCCCCGCCGGGCGCTGGCTCTGCTCCTGGCCGCATCGGGGCTGCAAGCCGAGCGACTGATCCACACCGCCGCGCCGAACGCCTGGATTGGCAGCGTGCGCTTCTGGCTCATCTCATGCGGTCGGCCGCGCCTCGCCCAACTCTTCCGCTACGAAAACCCGCTGGCCCTCGCCCTATTCATGCCGCTCGGGCTGATCTCCGCCGCCGTGCGGTCGAGCGGCACCGTGCGGATGATCGCCCGGCGGGTTGGTTAGAGCGATAGCCCTGAAACTGGTGCTATGAAGAAATCACCTACACCACCCGTATGGCTAACGTTGGGCAGTATGATCGTGCTGTTGGGCGGCATGCTGGCTTGGCTGAGTGTGCGGCGCTACCTTGGGTATAACGCGGGGATGCTGGATCTGGGGAACATGTACCAGGCAATTGCCAGCGTGCTGCGCGGCCAGCCCCTGGTGGTGACGAGTGTCAACGGGAACGTAAGTCGGCTGGCCGGGCATGTCGAACTGATCTACTACGCCTTTGTGCCGCTGGTGGCGATCTGGCGCAGCCCGACAACCCTGCTGGTAGCCCAGTCTGCCCTGGTGGCCTGCGGGGCTTTCCCCGCCTATCGGTTGGCCATACGTCGGCTCGATAGCCGTATGGCCGCCCGCTGCGTGGCCCTGATCTACCTGCTCTACCCGGTGGGACTGACTGCTGTGCTTTTCGATTTCCATGGCGATACCTTGGCCATGCCCCTGCTGCTCTTCGCCCTGGACGCGGCTGATCGGCGGGCTTGGCGGAACTTCGCGCTGTGGGCGGCACTCGCCCTGAGCTGCAAGATGTACATGGCCCTGCCGATAGTCGGCATCGGTGCCTATTTGTTCCTCTGGGGTGGGCGACGGCGAGCCGGGCTGATCACGGTGGCGGCGGCGGTAATCTACGGCGCGGTGGTTTTTTTCTTCCTGCGCGAGCTGTTTAGGCCAATTGGTACCGAGACATCGGCGGCGAGTACCTACACGAAGTTTTATTTCGGCTCCCTCGGCGATGTCGGCACAACCATCGGCGAGCGCATCCTGAACGCCCTGGTAGTCTTCGGGCCAGCCCTGCTGATGGCTTGGCGCGGCTGGCGCTGGCTGCTGGTGGGCGCGCCTCTGGCCCTGGCCGCGCTGATCAGCACCGGGCCGGGGGCTGGCTACGACTTCCGCTACCACCACTACGCCGCCGTGGTGCCCTTTGTCGTCATGGCTGTGGTGGATGGGGCCGAGCAGAGCAGGAGGCAGGAGGCAGGAGGCAGAAGGCGACCTCGCAACTGGCGTGGCGACCTGGCCTTCACCACATTGGTCGTCGGGATTATCACCGCGCTGATGGTGGACACCCCGCTCAACCCGACCTTCTGGCTCAACATTCCGGGCATGGGCCTCGACCCCTCGATCTACGGGATGACCAGCCGTGATGCGCTGAAGGATCGTTTTCTGGCGGAGTATGTGCCGCCCACTGTGCCGATTGCCGCATCTATGTTCCTTGGCGCACATCTGGCCGACCGGAATATGCTCTATGTAGTGCGCTACAGCGACGACCCTGGTGGCAAACGGCTGCCGAGCATTTTGCCAAAAGTGGATGCTGTGGTAGCTGACGCGCTATTCGATTGGCGCACCCTCGCGGGCGAGACGCTGTTGGGCGGGGTGGACTACGAGGCGCAGGAGATCGCTCTGCTGCTGCGCGATCCTTCCTTTGCGCTGCGGGCGAACCGCGACGGGTTGCTCTTCTTTGATCGTGGCGGGTCGGGCCTGCGCCAAGAAATTGTCGTCGGGACGGATGTCACAGTGCCGCCGCAGCGGGCCGATTTTGGCCCGATCCGCATGCTTGGCGCACGGGTGACGTCCCTGGGCGGGCGGCGCTACTTGGCCGAGTTTGCGTGGCAACTAAGTGGAAATGTGCCAACTGGACGATTGCTCGCCATCAGTCGAATTGACGGCATCCCCGACGCACGGATCGTCCACTTGCCTAGCTATCTGCTGCTGCCAACCAACCAGTGGCAGGCGGGCCAGGTGATCACCGAGCGTTTTGAGGTTGAGTTGCCGACCGAGGTTGCGCCGGGGAGCTACGTATGGCACACCGCGTGGTACAACCCGGCCCACAGCGAGGCATACGCCACCGACCAGCGCAGTCAACTGTCAGGTAGCAGCGACCAAGAGATTACCCGCATTGAGGTGCGCCCGTGAAAAAGCTGCTGATCACCGGCCTGCGCCTGATCTTCACGGCGGTGATGGTGGCCTGGATCATCAGCCAAGTTGACCTGCGCAATGTTGGCGGAGTGCTGGCGCAGGCCCGCTTGCCCTGGCTGGTGCTTGGGGTGGCGGTGAATCTGATCAGTGTGCTGATGGCATCCTGGCGTTGGCAGCGCATCCTAGTAGGGCTCGGCGTGATCAAGCCCCTGCTTTCGGTGATGCGGCTGGTGTTGATTGGAGCCTTCTTCAACATGTTCTTGCCATCATCGGTGGGTGGCGACGTGATGAAGATGGTGCTGATCGCCCCCGATGTCACGCGGCGCGAGGTGGCGGTCTCCTCGGTGCTGATGGATCGCGTGATCGGCCTAGCGGTAACCATTGGGGTAGGATTGGTAGCGGTGCTGCTGCTCCCGCGCATTTGGAGTGAACCGGCGGTGATCATCACCCTCAGCCTCGCAGTGGCAGTTTTCTGCGCGGGCGTGATAACACTCTTCAACCGCGAGCTGATTGACTTTGTGGGCCGAATCATACCAAAATTCGTCTGGAACCGGGTCGGCCCACTTATCCTGCGCGTCCACGAGTCACTGATGGTGATTGGACGTAGCCCGCGCACCTTGCTTGAAACAATGGGAATTTCGGTGCTGCGCCAGATCGTAATTTGTTTGTCAGTGTACTGTGCAGGGTTAGGCTTTGGGTTAGAGATACCTCCACTGGCCTATTTTGCCACCGTGCCGATTGCAGTCGCAATCACCGCCCTGCCGGTCGCAATCAACGGCCTGGGACTCCAGGACAACGCGCTGATCTTTCTGTTGGCCACAGTGGGACTCAGCGCACCTCAAGCTCTCAGCCTATCAATCTTCCTGCACGCCCTGCGCAACGGCACGGGTCTGCTGGGAGGCCTAATCTTCGCCGTCACCCGCAACCGAGCGGTGCGGGGGTGAAACTTTCACCGCACCCGCTGGTATACCTCATAAGTCCCATCGCGCAGGATCGGGCGGAAGGCACCGCTCGCCAGGACGGGCGCGTACAGATCGTTGCCCCTGGCAAATGTGCCAACCACCAGAATATCGGGGTCGGAGGCGAGCGGGTCGTAGATCACCGGGGTCTCCTGGCCGAGCAGACTGCGCCGGTTCAGTTCCACGTGAAGCTGATCGGGCGGGTAGTGGTAGGGCCGATTGAGCAAAAAGTGCAACTCACTCTCGTAGGTCTCCACACGGGTTGCGGGAGGCATGGCGTTGAGGGCGGCAGCCACGCGCTGGGCCGAGCGATCATCGTCGGGGTAGTAGCGGGCCAGACCGAGGGTGGCGAGGGCGAGGGCGGCGCTGGTCAGCACGAGGGCTAGCAGGGTGGTGGCACCAGCCCGGCTGGGCTGGCGCAGGCTCAGCAGAGCCATCAGCCGCTCGACACTTTGGCCCACGTTGAAACCGCCGGTTAGATCGTGCAGCATGGCGGCGAGAAAGATACAGCCGACCAGGACAGCGGGCGACATATAGCGCGGCACACCCACCGAGAGGGCGACAAACCAACCCAGCCAACTCCCGACGAAGGAGAGCAGGGCGAGACGGGTGTAGAAGGAGGCAGGAGGCGGGAGGCAGGAGGCAGGAGGCAGGAGGCAGGAGGCAGGAGGCAGGAGGCAGGAGGCAGGAACACCCGTCTCCCGGCCCCCTGCCTCCCGTCTCCTGCCTCCTGCCTCCTGCCTGAGCGCCCAGAGAACACCAAGCAGCGTGGGCAGCCCGAAACTGAGCAGGTTCGTCAGGGCGTAGAGCCGGTTGAAGGGCGTGAGTACCACCGCTACTACATCGAGCAGGCCCGAGATAGGGTCGCCCGGCAGGCTATGATCGAGCAGGATCGCATAGGCGAGGGGCGGCAGGCTCCGTCCAACCAGACCGGCACCTGCCAGAACACCTGTGCAGGTTATCAAGGTACCCCAGCGCCGCGAGATCAGCGCGGCCAACATCGGTACCACCAGTGAGACAATCAGAAACGGCACGGTCTGAGCTTTGCTGACCCAGGCCATGCCGAGCAGGATCGTAGCGGGGAGAACCGCCAGCCGCCGCCCGGCGAGCGCCCACCAGAGGCAGAGGTAGCCGCCAAGCAGGTACACCAGCATCGGCATTTCCGCCAGTACCTGGCGGCCCTGGAGCAGTGGGTTGAGCTGCGGGTGCGGCGTCAGTAGCAGGGCCGCTATCACTGTTGCCACCGCAACCTTGCCATTGTAGAGGCGAGCGGCCAAGGCAGCCAGCAGCAGAACAGCGAGTGTTGCGCAGATCACGCCAAAGAGTCGGCCCTGCCAGAGACCCACGCCCAGCAGGCGCATGCTCATGCCCACTGGCAGCGTCACCAGGAACGACGCCTCCAGGCCAGGGGCGGCGGGCATACCGTCGCGCAGACGGGCGTAGCGCCCGGTCTCGGCCCAGTTCCGGGCCACCGAGAGCGTCCAGCCCTCATCCCACCACATCGCCGGGCCACCCAGATTCCACAGGCCAAAGGTGAGCAGGGTGAGGGCGAGTAGTGTCCATGTGACGAGCCGTGTGAATGACAACGTCGAGATTCCTTCCTGCGATGAAAATAGCCGCTGATGCCCGGCTATCGGCTATTTTCACCTCACAACCGGCTTATGGCGCGTCCCCGCTGGTCACATGCACGGGGACGTAGACAGCGTAGGGTCCCTCGCGGTGGATGAGCCGAATTTTTCCGCGCTGAAGTATCTCGTCGTAGAGATTAAAATTCGCCCCGAACGGCCCGATCACCACGTAATCGGGGTTGGCGGCCAAAGGATCGTAGTCGATCGGGATGGTTTCACCAATTGAGGTGCGTCGGATCAGCGCGACGTGGAGTTGATCTGACGGATAATGGTAGGGCCGCTGGAGGAAGAAATAGAGTTCGGACTCGTAGGTCTCAATCAGGGCGTTGGGATGTGTGGAGGTGTTGAGGTAATCGGCCACGCGCTCAGCCGAGTTATCAAACCCCGCCGTGTAGTAGTAGTGCAGATAGAGCAAAGTGGCGGGGA
This sequence comes from Chloroflexales bacterium, assembly GCA_037134395.1. Taxonomy (GTDB): domain Bacteria; phylum Chloroflexota; class Chloroflexia; order Chloroflexales; family Chloroflexaceae; genus Oscillochloris. The sequence goes on from JBAXMH010000008.1 coordinate 35,492, forward strand.
TGTAGCAAACCAGCATGACCAACGTCAGCAGCGCGCCCAGGTTGCGTCGGCGCAGGCCCACACGGCCCACGGTGGCGACATCGTGTAGGGCGGATTGCCAGTCAAATCCGCTCGTCAGGTCGGAGAGCAGTGCGCTCAGGTAGAGGCCGGAGATCATCACAGCCGGGAAAACATAGCGCGGCGCACCTACCGAGAGGGCCACATACCAGGCCCACCAACTGCCACAGAAGACCAGGAGAACCAAACGGGTCAGGCCATCGGCGTCGGTGGCCTGCGCACGGGCATCGTGTACCCAACGCCACATGGCCACGCTCAGGCCGATAAAAAAGGGCAACAGCCATGTCAGCGTGATCTGGAACGTGTAAAGGCGGTTAAAAGACTGTGTTACCGCAGCCACCACCTCAATCAGCCCACTGATCGGCTCGCCAGGGAGCGTCCGACCGGCCAGCAGCAGCGCCTCAAACGGCACCAGCCCGTAGCGCAGCGTCAGGTAGCTTCCGCCCAGGGCAGCGGCAAATATGACAGCCTCACGCCAGCGCCGCAGGATCATGCAGACCACGAGTGGCACGAGCAGTGACATGGCCCAGAAGGGCATGGCCTGGATCTTGATTTGAATAGCCAGTGCGAAGATTGGTATGGCGATCAGCAGCCAGAGCGGCGAGCGGGCGATGGACTGACGCAGTGCTAGGTAGCCCAGTAGAACCGCAAAGAGCATGGGCATCTCGCCCAGCACATTCCTGCCGATCAGCAGCGGATGGACGTTGGGCAGTGCTACAAGCAGCAGCAATACTACCATCGCCCCACGCGCAACGCTGATCCCGTAGAGCCGCCGGCCCAACAGATAGAGCGACACCAGCGCGCCCGCCGTGCAGAGTGTTGGCAGCAGACGGGCCTGCCACAGTCCGATCCCGAAGAGGCGCATGCCCAGGGCGACCATCCCGACCACGGGGGGCGCAGCTTCCAGGCCGTTGGGTGCCAGCGCCCCCAGCTTCAGACGCCCGTAAAATCCGTATTCGAGCACATTCCTCGCCACCGACATCGTCCAGCCCTCGTCCCACCAGGGCGGCGCGCCACCTAGGTTGTAGAAGAGCAGCGTCCCCCAGATCAGGGCGAGGCAAATTTCAGGGATGTGCTGGCGTATCAGGCCATTTTTCATCGTAAAATAACCTTCGATTATCTCATCTCTGCCCCAGCCGTCTCGCCCGTATCCTCTGAGATCAGCGTACACTGATCCCAGAGGATGCACCCGAGTGCAGGTAGGTAGGTTCAGACGGTGAAGTCTGTGGCCATCACTCCTGCGCTGGCGAGCCACAGGGAGGCGAGGCTTGCACGTACCAAGGTCACAGCCAGCGAGATTACGATACGATCTCGTTTGCGCACGCCTCCGGCGGGCGCAAACGCGGCGCTCACGGGCGCACCCGCTCGTAGATGGTGTAGATCTCATACTGCTGGGCTAGGCGAAAGGAGCCCGCTGTCAGCACGGGTTCGTAGATGCCCCACATTGCGCCCTGACGCCCTACCACAAGATAGTCTGGGTTGGCGACTAAGGGGTCATAGTCGAAGGGTACATCCTCGCCCAGGATCTGCCGTTGGTTCGCTACGACGTGAAGCTGGTAGGGCGGGAAGTGGTAGGGCCGGTCAAGATAGACAAATAGCTCGCTCTCGTTTGTCTCAATCACTGAGCCGGGCGGCGTGCGACTGTTAATCCACGCGGCGGTCGCCAGCAGAGGCTGGTCATTGTTAAGCTGGTAGGTATAGGCCAGAGAGAAAAGTGAGGCGGGCATGCTCATCACCAGCAGCGCCGTGGCCACCAGGGCAGCGCGACCCGGCCCGCCCCCGGCGCGCAGGCGGGCCAGCACCTCGCGCGGGCGAAAGCCCCCCGTCCACTCGGCTAGCATCGCCGTGGCAAAGATGGCTCCGCAAAAGACCACCGGGTAGAGGTAACGTGACCAGCCCACGGCGAGCAGCAGGAACCAGGCGTACCAACTGACAACAAAGGCCAGAAGAACCAGACGAGACACCTGGATCGGGTCTTCCCATCGCTCATGTGCGAGGCCACGCACCATGTACCATCCCGCCCGGGCCATGCCAAGCAGGGCGGGGATGGCGATCAGGGCGCTAAATACAAGCGCCAACTGTCGGCTAGAGATCTCCATCACCAGGGCTACGGTGCGAACGAGTCCGGTGACGCCCTCGCTCGGCAGCGTGCGTCCAGCCATCACCAGACCCCAGCCATAGCCGACCAGCCTGACGGTGACGAACGAGCCAGCGAGGATAGCGGCAAGGGTTGCGGACATGCGCCAGCGGCGATTCCAGAGCAGCAGGGGCAGGGGCGTAAGCAGCGAGACCATCCAGAAGGGCTGCGTCTGCATTTTGGCCACAAGAGCCAACCCGCCCATCAGCATTGCTGCTACGGCCCACGGCCACGAGCCAGCCAGGGCCAGGGTGAGAGACAGGTAGGCCAGGGTGAGGGTGAGGAACATAACGGGTTCGCCCATAGCCTGACGTCCGAGGTGGAGTGGGTTCCCTGTGGTATGAATGGTGGTCAGCAGAAGCACCGGCACCACCGCCATGCCGACGACTGGCCCGTAGAGTCGGCGGGCGAGGGTGGCCAGGGTGCCGAGGGAGGCCACGCTGATCAGGGCAATCGCGGTGCGCCCCTGCCAGAAGCCCACCCCAAGAATCTTGAATGCCACAGCCACCGGCGCAACGGTCAGAAACGAGGCAGCTATTTCCGGGTTGCGGAGATCGCCGAGGAGCGGCTGGCCGTAGATGCCACGTTCCACCCAGGTGCGGGCCACTGACAGAGTCCAGCCCTCATCCCAACTCGGCTCGGGCGAATGCAGCATGCCCAGCCAGAGAGTGGCAAGCAGGAAGACCGCAAGAGCGATGAGTGTTCGGCGAAACAACCAGTTCATTCGTGATCACTTTCGTGTGGCCCGAGCAAGTGTGACCAGCAGCACGTACACCAGCGGAGTGAGAGCATGATGGGCTACCCGACGCCCCCGATCAGCGAGATAACTACCCACATCGTGAGTGCGATCAGGCGCGTACGCAGGTTATGCTGCCATAGCACCGCGAGCCGCAGGTAGGAGAGGCTTGCGATTACCAAGGTCACAGCCAGCGAGACCATGATCCATGATACGATCCCGGCCACGCACGCCTCCGGCGGGCGCAGGAGCGGCGCTCACGGGCGCACCCGATCATGGTAAGTGCTGCGCCCGCAGGCGATCCCACGGCTCGGCACCGGGGGGCAGGCTACGCAGCGGGTACTGAGTGAAGCTCACATTCGGTTCTCAACTGACCGACCAACCTGGGCGTCCACATGAGCAAGTATACCGTCGGGAACCCTTCGAGAAAGACCCGGATCTCCCAGGGGTTCCCAAATAGCGCGTACATCACCATAAGCGATGGTACCAGTACCACGAATGCCCGACGCAAAAACCTCGGCTTTTGGCGCACCTCGGCGGCGACAAGCAATCCAACCGCGATCCCAAGCCCGAGATGTGCCGCACTTTCGATCGGCATGTGCGTCGCAATCACGATCTGAAACCATAATGTAAAATCCACCATATGTCCGGGGTTGTCCCGAAATATCCACGCCAGCGCTCCCCTGATCGCCACGAGCGCCACAGCTTGCATCGCTACCAATGTCCACATCCGACGCTCGCCCCACCCGTCGGCCCACGTCATCAGAAAAACCAACGTCAACAGCGCCGTTGTCTCCCGGTTCACGCACCCGATACTGTAGACAACCAAGAACCATGTCCATTGCCGCTGCGCCATGAACGCCAAGCCAAGCGTGAATAACCAGACTGTCGGGAGATCGTACATCGTCCGATATCCCATAACCAGCGGTATCATGCCGAACAAGCTCCCCAATACGATCATGTCTAACCGTCGCGATGGCATCCAAAACACATACGCCAACATCCGTAACGCCCCGAGATACCCGATCATTGCCCCATACCATACCGCGACCATAATGCCCCACGCGCTTATCTCGGCCTGCGCCTGCATTGCCCGGATCACCAATGGCACCAACGCCCGCCCGACGAACGGGCGATACGCCGTCCCGTCTATCATCCCCCCGAGCGTGTACTTGGCGTCCCACTCGAACCGATACCCAAACCACCCCAACCAACACCCCGCCGCCACGACCGCAATCCCCCAAAATTGCACCTGCGCCCCGATCCCGTCGCCCTCCTGCATCTGCCCCATCTGCCTCTCTTTTCTTCATGCAATGTCGAACCCCCATATGCATGTCGCACATGGAGGTTTTTGTGGTACTCATACTTCCCATAGGCCATATCAACGCATACGGCTCCTAAACGACAGCATACCATCCAGACCAGGGTGAGGCCCAACTCGGTGGGGAGCTGGCGCATGAAGGCCAGGGTCGTACCGAGCCGATCTGCCTGTTCGCTCACCAAATTCACCCTCATATAGCAAACATAAATTATTTATGAAAAGGAGTCGATCCTTTAGGCGACCTTATCCGGCTAAAGCCTCAACTCCGCGCAACAACCCCAAGAGGATTGCTACAACTATCGGCTATCGGCTATCGGCTATCGGCTATCGGCTATCGGCTATCGGC
>JBAXMH010000009.1:0-40044 GCA_037134395.1 Chloroflexales bacterium
GGCAGGAGGCAGGAGGCAGGAGGCAGGAGGCAGGAGGCAGGAGGCAGGGGGCAGGGGGCAGGAAGCCGGCTCCCGGCTCCCGGCTCCCGGCTTCCCGCCGCAGCAGCAGTTGCTACATTAACCGCAGGGCTCCTGGCCCACTCGGGCGTCACCCTCTCCCTCGGAGCATTCACCGCCGCCACATGGCTGATTTCGCTTGCCCAAAACGTCCTACCATTCCCCGACCTCCACCCCCCGACCTCCACCCCCCGCCCCCCAGTTCCCCTACGCCTCACACTCATCGCCGCCCTGTCCCTGAGCCTTGCCCTGCTCGTCTACTACAGCGCGCCGATCTACATAAACAGTATGCTCGACCGGGTGAGTGTATCGGGTGGCGCAGCGAGGAGCGGACTCTCGCCTCTGGCCATCCTGAGCGAGACGGTATCCGGTATCTTCGGCCTTATCCCGCCGCGCTCGCGGGGCCGATCACTGCCGCCGCTGCTAGGTATTCTGGCCCTCACTGGCCTTGGCATGCTCTACGCACAGCGCGGCGGGCAGCCCAGGGCGAGCGGACTGCGCCTCACCCTGAGCGCCTTCTGGCTAGGAGCCCTGATCACCCAGGCGCTCTTGCTCATCGCCGACCAAGGTGTGCGCTGGTCGCTCTTCCTCTACCCAGCCCTCTGCCTAAGCGCCGGCCCGCTCCTGAGCGCCATCTACCGCCGAGGTCGCATCGGCAGATTCGTCGCCCTCGCCGCCCTCGGCAGCACCCTCGCCTACGGAATCCTCATCTGGATCATCCAGATCCGCGACTACTACCATTCGTAGTGCGGGCTTCCAGCCCGCCAGATGGCGCGTCGGCGGGCTGGAAGCCCGCACTACGAACTACCCCCCTTTCCCCCCGCTTGCGGGGGGAAAGGGGGGAACTACATCCTCTACGTTATCGAGAACCGCTGGTTGAGCCAGCCGACATATTCGGCGCACTGCTCGACAAGCGTGCAGTGTACGTCAATGCCGTAAGTGTTGGCGATATGCTGGGCGGCAACCCCGGTGCTGCCGCCGCCTGCGAAGAAGTCGAGGACGTGGCACGCATGCTTGGGCAGGGCGATGTCGAGCGCCCTGGCGACGAGTCCGACCGGTTTCTTACTTGGGTGGGCCTTCCACGGCTTACCCCTATCGGCAGTCGTATCGTTGTTGATAATCCAGTAATCGCGCAGGTTCTTACCGTCGTTGTAGCGCTTCGCCGCCTCCTTGTCGTAATAGTGACTCTTTCCCTTGCGCGCCCAGATGATGGTCTGGTTTGCATTAACCTGCTTGGTCATGGACAGGTTGGGGAAACTGTTAGGGATACACCATTGTACCCATTGGATGGTGTAGAACCCGACCCGGCGCATCGCGAGGGCAACGTCGGGGATGTTGTGGAAACTACCGCAGACAAAGATCGTCCCGGTGTCGGTGAGGACTCGGGCGCTCTCGGTGAGCCACTGCGTTGCCCACGGGATGTAGCGGTGGATCGTGTCCCACTCCGCGTGGAACGTCTTCCAGCGTTTCCGTGCAAAATCGTCATTGCGGTCGTAGACCATCGCTTTATTGATCGTGTTCGTGGTGTTATACGGCGGGTCAACGAAGATGCAGTCAATGCTGGCTTTGGGCAGTGTGGGAAGCACGTCGAGGCAGTTGCCGTGGTGAATGGTTGTGGGCACAAAAAAATCCCTCCAAATCTTGATAACACTCTCCCGCCTCCTGCCTCCTGCGTCTTGCCTCCCGCCTAAGGAGTCTACCGCCGCTCAGCCCTCACCCCCCAGCCCCCTCTCCCAGAACGGGAGAGGGGGAGCAGATCGCTCTCTGATGCAGAAATCTCCCCTCTCCCCCGGTGGGAGAGGGGCAGGGGGTGAGGGGGAAAAGTTGGTATGGGATTTGCTTATTCGTAACGTATTGCGTTTTAGCCCCTGCGGTTACTGACGCGCAATATCACGCACCAGGTCAGTGATTGATAGGACACCAACTGGACGTACCCCCCTCTCGGTTGTCTCAACCACCACCACCCGGTGGATATGCCGCTCCATCAACTGCTTACCCGCATGCTGGAGCGAGTCAGTGGCATAAACCGAGACCACATCAGTGACCATAATATGGCCAGCGGTGAGACCGTTCCAGTGCTGCTCATAGAGGCGCGCATTCACCAGATCGGTTCGTGAGATCAGGCCGATCATGCTCCCCTCGTCATCTACCACCACTAACGCACTAATATCCCGCTCAGCTATTTGTCGAGCGACTTCCTGAATGGGAGTATTGCGCTGACATGTCAGCACGCCGGGATGCATGATTTCGCTCACAGTTCTATCCATACGGGTTGTCCTTTCATAAATAGCGCGGGGTCTTTGCGTCAAAGACAAGGTTTCAGGTGCTAGGTTTCAGGTTTCAGGTACAGCGCATTAGAGTGCCTTATAAGTACCCAAACTGTAAAGTACCTGCGAACCTTGTCAAACGCACGATGGAACGCAAAGACATGGTTCAAAACAGCTTTGTAGTATGCACCGTTCGTAGTAGGCGCTTCAGTGCCAAGCGACTGAAGCCGCTACTATGAACTGTCACACTGACCCCTGACCCCTGACCCCTGACCCCTGACCCCTGACCCCTGACCCCTTGTCACTACTTTCGCACCCAAGAGGCCACGTTCCATGTGAACGGAGCCGTTGCATCGGGCTTCACGCCCACCATTGTCGGGTTGCTGATGGTCAGATCTACGCGCTGGAACAGAGGTAGCACTGGCAGTTCCTGTGAGAAGAGTTGCTGCTGACGCAGGTATGCCGCCCTGCGCTCACTCGTGTTGATGGCGGTGGTGGCAACGCGGATAGCTTTGTCGGCATCAAAAAAGCACCAGCCAGGAAAATTATTCCCCGTCCAGTGGTTCGCTTCCTTCGGCACCCCCGCACAGCTCCAGCGCTCCCACCCGCGTGGGTCGGGGCTGGCGATCCATGCGAACAGGGCGAGATCAAAGTTTCGCCGGTAGAGTGGCCCGTTGTTGCCGTAAAGATCGCTGGCCGGTAACGCATTGATTTCGAGCGTCACCCCGACCGCCGCGAGGTCGGCTTTGATCCTATCGGCTATCGTCTGGCGTAGCGGCGAGCCAGATGTCGTTACTAGTCCCAGTGTGAGCGGATGGCCATTCAGTTCACGCAAGCCGTCGCCGTTGCTGTCCGGGTAGCCCGCTTCATCCAGCAACCGCCGCGACTCGTCGAGGTTATAGGGGTAGCGTGTGAGCTGATCGAGCGGGGCCGCCGCCCACTGGTCGGGCACAATCCAGCTCTCCAGCACGCTGCTGTAGCCGCCCAACAACGTGTCTACCATCCCCTGTCGGTTGATCGCATGGGCAATCGCCCGCCGTACACGAATATCCTGGAGCAGCGGCACATCCAGGTTAAAGTCCAGGTGTTCCCAGATCGGGCTGCGCACGGTGGCCAGATTGAGCGCGCCAGTCGCCGCATCGGCCTTTAGCGTGCTGATCTGATTGGACGCAGGTAGCTCGAAGCTCGCCACATCCAAGCTCCCACCCGTCACCGATGCCCGCAGCAGATCAATGTCGTTACGAAAGATAAAGCTCACCGTTGCTGCCGATGTTGCGCCCGACCAGTGCGTATTACGGGCCAGCCGCAGGCTGCCCGGCTCCCGCTGCTCTGTCGTGTATGGCCCATAGCCCATCGGTGCCAGCGCAAACTCACTCGTAGTGAAGGTGCGCGGATCGGCATTCTTCAGCAGATGGCGTGGCAGTGGAGTCCAATAGCTTGTAATGTACGCCGGGTCTGTAAAGTCTGGCTTCAGCACCGCCCGCGTGGTGTGATCATCCACCTTCTCGTAGGTGGCGAGCAACGAAAGACGGCTGTCGGCCTCCTGGCCGAGACTCACGCGCTTGGCCATCTCGTAAGCGAACAGCGAGTCGTCGGCGGTTACGGGTGTGCCGTCGGCCCAGTACAGTTTCGGGTTCCAGTGGTAGGTCACACGGAGTTGCTGCACCTGGGTGATTACTCCGGTGTTCGTCGTGGTGATGACGCCGGACGAGTCGAGGAAGGCGTCGGTCTTTGCCATCTGTACATCGCCATTCTCCACGCTCGGCACACGATCCAGCACTCCGGTGGTCGTGTAGTTGTAGTTCAGAGCCAGCAGCGGTGCCGGAAAGAGCAGTTGGCTGATCGCCGCACTGCCACGCTCATCGGCGCTGTCGTTGTGGTAGGGCAAGAGGTCGTTCGGCTCTGCCATCAGGCCAATTCGCAGGCTGCCGTCGGGTGCTGCCGGTACGGTGACAGCCGCGACGCCGGTTGTCGGTGCGGCCACCGCGCTTGGATCAGCACTCGTAGGACTTGCCATCGGAGTCTGTGTGAGCCGCGTTACCCCTCCCTCAACCTGGCACGCGGAAAGGCAGAGCAGGGCGACCAAGATATGGATGATGCGCGATGTGTGCACCCAATGTTTGACCAAGCTATCACTCCCCGGTATACTACTATGACGCCATCAGCGAACATATCGCTTAGGCAAGGCTTAGATCAGCTTTCACGTTGTGGTGGGCGTATCAGGCTATGATGCGTTCGGCCTGAAACCTGAAACCTGACGACTGAAACCTTGCCGTACAGTATAAATCAGGTTACGAGGATGCTTTATCTCCTAACAGCGGAGACTCTCCCGGTTGACCAACTGCTCAATACCGCAATGCCGAAGATCGTGCAGCAGGGTCAGGAAATCTATCAAAAGGGCCGAGCCAGAATTGAACAGTGCGAGCCGACCACGGCGACGATCACAATAGAGGAATTGACCGGTCCCGCTGTCCAGGCAGTGGTGCGTCTTGCCGGCAACCAAGTGAGCGTCACCTGTTCGTGTCGCTACGGCTATGCCTGGGGTCTCTGCCAGCATCGCGTCGCCGCTCTGCTCCAACTCCGCGATCACCTCAGGATGCATCCGCCAAGCCTCTGGCGCGCTGTTCTTGATCAGGCCATTCAGCCCAGCGCCCGCCGTGTCACCCACGTCTCTACCTCTGGCGCTGCTCTGATCTTCAGCCTCCAGAAGCGCGGGGCGGCGTGGTCAATCTTGCCCTACAGCATCGCTGGTAAACATCTGCCCGCTGATCATCACGGCGACCCGGATGTGCTTGCGGAGGCGATCAAGACCCGCGTCCTCTATGCCAATGCCAAGGCTCTGCGCAGCCAAGTGAGCCCCGACCTCTATCCGAGCATGCCGGTGGAACTGCTCGCCGCTGCCAACACGGCTATCTCCTCTGGCGCAGCCTATGGCTACTGGTACACCAACCACAAGGCGCTCACCGCCGTCTTCGGCATGCTCTATAAGGGTCTGATCTTTCGTGGTGATGAACACGAACCGATCAAGGAGCGGCTTTTGATCAGCGCGCAACCCGGCGCTATCGAGATGGATCTGAGCAAGGCCGGCGATGACCTCGATGTCAGCTTCACCGTTACCACGGGCGAGGAACGGATCGCGATGACCCCCGGCCACGTCGAGATTATTGACCGTGACCCGCTTTGGATGCTGGTCAACGACCGCCTGATCTCCGTGGCCGACATCCCCGTAGCCGCTGAGACTCTGATCAACTACCCGCGCCTGCGCATTCCCGGCAAGGATCAGGTCGAGTTTATGGAGCGCTACCTGCTGCCCCTCGCCGAGAGTATCCCTGTCCACGGCGACATGGTTCAGTGGCAGCAGGTGGATGCGCCGCCCGAACCTCGGCTCTACCTCAGCGAGCGCGAGCGTCAGTTGGTGGCGAATCTACGTTTCGGCTACGCCAATTACGAGCTGGTCTACGAGAAACACCTGCCCTCGGCTTCTACTCGCCGCATCCCCGATTCGACCATCTTGGCCCGCATTGCTCGTCGCCCCGAGATCGAGCAGAATACGTGGCAGGAGCTGAGTACCTTCGGCCTCAAGCGCAGCGATACTCCGAGCGAGTTCACCTTGCGCCGTAATCTTCAGCCGATTGATTTCCTTCTGCGCGAGGTGCCCAAGCTGGTGCAGGCTGGCTTTGCTATTTTTGGCGAAGAAGCCCTGACAATGGCCCGCGTCAACCGCAGCACGCCCAGCATCTCGTTCCGCGTCAGTTCTGGCATTGATTGGTTCGATGTCGAAGCGGTGGTGAATTTTGGCGACCAAGAGGTCGCCATGAAGGATCTGCGTAAAGCCATTAAGAAGCGCGATAGGTACGTTAAGCTGGCCGATGGCTCCATCGGGGCCATTCCCGACGAGTGGATCGAGCGTTATCGCCACATGTTCGCTATGGCCGAGGAACATGAGGGAACCCTGCGCCTCTCCGAACACCACGTTGGCCTGATTGACCAGGCTCTCGCCGAGGCCGACCGTGCCCAGTCCGACCCCGAGTTCCAGGCCCGCCGCGACCGTCTGCGTGATTTTGAGCAGATCGAGCAGCGGCCCCTGCCTACTGGCTTTACCGGCACCCTGCGCCCCTACCAGAAGGCCGCCTTCGATTGGCTGCACTTCCTGCATAGCTACGGTTTCGGCGGCTGCCTCGCCGACGATATGGGTATGGGGAAGACGGTGGTGGCCCTGGCTTTTCTCCAGTCTCTGCGCGAATCTCGCCCCGATGGCCCGTCTACCCTGATCGTCATGCCGCGCTCGCTGCTCTTCAACTGGGAGCGTGAGGCCACCCAGTTCGCTCCTGGCATGCGCGTCTATGTTCACGCCGAAGCAACCCGCACCAAGGACGCCGCTGACTTCGGGAAGTACGATCTCATCCTTACCACGTATGGGATTATGCTGCGCGACATCGAGTTGCTGCGCCAGTACCGCTTCGACTGCGCCATTCTCGATGAGTCTCAGGCGATTAAGAACCCGCTCGGCGAAACCTCGCGGGCTGCTCGCACGCTCAACGCCGACCGACGCTTCGCCCTCACCGGCACCCCCGTTGAGAATAGCGCCCTGGAACTCTGGTCACAGTTTGCTTACCTCAACCCTGGCCTGCTCGGCAACCTCGACTACTACCGCGAGGAGTTCGTCAACCCGATTGAGCGCAAGCAGGACGCCGATAGCGCCCAGTTCTTGCGCAAGATGGTCTATCCCTTCATTTTGCGCCGCACCAAAGAGCAGGTGGCCCTGGATCTGCCGCCGCGCAGTGAGGAGCTACTCGTGGTCGAGATGGAGCCGGCCCAGCGCAAGCTCTACATCAAAACCCGCGACTATTACCGCAACTTGCTTCTGGGCATTATTGAGGAGGAGGGACTGAACGATGCGCGCATGAAGATCCTGGAGGGTCTGCTGCGCCTACGTCAGATCTGCAACCACCCCCGGTTGGTGGACGAGAAGTTTCGTGGCAGCTCTGGCAAGTTCGACCTGCTCCTAGAGACGCTCGATACCCTGCGATCCGAGGGCCACAAGGCGCTGATCTTCTCGCAGTTCGTGCAGATGCTCACGATCATCCGCGAGGCGCTCGATGCCCGCAAGATTCCCTACGCCTACCTTGACGGCTCCACCCGCAACCGTGAGCAGGAAGTTGATCGCTTCCAGAACACGCCGGAACTGCCCTTCTTCCTGATCAGCCTCAAGGCCGGGGGCGTCGGCCTTAACCTTACCGCCGCCGACTATGTTATTCACGTAGACCCCTGGTGGAACCCAGCTATCGAGATGCAGGCCACCGACCGCACCCACCGCATCGGCCAGACCCGCCCGGTCTTTGTTTATAAGCTGATCACCCGCGAGACGGTGGAGGAGAAGATATTGCTGCTCCAAGACCAGAAACGCGCCCTGGTCGAGCAACTGATCGCCACCGAAGGCGGTGTCTTCAAATCCCTCACCCGCGACGATGTGGCGGTGCTGTTTACGTAGATAAGATTCCTCGGAACCATCATCGAGGTTCCTATGCAAATCTCGTCCATGTCTCGTCTTGTGCTGGCACTTGTCGCACTTGTTGCGCTGCTGCCTATCAGCCACGTCCGTGCCGCTCAGTCCTCGGCCACTCCGTCCACACCAGTCCTCACCCTCAACCAGTCAGTCAGCGCAGAGCCCACGCTCGGCGGAGGCGTGACCTACACAATCCTGGTTCGCAACACGGCATCCACGCCGGTGATCGGCAGAGGTTACAATCTCACGATAAGCGATACCATCCCACTTGGGCTGCATGTCGTCAGTGCAGACCCGCCGCCCTCGCTGATCGCAGCTCAGGCCGACGGGAGCACTCTCGTTAACTGGGACAACATCGCCGACCTGGAGGCGGGCGAGTCTCTATCCCTGACGCTCAGCGCCAGCCTGGATGCGAGCCTGGGCATTGGCGCGACGTTTAGCACGACCGCTACCGCTGCGGTCAACACGATGCCCGACAATAGCGGAACTTCGGTCAGTGCGACGCATAGCCTCACGGCTCGCCCCCAGGCCATCGATCTGGAGGCGACGGTCGCGCAGTCCACCCAGGGCCACCAGGCCAGCGGTGCCGGTGAGATGAGCAGCGCACCGGGTGTGCGGGCCGGGGCCGACTGGCCCTACCGCTACCGGCTAACCCTGCACAACAATCGGGTCGGCAACACGGCAATCGTCACGGTGACTGCGACCCTGCCGCCGGGCGCGGCCTACCTTGGCACTCCCACCATCAGCCCTAACCCAACTAACGCTGCCATTAGCCCGACGCTGGCCCTCCAGAGCGATGGTTCGCTCACGCTGCGCTGGGGGATCGGCACGCTGACATCGGTCCAGTATGATGCACCAATTGTGATCAGCTTTGATGCGGCGGTGCCCTACAGCTACCGCACGGCCACAGATATATCGGCGGCGGCGGGGCCGTTCGCCGGCCCGATGCACGGCGCGCCCATCCCTGAGGATACGCTGATCAATCTGACCTACGAGGCCAGCGGGGTCTACGCTGGCCTCGCTACCGCTGACGGTACCCAGTCTACGCCAGCGGATGACGCGCCCATCACGATCACCGCCGACTACATGACCGTCCACAAGAGCGCCCAGCCGGACACGGTTGGAATCGGCACCTCGGTGAACTTCCACCTGAGCGTGTATGTCGCGGAGTATTATACGGCAACCAATGTCATCCTCACCGATGTGCTTCCCGACGGGATGAGCTATGTCGAGGGAAGTGCATCGCCGCTGCCACGTGAGGTGCAGGCGAACACACCTAGCACGGGCCTCACAACCCTGATCTGGGCGCTTGACCCGGCGACGACTGGGGCGGGTACCACGAGCCAGGTCAGCTTCACCGCCAAGGTAGACCCGGTCTATGATGCTGCACCCTACACCGGGCAGCCGATGGTGTCGTCTGACCGCCTCACCAACAGCGTCATCCTCAATGGCACGTGGACGGATCTGAGCAAACCGAGTCGAACGGGGGCGTCCTCGCCCGACCAGTCCGCCGCAAGCGTGACCACCCGTATGCCGACCTTCACTAAGGAGGTCTGGCGCACCGACCTGAACGCATGGTCAAACAGCGCCAAGGGATTCACAGGTGACACGCTGCGCTTCCGGCTGAGCTATGCCAGTGCCGCCGATGTGGATGCGCGGGCGATCATCATCCGCGACTTTCTGCCACGCGGCATGCACTATGTGGCCGGCAGCGCGAGCCACACAACCACCGGGACGTTTGCCAGCGGCAGCGATTGTGTCAGCGCCCCGACGATTCCCGTTGTCGGCGCACTCGGCGGCCTGGAGTACCTGGAGTGGCGGATCTGCAACGCGGCCCGTGGCGCAACCTGGCAGGTAACCATTGACGCACGGCTCGGCGATATTCCAGATATACAGCCGGGTTGGCTAGTCGCTAACTTCGGCAAGCTCACCGGCCAGGGCACCAGAACAACGGTCTACAGCCTACGTGGCAGCACAGATGTTGCCTACGTTGCGCCGGAACTGACCCTGACTAAGAGTGCTAACCCGGCCACAAACCTTGTTGGCGGGAGCCAGGTGAACTTTACGATTAGCGTGACCAATAACGGGCCCGCGACGGCATACAACCTCGTGGTCAGCGATACGGTGCCGAAAGATCTGATCATCCCCGCCAGCGGTGGGAGCGCCACCCCGACATCAAGCAACTACACGACCACCAGCGGTGACCCGGCCACTGGGCAGGGTGGCATACTCACGTGGGCAACGGTGCCTAGCCTCGCGCCGGGGGCTACCCAGAGATTCAGCTATAGCGCGACCGTGCCCACTGGCCTGGCCGCCGGTGCCCAGATGACCAATCTCGCCAGCGTGGCCTACAACAGCCGCGCCGATAGCCTCGGTCACCAGTGGGCCGCGACAACCAACACCGACGACCTGAACACCAATAGCACAACCGTCTATCTGCGCGGAGTCACGCTGACGTTGAGCGCCAGCCCAACCAGCGCGACGCCGGGTGACACGGTAGCCTGGACGATCACCGGCAGCGTCCCGACCGGCGTGGTGGCCTACTGGCCGGTTATCCAGGCCAACAGTCTGCCCCAGGGCTTCGCCTACCTGCGCACCACCTCAGTTACTGGCGCGACTCTTGACGACACGGCAGGGCACCACCTGCAAAACCCGCTTTCCGATGGTCAGCGTGAGCTACGGTGGTTTCTCAACACGCTCGACAACAGCGCAGGGACAACCGCTGCGACGTTCACGATCCACTTTGACACCCTGTTCACCGGCTACAAGCCCGGCAGCCCCACCACGCGGTACTACACCAATAACGCCGTGCGCAGTTCGGCCAGCACCAGCGTCTACGTTGGCTGGTACGACAGTGCCGCTGGCTACCAGACGACGGACGCGGCCTTCGATGGCCTTGACACCAGTAAGACCACGCGCCGCAGCCCACGCGCCCAGGCAACCGTGACGATCATCCAGCCTTACCTGGCGCTGAGCGCCAGCACCGACAGGACTGTCATCGGCGCGAGCGAGAACCTGACTGTACGGCTCCAGGTGCAGAACCAGGGCTACAGCCCGGCCTACGACATAACCCTGGAGCAGATTCTTCCCGCTGGACTGAGCTTTGTCGCCACCCAGTCATCGCAGGTTAGCCTGCCGACGAGTTGGACTGGCCCAGCTCCGATCCCCAGCGATACGAGTGTGGCGGGGGCAACGACGACACACTACGGCCTTGATGTGCTGCCGAACGGCGCAGCCTGGGTCGTCCTACTAAGCGTACAGGCCGACGCCGGGATCGCCGCCGATCTGAAGATGAGCAGTTCAGCGAGCGTGCCGGTCTACAGCTCACAGCCCGGAATACCTGGCGATGTTGATAACGATGGACGAGCCGACGAGCGCACCTACAGCGGCCCGACAGCCACTGTTGCCCTGACGACCCCGCAATCGGCGCTGCACAAAGAGGTGAAAATCACCGATAGCGAGTTCACCCACGGCGGCACGCTCAGCTACACGATCACTGTCCCGACCACGCCGATCAACGCCACGCTCTACAACGTTACCCTGAGCGACCCAATCAGCGCCCGCCTCACCGTCACCGGCGTGAGCGCAGGAACAGTCAATGCGGGCAGCCTGAGCGTGCCGCTTGGCACGATCCCGCCGGGCCAGCAACGCAGCGTGACCGTCAGTGCCCAGCTACCTGCGACCAGCCCGGCGCATGACGGCGAGGTTGTGGCGAACCAGGCCAGCTACACCACATCCAATCTCTCCACACGCACGAGCAACCCGGTGGCGAACAACGTGATGGATCCCGCACTGACCATCACCGCCGCTGCCGACCGCGCCGAGGTTCATGTTGGCGACCTCGTGGACTATCTCGTCACCATTGCTAATGTGGGCAGCGGGCGCGCCGAGAGCATGACCCTCGCCGCAATACTGCCGACAAACAGCAGCTTTGTGGCGGGATCTGCGCAGGTTAACGGCGCGCCCCTGGCCGACCTGACAGGTGCGCCCTGGAATCTGCCCGCACTGCCGGGCGGCGCGTCCATGAGCATCAGCTTTAAGGCTCGTGTTAACAGCGCAGAGGCCGACGGGAGCTATCCGGCGACCTTCACCGCCGCCGGTCGCGACATCCGCGCTCAGCCCATCCCGACAAACAATAGCGCCCGCGTGGTGGCCGACAACGACCCGGACGACCAGGCCATCGCGGCGGTCTACGGCCCACTCGTCTGGAGTACCGACCGCAGCATCGTCGCCTTCGAGGATCTTAAAAAGTACAACTGGTCGGACTGGGACTACAACGACTTTTTGGCGCGCATCACCATCAAGCGCGGCGCACGGATCTCGGGCGACCTCGCGGCGGTGGAGATTCACTACGAGTCCCTGGCCCGTGGTGCCGGATTCCTCAACCACGTATTCCGCCACCAGTTGCCACTGACTGGCGACGGCTGGTACGCGCTGAGCGTGACCAATCCGCTCGGTACGCAAGTGCGCGCCGAACGCACTGGCTTTCGCATTGGAGATCCGATGGTCACGATCTTCAGTCGCACCCGCGAGGCGCTGCCGCAGCCGACAGCGACAATGGAGCAGACCAACACCCGCGTCGAACAGCAGGGCGTGATCGCCGGGCAGCAGGCGACGCTGACGGTCGTGCTGAGCGACCCATCAGCGAACCCGCTGGATAGCCTGCGGCCGCTGCCCTGGGATCCCTACCTACACGTTGTCGAGACCGGCCAAGACATCCATTTGGTGCAGCCGGGCCATCTCGACAACACGCAAACGGTGACCAGCCGTTTTGATAGCACTGCGCCCCTGATCGGCTACGACCTGCCGTTAGCCCACGTCTTCCCCGAGGGCTGGCGCTGGCTCCAGGAGTTCGCCGGCATCTGGCGTGGCTACCCGGCCTATGTGCAGTACATCCAGAGTGGAGGCTCCCAGTCACTGAATTGGTCTGATCTCGCCAATGCCAACGTCGCCTGGCTTTGGGGTGGAGCGATTCCCGCGCCAAGCCTGGTGACGATCAACGCAAGCGAAACCGCACCAGCGTCGCGCTACTTCGCCCCGATCATCGCCGCCGACCTCACCGGCGACGGGAAGTCCGAGCTGATCATCGGCAACCTGCTCGCGAACCGGGTTGAGGTTTACGATACTGATCTGCACCCACTCAGCGGGTGGCCGCAGACGGTCGGGGGCGGGGTTCGCGCAGCGGCGGCGGTGGCCGACATGGATGGCGACGGGAAGCCGGAGGTGATCGTCGGCGCGGCTGATGGCAAGCTCTACGCCTGGCATGCCGACGGCACAGCCCTCGCCGGCTGGCCGGTGAGTGTCGGCGTCGAGGCCGACACAACGTATCGTATCCTGGCGACCCCCGCCGTGGGCGACCTGGATGGCGACGGGAAACCGGAGGTGGTGGTGCCCCTGGCCGACGGACGCCTCTACGCCTTCAACGCGAACGGAACATCGCGACCGGGCTGGCCGGTGAGCATCGGTGAGCTGCACGATACCTACGACAGCCAGATTCTCAACAGCTCGCCGCGCATCGCCGACCTCGATAGCAACGGTAGCTCTGAGATCGTTGTCGGCTCGACCAACGGCACCCTTTATGCCTTCAACGCCGACGGCAGCAGCCGCTGGACATTCGCAACGGGCGACATGATCCTCTCAACCCCAGCTATTGCCGACACTGATGCCCAGCGCGCCGGGCTTGAAGTGGTGATCGGCTCCGGCGACGGCTACGTTTACCTGCTCGACGCCAACGGTGCCCAGATCTGGCGGCGCACTACCGGGTGGACGGTGCGCTCCTCACCGATTGCCACCGATGTGGATGGCGATGGCAGCCTAGAAATTCTGGTTGGTAGCGACGACCACAAGCTCTGGATCTGGCACCACGACGGGTCGCGCCTAATGGGCTGGCCACAGACGACCAACGCGGCTATCTTTGGCGCACCGGCGGTCGGCGATATTGATGGTGACGGACAACCGGAGATCCTCGTTGGCAGCGACGACGCCCACGTTTACGCCTGGCATCACGACGGCACACTTGTGACTGGCTGGCCGCAGGCGGTGAGCTACTCGGTGAAGGGGGCACCGGCCCTCGCCAATCTCGACACAGACCCGGCCCTGGAGGTTGTGGCCGCAGATATGAGCGGAGTGCTAGGCGTGTGGGGGCGCATTGAACATGTCTTCCTACCACTGATTGAGCGGTAAATGGTGCAGGGACTTTGCAACAGCCCTGGTGCCCCCCAACGCGACTTCAGTCGCCTTATGCGCTGTGGTACACTGAGCGGCATGACGGACACGGGCCGGTTTTTCTGGGCCACAAATAGGCTGCGTCACTCCATAACCATATGCGCTTTCGGACACATGCACTCGCCTCTGCGCTGATCGGGATCATTCTCTACCCGCGCTCCCCTCTACAGGCGGCGGCAGTGCTGCTGAGCGGTACGCTGATTGATGTAGACCACCTTGTCATCTATACGCTCCAGACCGGCGACTGGAGCGTGACAGGGGCTCTGGCCTATGACCGCTACCGCCACAAGGTCGGCATTATCGGCGATACGCGCCCTCGCTATGCCCCCCTGCGCTCGTGGCTCCACAACCCGCTACTGCTTCTGCCACTGTGGGTAGCTACAGCCCGCCACCCGACCCTGCGTCCCGTGTCCATCGGCGTGACGCTGCACATGGTACTCGACTACATCTGGTGGCCACGCTACACGCTGGCATTCTGGCGGGCTGGGAGACGTTGTGAACGTTGCGGACGATCCGACCGCAGGCTGACAATATACGGGAATCGCGCATGGGCCGATCCTAGACTGCACACCTTCTGTCGGCGATGTTTGGAGATCAGCGCACGCGAGATGTGCCCACAGGTAGCAGGGCAACACGCTGTGGTACACTAAAACACTGGTCTCATCCCTTAGGAGAAAGCGTGGTGTACATATGGATGACGAAGATGTCACCTTCCCAGAGCGCGAGGGATCGAGCGAGGAGCTTGCTCGCCTTGCCCGAGAGGCGATAGAGGCGCAGACCGGATCGATAGATATGGCCGGGGCGCGACGACGCTGCCAGCGGGTAATTGACATGTATAGCAAGGGGCTGATCCGCGATGGCCGCGATCACTTCCACGCGGCGTGGGTGATGCTGTGCGGCGAGTCCCAGGGCCACTACAGTATGGCCCGTATGCTTGCGCGGCGGGCTACCGAACTAGGTGAGGAGCGGGCGTGGACATTGCGGGCGATGTCGTGGGATCGTTGGCTTGTGAAGAATGGTCACCCGCAACGGTTCGGCACGCAGATTATTAAGCAGGATGGTCGCTGGTCTCTCGGTGAGGTTGACCCGAGGGTGTCGGATCTGGATCGGGCGCTCTACGCGGTACCGCCCCTCTATGTGCAGCGCCAGAGTGCAGAACAGCTTCAGCGACGCGAGGAAAGCTAGGCCATGATACCGTCATCACCCGTACCTCGCTACGACCGGATCGTCTCGCTCGTCTTCGTCATCCTGTTTGGCCTAGCGGTAATCTTCTTGGTTGATGGCAACCCAAACACGCTGCGAATCGTCCTCGGCGGCGATCTGCCGACGATCACGCTCTCGTGGTTTCTGATTGCCTCGCTCGTGGTGATCACCTGTGCGGGATCTGATCTGCTGGCTCGATTACACCCGCAGATCCAGGCACGCTCGCTCCCAATCATTAATCTGGGATTTGCTCGTTTTGAAGTCGCACCAGCCTTCTGGATTCTGCCCTCTTTCAGCGTCGTCGGCTCGTTTGCCTTTTTTCGTCTGTTCAGCGGATCGCTCCAGGGGACGGCATTTGTCCTGGCCCTCATCGCAGCGGGCAGTTCGCTCCTAGCGGTGCTATTGGGACAGCACTTTGCCCTAGATCGCCGACCGCAGGTGAGTCGGACGGCACAAATGCTGCTCCAGGTGGTTGCCTACTTGCTCGCCTTTGGATGTTTCAGTGCCGTCTATTACACGCGATACCGCACACTCTACTCGGCAACCTTGATTGGTATCACGGCGACTTTGCTTGCCTATGCGCTGCTGGCCTGGCTGCCCCGGCCTGGCGATATTCTCACCGCTATGTTGGTGGGTCTGGCGTTGGCCGAGGCGACTTGGCCACTGAATTATTGGGCAACAACCTTTTTGATGGCGGGAACATTGCTCTTAGTGACATTCTATGTAGCTGTGAGTTTGCTCCAACATTACGCAGTGGGTAATCTTCATCGCCGTATGATTCTCGAGTATGTGCTGCTTGGCGGAGGGCTGTTTGTCGTGATCGTCTATGCGACCCTCGTGATCTAAAAGGGTTGCTGTAGCCCCCCCTTTCTGCTACACTGTAGCAGTTCCCCAGAGGAGCCCATCGCGTTTTGTCGTCCCTCGATCATCGGCCTCTTGTCCGTGAAAGGGCGCTTCGTGAAGCTCTCGGCAGACAAATGGCGCACCCGCTGGAATAGCGAGACCGCGTTTTACAGCTACCGCTGGCTGGCGTGGGCGCTCGCCGGTATAACGCTGACGTTGCCTAGCCACACTGCGACAAGCCTACCCCGTGACGCGGGGATACTGTTGCTGCTGGGAATCATTAACGTAGCGGTTACGGCAGCCGCCCAGAGCTACGTGCGTCTGGCACGCCGTCAGCCGACACTGTTGCTGCTCGATATATTTGTCGGGCTGATGGTTGTCTGGATGAGCGGTGGCGGGGTGCTGCCTTTTCTGCCATACGCCCTGAGTGCCCTGATATTGCCCGCACTCTTGGGCGGTTGGGGCGGTGCGGTCATCGCCAGCACTGGGTTTATCGGGTTCGATCTGCTCGGCATGCTGCTGAACTCGTCGGGCGAAGCGGTAAACTTCCCGTTGCTGGTGGTGCGGGTGGTGTTACCGGCAGCCTTTGCGAGTTGCTGGATCGCCCTGGGATACTTTTTGATGGGCAACGAGCAACTCGGTAAGCAAACCGATGTGCAACTGGCTGGGACGAGCAGTGATCCTGATTCCACAGGTGCAATAGGGAGCTCAACACTCCATATAAGCGCATTTACTGATACGGATCGCGTAGGTGGGACTCAGCAACGAACAACAACCCGACTGGAGTCCATCCCACGCACGGACGTAGCACGTCACGCTATCTTTGATCCGGCACCAGCCGAGAGCATCACCTTCTCCACGGTGATTGACCAGCTTGCCACGAGCTTTAACCGCCAGAGTAACGTCGAGATGCGTGTCGCAACGGTTGGTGTCGTGCGACCCCTGACGAATGCCCAACACAGTACACTGCTGCGTGTCGCGCAAGAGTCTCTCCTGAATGTCTCCCAGCACGCCCATGCCCATACCGTGCTGATCACGCTTACGTTTGAGCCACGTGCTGTGACCCTCTCTGTTCAGGATGATGGTGTCGGGTTGCTCGATGGAACCTACGAGCGGCCAGGAATGCACGCGCTGCGAGCGTTGCGCTATCGGCTGTCTGAGCTTGATGGGCAGTTAGGCGTGTTTGAGTGTGAGAGCGGTGGCGTAACAGTGCGGGCCACTCTGCCGATGGAGTAGCGATCTTTTTGTTGCTGTCTGGCAGATACGCCAAAGCCAACAGAGAAGTATAAAGTTTATGGGGGGACGTTCACTGTTGCGCGCTGGCCTTGCGTCCGTGACCCTGGCGCTGTTGGGCTATGGTATCTTCCAGCCGATTGATGCTGATGTGCGCTGGCTGATCTGCCTGTGGCTATCGGCACCGCTGATCGGCATCATCGCCTGGATTAGCCAACCGCCCCTCCCGCGCAGCCTCACCCGTAGCGTCTACAACCTAGGTTTGGTGGTGCTGATCGGGTTTGGGTTGCTGAGCCTCCAGTTGCTACGTCAGCAGTTTGTCCAGGCCGACGCGATCTACCAGTACGTGGCCGTGGGTGCGGATGGCAGCACCACCAGCAATGTGCGCCCTGTCCTCAACTCGCAGCGCGTGTTGCGTGGCCGGATCGTTGACCGGAAGGGCACCGTGCTGGCCGATAGTGAGGCAGTGGGCGGGTTCGCCCGTCGCACCTATCCCCTGGCCAACAACTACGACCCGGCGGCGTTTAGCAATATCCTCGGATTCTTCAGCACGCGCTACGGTCAGAGTGGACTAGAGGCCACCTACGCGCCCTACCTCACCGGCGAGCGCGGTAACGAGATCCAGCGCATCCAGGAGCAGTTTGTCGGCGGCATGCAGCGCGGCAACAACCTGGTGCTGACGCTCAACGCCGACCTTCAGGCCCAGGCAGCCAATGCCCTTGGCGAGCGAACTGGCTCGGTGGTGGTGCTTGATCCGCGCAGCGGTGCGATCCTGGCGATGGTCTCAAAGCCCGGATTCGATCCGCGTGGGCTGAGCTTCGACCCAAGCGCGAAGGATTGGGATGCGGAAAACGCACGCATTGAGGGTTACTGGTTGCAGATCAACGCCGACGGCGCGGGGCAACCCCTGCTGAACCGGCCCGCCCAGGGACTCTACCCGCCCGGATCGACCTTTAAGACCCTGACGGCCATCGCGGCCCTGGAACATCAGGGTGCCGCGCAACCCGATACCATCACCTGCCCGCAAGAGTATCAGCCCGACCCGAGCGCACCACCTGTGGTGAATGCGGTAGACGGTCTCTCCTCGCTCACGGGTAACCCGACCAGCCTGGAGAAGGTTTTTGCCTACTCGTGCAACACGGCCTTCGCCCAGTATGCGGTGCGCCTTGGCCCTCAACTCTTCGGTGACACGGCCCGCAATTTCGACATTTATCCGCCGCAGAAGGCGCCGGCGAGCTATGGCGAGTTTAGCGACCTACCGGCAGCGACAAGCCTACTCTATGTGGAGCCGGGATTTCTTAATCAGCCACGCGGCATGGCCGATACCGGCTACGGCCAGGGGCAACTGCTGATCACCCCGCTCACGATGGCGCTGATCACCGCAGCCGTCGCCAATGATGGCGTGATGATGCGGCCTTATCTGGTGCAAAAGATCACTAGGCCCGACGGTGGTCTCATCGTTGAGCAGTCGGCGCGGTCAATCCGTCGGGCCATGTCGGCTGATATTGCCAAAACGATGCGCGCAAACATGTCAGCGGTGGCGCGCTACGGCTTTGGTAAAGTGGTGAGTACGTATGTACCAGGGATCGCCGTAGGCGGAAAATCGGGCACTGCCGAGCATGTGCAGAATGCGCCACCTCACGCCTGGTTTATCGCCATTGCCCCGCTCGATAGCCCGCGCTACGCGGTGGCCGTGATGATCGAGAGCGGCGGCGAGGGGAGCAGTGCCGGTGCGCGGCTCGCCGGTGAGGTGCTGGCAGCGGCCTTTGCAACCGAATGAGGGGGTAGAGTCCTACATTGCACGCGCCCTGCACGTCTCCCTATCACCCTGTCACTGAATCGGTGATAGACTGTAGGACAATGATAGACTCTCGGGCTTTGTGGCAATTCTCGGTATGCGGCGCAGCCGTGATGGCTGTGGTGCTGTTTGCGTCTGGCTGTAGTGCACAGGCAGCGCAGGTTTCGGTGCGTCCAACTATCACTCCGATCACTGTCGTCTCGGCAACGACGGCCATCCCCGCCCCGCCAGAGGATGTGAATCCGGCTCCTACCTCGTCGCCACCCACAGCGATACCTATTCTCACGACGCCTCCCATAGAGCTGACACCCACGAGCATCCCGATCTCAATGCGCCAGCAGATCCTCGCCGAGGTCTGGACGACTGTGAACAAAAACTATCTCTACGCCGACTTTCATGGCCTGAACTGGGCTGCGGTGCGCGAGGAGTTTGAGTTATCCGTCGCGCAGGCCAGGAGTGATGAAGAGTTCTACCGATTGCTCGGCACGATGATCCAGCAACTTAACGATAATCACTCGCGGCTGCTGGCACCGAGTGCGGCAAAGAAGGAGGACGTGCTGAGCAGCGGTCGCGATGAGCAGGTGGGGATCGGTGTGATCGCCCTGCCCCTGCCCGACTCACTGCTGATCCAGCATGTCTTTCCCGATAGCCCCGCCGAGCGGGCTGGCCTGCGGGCACGCGACCGGATTGTGGCCGTGGATGGGGTCTTCTACACGCAGGCCGACATCCAGGGGCCAGAGGGGAGCAAGGTGCGGCTGACGGTGGTGCGCCCAGGCGAGGAAATCCGTGATATGGTGATCACCCGTCGGCTGGTGGAGGGCCAAATCACGCCCGAGACGCGCATGCTGCCCGGTCGGGTAGGCTACCTAGAGGTGACAACGCTCTGGGTGAACGATATGGCCGACCTGGCCACCGCATCTCTCCACACGATGACCCAGGACGGGCCGCTAAACGGACTGATCATTGACTTGCGACGCAACCCCGGCGGCTGGCGCAAGGTACTCACGGAGTTGCTCACTCATTTTGTGCGCGGTCGTGTGGGTGATTTCTTCAGCCGTCAGGGCGATGCGCCGCTAGAGATAGGGGGAGATAGTGCGCCCAACCTGCACGGCGTCCCTCTGGTGGTGCTGATTGATGGCGGTACCGCATCATACGCCGAACTGCTGGCCGGTATCCTCCAGCACGAGGCCGGTGCCATCATTATTGGGACACCATCGGCTGGCAATACCGAGACGATCTACGCCTACGATCTGACCGGCGGTGCCCGACTCTGGGTTGCCCAGGAGGGTTTTCGCCTCCGCAACGGGCAAAACCTGGAGGGCGTCGGCGTCCAGCCCGATAGGACACTCACACAAGATTGGACCCGCTACAGCGAGGATCAGGATCCCTGGATCTTGGAGGGATTGCGGATCATTCGCGAGGGGCTTGGAGAGAAGAAATAGTTCATTTTAAGGATTGGGGAGGGTTCGGTGTGAATATCCGCGAGGCGATTATCGCTGTGGCTGGCGGGCGAGACCTGGGCCAGGCCGAGGCAGCGATGGTGATGGACGAGATTATGACGGGCGCAGCCACCCCGGCCCAGATGGGTGCTTTCCTTACGGCGCTGCATTTGAAGGGTGAAACTGACGCCGAGATCGCTGGCATGGCCGAGGTGATGCGCCAAAAGGCTACGCCCGTCTATGTGGACGGCCCGGTGGCCGATACCTGCGGCACTGGCGGCGACGGGGCGCATACCTTCAACATCAGCACGGCGGCGTCTTTTGTGGCGGTTGGCGCGGGTCTTACCGTGGCCAAACACGGCAACCGGGCCATGTCGAGCATCTGTGGCAGCGCCGATGTGCTTGAGGGTCTGGGCGTAAAAATTGATCTTGACGCCGAGGGTGTGGCGCGCTGTCTGCGCGAGGCCGGGATCGGCTTTATGTTCGCACCGAAGTTCCACCCGGCGATGCGCTTTGCCGGGCCGGTGCGCCGCGAGATCGGCATCCGCACCGCCTTTAATATCCTTGGCCCCCTCACCAATCCGGCCCGCGCCCGTCACCAGGTACTCGGTGTGGCCAGCGCGGCCCTGGCCGAGAAGTTGGCCCGCGCCCTTAGCCGACTCGACACGATCCACGCCCTGGTGGTGCATGGCGACGGCGGAGTGGACGAACTGACTCTGAGCGGCCCCAACCTGATCTATGATGTGCGCGGTGGCCAGATTCCTACCGTGCAGACGGTGGCCCCCGAAGATCTCGGGCTGACCCGTGCGCCCCAGGACGCCCTACGCGGTGGCGATGTGACCACCAATGCGGCGATCATCCGCGCCATCCTCAGCGGTGCAGAGACCGGGCCGCGTCGTGATGTGGTGCTGTTTAATGCCGCCGCCGCCCTCGTGGCCGGCGACCTGGCCAACAATCTGGCCGATGGCCTAGTAATGGCCCGCGCTAGTATTGATTCTGGTCACGCGAACGAACGTCTGGCACGCTTGATTGCGGTGAGCAACGAGTGATTCTAGATCTGGTGCCGCAATCTGCAATCTGCAATCTGTAATCTCACCATATGGCATATTCGCCTAAGCCCATACCCCCTCGGCCAACCGCATCGGAGGATGAGGTTCGCCTAGAGCGCCTGCGTGAGCGGCGGCGTCACCACCCGCTCTGGCGGCTGATCTGGGCAAACCTGCGTGATGATACCCGCATCCTGCGCCAGGCGTGGTTTCCGCTGACTGCTCTGCTGCTCGTGCTGGTCGGCGGCACGCTCTACCTCTACCTCGATTATTTCCCTGCAAGGATGAGCTGTGCGCCTCCGCTTTGTGGTGTTGACCTTGTTCTGGCGCTGTATGAGGCCATCAAGCTGCTGATCTTCCAGAGCGGCCTGGATTTTCCCGCCGATCCGCTGGGTCAACTGCTCTTCTTCGCCATTCCGCTGCTCGGCCTGTTTTTCCTGCTCCAAAGCGCAATTGACCTGGGGCGACTCATTTTCGATAAGAGCGCCAGCCCCGAGGCATGGCAGGTCTCCCTGGCCCGCACCTTCAGTGACCACCTGATCATCTGTGGGTTGGGCCGGGTGGGCTACCGAGCGGTGCTCCAGCTCCTCGACGCGGGTTACGAGGTGGTGGTGATCGAAACCGCCTGGGAGAGTGAGTTTGTCTCGACTATGCTCCGCCTAAAGGTGCCGGTGATCTTGGGCGATGCGCGTGACCCCGATGTGCTGGCGGATGCCGGAATCGCCCGCGCCTGTGGCCTGATCGCGGTGGTGAACGATGATCTGCGCAATGTCGAGATCGTCCTTGCCGCGCGTCGCCGCCGCGCCGGGCTACAGACGGTGCTGCGCATCTACAACCGTGAGCTGGATACGAACCTGGAGCGCAGCTTCGGCCCTAACACCGCATTTAATATCTCAAACCTGGCCGCTCCCACCTTTGCCTCTGCCGCCCTCTGCCACGACATTGTGCAGGCGATCAGTGTGCCCGAGGATCTGCTGGGTATTGCCGAAATCACCGTGACCACCACGAGCGCCTTGGCCGGATTCGCTCGCAGCGTTGAGGATGGCTACGGCATTCGCCTGCTGCGCCACCGCAACCAGGCTGGTCACGAGCGGCGCGGTGACACCGCGCAGCGGCGGATCGTCCCTGGCGACGTGCTGCTGCTACTTGGTCGTGTGGACGCCCTTGCGCGTGCGCGCAGCGATAATCTCTTCGTCTCCAAGACTAAGCTCACGCACCCAAGCTCGCACTACAACACGATGATCGTCTGCGGCATGGGCCAGATGGGCATCCAGGTCATTCGCCTGCTCCTGGCACACGCACCGCAATTTGAGATCGTGGCCATTTGTACGCCGGAAACGCCCCAGGCGATTATCACGGAGATTGCTCGATTGGGTGTGCGGGTGCTGCGCGGCGACGCCCGCAATGTGCGGGTGCTGGAGGAGGCGGGGCTGGCGCAGGCGTACACGGTGGCCTCGCTCTATAGCAACGACCTGCTCAATGTACAGGTGGGCCTCGCGGCCCGCAGACATCGATCCGATATCCATCTGGTGCTGCGGGTGTTCAGCGATGTTTTTGCTGAGCGATTGTCAGATCTGTTCGGAATCAACACGGCCTACAGCACCTCGGCCCTGGCCGCGCCCGCTCTGGCCGCCGCAGCGGTGCTATACGACATCGGCTACGCCTTCGATAGTGGCGAGCGACTCTTTGCCACTCGCACGGTAACGGTGCAAGCAGGCGATTCGCTGGACGGGCAGCGCGTAGACGACCTGCGCGATCAGCGTGGACTGCTGGTGATCGCGCTGCGCCGCGCCGGATCTGCCCTAGTGCCCGCATCCCTGAGCGCCACGCTCCAGCCCGATGATGAGGTGGTGGTTCTGGGCGATCTGCACGCCCTAGCTACGCCCCAAGGAAGATAGTAACTCCAAACCTGCTTTATCCCCACCGGGAGGTGTGATGAGTGAGACGTTTCTAACCAAGATTCTTAACCATAAGGCCGAGGAGGTCACTCGCCAGCGGGTGAAGGTGCCCGTGGCCGTGTTGGAGAAGCGGATCGGGCGTGCGCCAGTGGTGCGCGATTTCGCCGCCGCCCTGCGCCGCCCCGGCGCCACCGCCCTGATCGCCGAGGTGAAGAAGGCATCGCCTAGCCGTGGCGTGCTGATGGAGTCGTTCGACCACCTAGCCCTCGCCCGCACCTACATCGCGGGCGGTGCCGCCGCTATCTCGGTTCTCACCGACGTGCGCTTCTTCCAGGGTAGCCTGAAGTACCTGGAGTCCATCCGCGACCTGCCCGCCGCACCGCCGCTGCTGCGCAAGGACTTTATCATTGACCCGTACCAGATCTACGAGGCGCGGGCCTACGGTGCCGACGCCCTGCTGCTGATCGTGGCCGCTCTGGATGACGCATCTCTGCGCGACCTGCTGGCCCTGACAGTCAGTCTGGGCATGCAGGCGCTGGTAGAGGTTCACAACGAGGCGGAGCTAGAGCGGGCGCTGAATATCGGTGCGCCAGTGGTAGGCGTGAACAACCGCGATCTACACAGCTTTCAGATCAGCCTGGATACTACCGCTCGGCTAGCTCGGCTGCTCCCCGTCGGCCCCAGCCGACCGGTTCTGGTAAGCGAGAGCGGGATCTTCACCCCGGAACACGTGGCTCAGGTGCGCGCCCTGGGAGCCGATGCCGTGTTGGTTGGCGAGGCTCTGGTGACGGCGGCGGACATCCTCGCCCAGGTACGTCTGATCACAACTGCGTAGGAATACCTCAAAGGAATGCTGTCACGCTGAGCGAAGCGAAGCGTCCCGGTGTGCCTCATCATCGCCGGGACGCCTCAGTGGCTCAGTGGCTCAGTGTTTTATGGTTGCCCAAAAACCTGTGTCCAGTAGTAATAAAGTGACCAGGTATCGCCGGGGAGGGGCTGATCATCAGCCTGGTAAAAATAACCAACACCTATCTCTGTGTAGGCACAGTTGAGGATGTTGGCCTTATGTCCCGGACTGTTCATCCAGCTCGTCATAACATCGGCGGGGGTGTTTTGTCCAGCGGCGATATTCTCACCGATGGATGACCATGTGTAGCCTACGGCGTTGACTCGCTGGCTGAGCGTGGCCCGGTTCGGGTCGGGGTTAGTGTGGCTGAAGAAGTTTTGCACAGCCATATCCTGGCTCTGGCCCTGGGCCGCCGCAATTAGCTTATCGTTCATCGTGAGCGCAGCACAGCCGGCGGTGGCTCGCTCGCTGTTCACGAGGGCCAGCACTTGGTCGGCCATCTGGCGCTGCTCCACAGTCTGCACGGGTGTCCCCGGCTGAGAGATGAACGGCAAATAAATGGAGTAGAGCGCGGAGAGCCGCTCGGCACGGGCAGCGGGACGGATTCCCAAAACAACGATGATCAGGGCGGCGGCGATCCACAGGCTACGCTTCATAACAACTCCTCAGGAATGTCAGGAACCCTGAACTAGTACCCCTCCGGTGCCCGGTAGCGTTCCAGGTTCAGGAAGCGCGTTGTGCGGGCCTCAAAGCGCAGCGGGACAATGCCCAGCGGGCCGTTGCGGTGTTTGGCTATGTGTATCTCGGCGATACCCTTTTTCTCAGTTTCTTTATCATATATTTCTTCCCTATATATAAACATAACAATATCCGCATCTTGCTCAATGCTACCGCTCTCTCTCAGATCGGAGAGCATCGGCACGTGGCTCTGGCGACCCTCAACGGCACGTGAGAGCTGGGAGAGGGCGATCACCGGCACGTTGAGTTCGCGGGCCAGAGCCTTGAGTCCACGGCTAATCTCGCTCACCTCTTGGACGCGGTTGTCGCTGCGGCGACCGGACATGAGCTGAAGGTAATCAATCACCAGCAGATCAATGCCCGCCTCGGCGTGGAGGCGGCGGGCCTTGCTGCGCACCTCGTTGATGCTGAGACCGGGAGTATCTTCAATATAGATCGGAATCTCGGAGAGGACCCCCATGCCTTCCAGGGCTAGGTTCATCTCGTCGCCGCGCAGGTTGCCAGTGCGCAAACGCTGCATATCAATGCCGGTGTGCATCGAGAGCATGCGCTGCACAAGCTGGTCGCGGCTCATCTCCAGGCTAAAGATGCCGACGGTCTGCTTGGCGTTGAGGGCCACGTTGTAGGCCAGAGAGAGGGCGAGGCTAGTGTTATGGACACAAATATCCTGAGCGATGAAGTTGGCACCATCGGGCACGCACAGGTCGTATACCTGATGTGAGCCGCTAGGTTCGATGCTAATAATCTCGTCCCAGTAGAGATCGGGGCTGGCGAGAGTGGTGAGCCAGGGGTCGGCAATGACTGAGGCATAGCGTGCGAGTCGCTGCTGGGGCAGGCTACGGTTCGTGTGTGGGTTATAGCCGGCAAACTTGCCGTACGCCGTGGTTTCGCCGCTTAATCGTCCCAGTTCGATAAACGAGAGCCCGCGCTCCTCAGTAGCTGCGCGCACAAGGGGCCAAACCAATTGTGGGATGTGTCCGACGTTGCTCCCTCGCGGCGGTACGCTAAAGGCATCTTCTGGAAAGCGTGTCGTTTTTTCACCGATCCAGCCAATCTCGCGCTGGTAGCGAATGATGGATGCCGGATCGGTCATCTCTATGCGCCACGCACCATGTGAGGTCTTATAGTGTTTGGAGATCAGCCCGAAGCGTACGAAGGCGTGATGAAGATCGGCAGCGAGCTGCGGGGCCGCTACCGTGAACTCAATCCGCACCCGGCCACCCATCTTGTAGATTGAGCCATCGCAACTCATCAGTACGCGGATGAACTCGACCAGGTGGCGCCTGCTCCAGCGCCAGACACATGGAGGAAAGAACTTATCCTTTGACAGCTTGCCCCAGAGCCCGAGATCATCGAGCCACACGCGCACCGGGTTGGGCGGCATCACCCCGCCTTTGCCCATCCACTGGCTACGTTCCTGAGCGACGCTGTAGGTAATCCGCTCCTGGCGTAGCCGACAGGATGGGAAATACTGCTCGATGATCTTGCGGAAGTCCTCAATGATCGCCGGGTCGGTATTCGTGAGTGTGGGACTACTACCGGTCAGCCCGCCTTCAGCGATAAAATACGCCAGCAGCCGCACCAGTTCGATCGGCCAATTCTCATCGCTGCCGAAGGCGGGCACCGCACGCGGCACCGCGATCCCGTCACCGACTTTCATGTCGTGCAGCGGCGTCCAGCCGTTCACCGTGAGGAAAGGGTGGTGGCCAGTTACATCAACCGTACGACCGGTGCGTGTCTTTACACGAAAGCAGGGCTGCACTCCGCTATCAATCCACTCGGACACCAGGGCTGGTCGCACGGCACCGGAATCGGCGATGCCATAGACTGAGGGCATCTGGCGGCGCACCGCCTCCTCAATCGTCAGTCGCTCGCCCGTCACTGGGTCGTCAATAAGCGTCCAGAAAGCAACACACTTTCCCACACTTGGCCGGGCCGCCAGAATAATCAGGTCGCTCGGCTGGAGTCCGCCCGTGAGTTCGTCGAGATCGGTATAGCCAGTGGGTACGCCAACCACCTCGCCACGCCGGTCCTGAAGCGACTCGATCTGGGTGAAGAGGGAGTTGACGATCTTCCCGATGTGGACAAAGTCTTGGGTGCCACGCCGCTGCGAGACCGTGAAGAGCTGGGCCTCGGCCTTATCAAGGGTCGCCTCCAGGGTATCGGTTTCGTCATAGCCGAGGGCGGTAATCTTACCGCCAACCTCGATCAGCTTGCGCAGCACGGCGGTGCGCTCAACGCTGTGGGCGTAGTACTCGACGTGAACGGCGGTGGGCACCTCGGCGAGCAGCTCACCGAGAAAGGACATACCGCCGATCATATCAATACGCCCTTGGCGGCGCAGTTCGGTGAACACCGTGGTGATGTCAGGTGGCTCGCGGCGACTGTAGCAGGCCAACATGGCCTCGTAGACCATGGCGTGCTTCTCAAGGTAGAAGTACTCAGACGAGAGCCAGCCGGCTACAGCCACGACTGCCTCGCGGTCAAGCAAGATCGAACCAAGGGTAGCACGTTCAGCCTGAAGATCGAACGGGACAGAGCGATCCATCATGGCCTTTCGCTTTCCCCACTATTCCCCAGCTTATCCCGACCTTATCCACATGGTGGGAAGAAACAACGATGTGCCACGGCATACGCCGGGGCACATCGGTTCGTGTGTGTTCAGATAGGACAGCCCCCACCGGGGGAATGGGCCTAGATCTGGGGTACGTCGCTATCGGAGGGTCCCTCGTCAACAGACGATCCGCCCTCAGCCTCGACGATAACGTTCAGGGCTGGCTCAAGATCACCCAGCAGGCGCACCTTCACTGCATAGGTTCCGGTACGCTTGATCGGGTCTTCAAGATCGATCTTGCGCCGGTCAATGTCAAGGCCGATCTGCGCCTTCAGCTTCTCGGCAATGTCCACGTTTGTCACCGAGCCGTACAGCCGGTCGTGCTCACCAACCTTGACGACAAAGCGCAAGGAGACGCCGTTGATCCGAGCGGCCAGAGCCTGGGCATCCTTGCGACCCGCATCGGTGCGTCGGCGCAGGGCCGACAGACGCTCCTCGGCCTGGCGGATCTGGCCGCGTGTGGCCAGCACCGCAAAGCCCTTCGGGAGCAGGTAGTTGCGCCCAAAGCCACCGGATACATCTTTAAGCTCACCCGCCTTGCCGAGATGCTCGACATCGTGGGTGAGCAGGACTTTCATCTTCGCGCTCACAGACCCACTCCTCAGGTACATGGTCTTCAAGACAGCAGGCGCTATATTACCACAGGCCGTGCTGCCTCGTCAATGCGACGCGATACATGCCGTGGGCGTTGGCTATTCCAACGACGCGGCGGCGGCGGCGATCCGGGTCAGCGAGCGATCACGCCCGAGAACAGCCAAGGTGTCGAAGAGCGGTGGGGCAACCGTGCGCCCGCTGACGGCGACGCGGATACTGCCGAAGAGTTGCCCTGGCTTGACGCCCAGGCTCTCGACGAGGGCGCGCAGATGCTCCTCAATCTCACTGATCGTCCAGTTCTCGATGCTATTCAGGGCGGCGTGGGCAGCCCGGAGTATATCAACGCTACGGGTAGCATCCATCTGCTTTTGGATGAGCAGTTTCGGCTCGTAGGTGATCGCGTCCTGGAAGAAGAAAGCCAGCAAGTCAGGAGCCTGCTGTAGCTCCTCTAGCCGCTCGTGGATCAGTGGCGTCATCTGCTCCAGGTAGTGGCGATCCTCTGCCTGGGGCGGGTCGGCAACCATACCCGCCTTGACCATGTAGGGCATCAGGA
Organism: Chloroflexales bacterium; assembly: GCA_037134395.1. Lineage (GTDB taxonomy): Bacteria > Chloroflexota > Chloroflexia > Chloroflexales > Chloroflexaceae > Oscillochloris. The sequence goes on from JBAXMH010000009.1 coordinate 28,862, forward strand.
GGTCAGCCACATCGGTGGCAGGCAAGCTGCGGATGTAGATGCCGTTCATATCCTTCAGCTTGTCAGGGTTCCAGCGAGCTGGCGACGCCTGCACACGATCAATCGTGAATCGCTCGACGATCTCCTCGCGGCTCATAATCTCGGTCTTATCGTCGTAGCTCCAGCCCTGGAGCGACAGGTAATTGAACATGGCCTCGGGCAGGTAGCCGCGCTCCCAGAAGCGGTTGGTTGAGACATCGTCCTTACGCTTCGAGAGCTTGCCCTTGCCATCTTGGCGCAGGATGTTGGGCACATGGGCGAAGGTGGGCATCTGCCAGCCGAATGCCTGGTAGAGCATAATGTGGTAGGGCGCGCTGGGAACCCACTCCTCGCCACGGATCACGTGGGTGACGCCCATAATGTGGTCGTCTACCAGGTGCGCTAGGTGGTAGGTGGGCATGCCGCTGGTCTTCAGCAGCACAAGATCGTAAAGGTCCGCGTTATTGATTGTGATCTGATCGCCACCACGAACCAAGTCGTGAAAGCTGGTTGCGCCGTCAAAGGGCACCTTCAGGCGGATGGTGAAGGGTGCGCCGCTGGCCTCGGCCTCGGCCACCTGTGCGGGCGTCCAGTCACGCTCGGGGCCACGGAAGCGGAAGCGCTCAGGTCGCTCGCCCTTGGCGGCCCAGGCGGCGCGCATGGCCTCCTCACCTTCGGGAGTGACGAAGCACTTGTAGGCGTGGCCAGAAGCCACCAGTTCGTCGGCGGGGCGCTGGTAGATGCCCAGCGCCTTGCGCTCGGACTGTACGTAGGGCGCGTGAGGGCCACCCTTATCGGGACCTTCGTCCCAGTTAATGCCAACCCAGCGCATCGAGGCCATAATATCGTCGGCGGCGTCTTGGACAAAGCGCTTCTCATCCGTGTCCTCAATCCGCAAAATGAACTGACCGCCGTAGTGGCGGGCGAAGAGCCAGTTGAACAGGGCGGTACGCACCCCGCCGATGTGCAGGAAGCCGGTGGGGCTCGGCGCGAAGCGCACCCGCACGGGGCCGGTAATCTCTACCATAAGATAACTCTCTCCCATCGAACTCGACATGCTGTCGGCCATTATACACCGGTGCGCGGAACACCCCCTCTCCCCTCGTGGGAGAGGGGGCAGGGGGTGAGGGGCTCACTGACGACTTTGCACCATCTCTGTCACGATTGCCAGATCTGCACCTGATTGCGCCCTGCAGCCTTGGCTGCATAGAGTGCGTGGTCGGCGTGGGCAATCAGAATCTCAAGCGTGTCATGGTGCGGGTTAAGCTCGGAGACACCGATGCTGATCGTAATCGAGAAACTGGTTGTCTCGCTGGCAATAAAATGACCCTCAGCGACGCAGAGGCGCAGCCGCTCGGCCATATCTGCCGCAACCTCCTTCGTACACACGGGTAAAACAACCAGGAACTCCTCTCCACCATAGCGGCCTAGGTGGTCGCTGATACGGATGGATCGCTGGAGTGTACTGGCGCAGGTTTGCAGTACCTCATCGCCCATCTGATGACCGTAGCGGTCATTAATATGCTTAAAGAAGTCAATGTCTATCAATAAGACCGAGACCGGCATGCTATAGCGCAGGGAACGCTTCACCTCCTCTTCCAGCTTGAGCAAGACGTTACGGCGGTTGGGGATGCGGGTCAGATCATCAATATTGGCGATCTTTTCGATCTGAGCGAGGGCTTCTTCGAGAAGGTGTTGCTTCTGCTCCAGATGGTAACGCACCTTCTGCAAGGTGCGGGTGGTGTTCGATAGCTCGCTGGTGACCTGCATGTACTCTTCAACTGCACGTTGGTCAAGCGGAGGGATTGGTTCAGCTAGAAGGATAACCTGTGCGTCGGGGGTGCCATCTGCATAACAGCGGTAGGATTGTGGGATAGCAATGGGGCTGTCAATAAAATTGAGCGTGATGGGGCCAGCGCGCTGCTCACTGTGCGCTTGCTGAATAAGCGTCAAAAAGCGCGTGCGGCTGCTTGGATCAAGCAATGGAATTAGATTATCAATGCCGGGTCTGCGGGCAAGAATGTTACTCAGACTCTCATTCCACTCGATCAAATCTCCATGTTCGGTCATCAATGCGATCAAGCTCTCACTGCGTTCGATCAGCAGTTTGCCAGCGTGGGCAATCAGATACGGGCTGAACTGGCTCATTGCGACATCCAAGCATTAGGCATGTTTCACATCAGCTTGATAGTTTGGGTACATGCACCACGTCCTGTTGCGACAAATCTGCAATCCAAAATCTGCAATCTGAAACGTGCCCTACGTGTGGGAAGCATTAATTTGGAGGACGCCATCGTGAGCGCTGTGGGCATAGTGGTCAGCACCAACCTGCCGCCACATCAGAGGATCGGATACGTAAGCCTGACCACCGACAACAATCTTTGGTGTCGAGCCAATAGTGGCGCTACGTACTGCGGTAATCAGTGATTTCACAGCCGGCAGGCTATCAGCAAGGGTCGTCGAGATACACAGAAAGCGGGAGTCGGTTTGCTTCATCAGCTCAATAATCCCCTCCTTAGACGTATTCGCCCCGGTATAGTAGGCATCCCACCCATTCAGTTCGAGCAGGTCAGAGAGGATGCGCCCCCCGATCTCGTGAAGTTCACCCGGCGACGAGGAGACGACGACGCTGCCCTTCTGGCGCGGCAGATTGAGGATCAGCGGGTAGTAAATCGCCATGACACGCTGAGTGATCGCGGTAGCAAGATGTTCCTGTCCAACGCTGATCTCGCCATTGGCCCATAGACGACCAATCTCATACATCGCAGGGTAAATAATGCGTTCCCACCATATCGCCAACTGCTCCGGGTTCGTGACGTACCCGCCCGTCACTCGGATGGCTGCAGCCATGTCGGGCTTAAGCAGCGCCTGGAGGTACTGCGTAAAGTAGGGCAGCAGGTCGTCTGTGATGATGGGGAGTGCCTGCGGGCTGTTCGCCCGGAGTACAAGGTGGGGATGCAGATCGTAGAGTTGCCGATAAACCGCCGTGATCTGGGCGGCGCTAGGCGCATCCAGATACCGATTGATCGCCTCTATCCAGATGGCAAAATCGAGCAGGAAGAAATCGAGTGAGACGCCACGCGGCACGAACAATTGGTACTCCCACGCGATAGTTGCGATCAACGTGCTGACGCTCTTGATCTCAAGCTGTGCCGCCATAAGGCGCGCATGGTCGGCATGCAGACCATAAATCATGTCAATCGGACACGATCCGAGGAGATCGGTCACGTGGGTGCGCTCGACAATCTGCTGGTTCGCATAGGCGATCATGAGCGGCACATGAACCCGGTATGACTCACACGTAGCAGTGTCAATAGCCATAAGAACCGAGTCTAGATCGTGCAAAGAGGTGTGATTCATCCGGTGTCATCCTCCTGAGGTGTCGGCTTATGTTTGTTATCGCGTTGTGGTAGCGCACAGTGTAATATGAGAGGCGATAAGTTTCAAGATCAGCGATGCCTCGGTCGCAGGCTAACATCTGTGCTATAATCCGGGCTCAGTATTTTGCGGGGCGGTGCGCGATGCATCAGCGGCCCCATGTCATACCGGAGCCACTGGTGTCTGCACGTCCATTCCTCAAGTGGGCCGGCGGCAAAGGGCAACTGTTGCCCGAGCTGACACGGCGTACGCCCGCACGCTTCGCACGCTACCATGAACCGTTCATGGGCGGCGGTGCCTTCTTTTTTAACCTCTGGAGCAGCGGTCGTCTGAAACATGGTGGTGTCCTCAGTGATTATAACCGCGACCTGATAGATTGTTATCAGACGGTGCGTGATCACGCTGAGGAGCTGATCGCCAAGCTGCGTGACTATAAGGCCCACGCCACCAACCGCGAGTATTTTTACGAGATCCGTAGTTGGGATCGGCAACCTGGATTCGAGCAGCGCAGCCCGGTTGATCTCGCCGCACGCATGATCTTCCTCAATCGTACCTGCTACAACGGGCTCTACCGGCTCAACAAGAAGGGTAAGTTTAACGCACCCTTTGGCTACTACAAGAAGCCGCTGATTGTTGATGTTGAGAATATGTATGAGGTCAGCCGCGCCCTCAAGAGTGTTGATTTGCGACATGGCGACTTCACCAACGTCCTCACCTACGCCGAACCCGGCGACTTCGTCTACTTCGATCCGCCCTACGCGCCGCTCAGTTCCACCGCCTCGTTTACCCACTACACCGGTCCTGGCTTTGGCGAAGACCAGCAGCGCCGTTTGGCGGAGGTGTTCCGCCAACTCGCTGATCGTGGCTGCTATGTGATGCTGAGCAACTCGTATACCGATCTCACCCGCGAACTCTACAGCTCCGCCCTGAGCGCCGGGACAGTGCGCGCCAGCCGCAAGATTAACTGCGACGGCGCGAAGCGTGGCTTTATTGATGAGCTGATCGCCTGTAGCTACGATGTGGGCTGCGAAATGGCGGTGATGTAGAAAAAGCCATGCATATTCTCCATTGTGTCCAGCTCTACTGGCCAGTGCCCAGCGGTGCCGCACGCTACTTCATTGAGATTGGTGAGCGCCTGGTTCGTGAGGGTCATACGGTGACGGTGCTGGCCACCGATGCGCGTGATCTGGAGTACCTCTGGGATGGGCGCAAACAGCGGGTGGCCGATCCTGAATCCTGGCACAATGGGGTGCGCGTGCTGCGCTTCCCAGTGCGCCGCGCCCCTGGCCCGCCGATCATCTACCCGGTGATTCGTCGGCTGATGGTGGAACTGGGTCGCCTGGGTCTGTCGAGTGCGCCGCTGCTGCGTCGGCTGGCCGCGATCACCCCGCGCCTGCCCGATCTAGAACACCACCTGGAACATGCCCGCGAGTTGGCCGATGTCACTCTTGTTCATACCACCAACATCACCCTAGACTTCGCCATCTTGCCGGTGATGCGCTGGGCGCGGCGGCGCGGGCTGCGGCACATCTGTACACCCTTCGTTCATCTAGGTGAGCCGGACAACCAGCAGATCGTGCGCTACTACAGTATGCCGCACCAGATCGCGCTGCTGCGTGACTGCGATTCTGTCGCGACGATGACGTCGCTGGAGCGCGACTTCCTGGTCGCTCGCGGGGTCTCGGCGGAGCGTGTCCATATCGTGGGCGCAGGCGTCACCCCCGCCGATTTGGCGGGCGGCGACGGCGCACGTTTTCGGCAGGCCCACGGCATCACCGGGCCGATGATTCTCAGCCTGGGCACGGCGGCCTACGATAAGGGCAGCGTGCATGTGCTGGAGGCCATGCGGCGGCTCTGGGCGAGCGGATCAGATGCAACCTGGGTGCAGTGCGGCCCGCTGATGGGCCACTTCGCGCAGCTCTACGCCGATCTGCCCGCACAGGAGCGGGCACGTATCCGTGTGCTTGGTTATGTGAGCGATGCCCTGCGCCACGACGCCCTCGCCGCCGCCGATGTCTACGCCCAGCCCTCGCGCACGGACAGCTTTGGGATTGCCTACCTAGAGGCGTGGTGCTACGGGGTGCCGGTGGTGGGAGCCCTAGCTGGCGGCGTACCCGCCGTGATCCGCCACGGCGTAGACGGGCTGCTGGTGCCCTTCGGCGATGTGCCCGCCCTCGCCGGGGCGATTGACCGGCTCCTGGGCGACCGTGAACTGGCCCGCGCAATGGGCAGCATTGGCGCAACCCGCGTTCAGCGCAGCATGACCTGGGATGCAGTATACGAGCGAGTGCGGGGACTCTACAATGGTTAAGGGCAGCAGCCCTACCGTTGGGGTTGCGCTTTCTCCATTGCACGCTACCCAGCAACATAGTACAATTTATTAAGGCAAGATTATGAACTCTTTCGCGCCACGACGCCGTGGCGTTGCGCGAGAGGAAGTGAGAAGCGATGAACAACACAATCGCGACACTTCGGATCGTGGAGCTTTGTGACAGTCGGCAGAGCCCCCAGGCGGCGTAGGCGCGTCCGGGGGCTCTGCTGTGCTGATCGACTGTACGCGAGCGGTGTGCTTGCCTCGCCGCCGCGTCATTTAGGGATGGAGGACCGTGATGGATCTCACAGTCAAGAGTCGTAACGGAAAGGTCACCGAGCGTCAGCGGCAGCACATTGAAGAGAAGCTCGGGAAACTTGGGCGCTACATGGACCAGATCACCAGCGCAACGGTCGAGGTGCATACCGAGCAGCATCGACAGGCGGGCGAGGTCCACCGCGTTCAGGTCACCCTCACCGGCGATCGTGGGGTCATCCTGCGGGCCGAGGAGCAGTCGTCTGACCTCTATGGCGCGATTGACGAGGTGCAGAGCGTGCTCCAGCGGCAGATTCAGCGCTACAAGGAGAAGTACTGGCGCCGCGAGCGGCAGCGCCGACAGATTGATAAGGTGGAGAACGAGGCAGCCCCTGTCGTTGATAAGGTTGCCCCTGAGGAGGAGTTCGAGGGCCGCGAGGTGGAGGTGATCCGCACTAAGCAGTTCACCCTGCGCCCGATGTTCACCGACGATGCTATCGAGCAGATGGAGTTGCTCGGCCACAACTTCTTTGTTTTTCAGGACGCCGAGAGCCATCAGTTCAGCGTCCTCTATCGCCGCCGCGATGGGAATTACGGGTTGATCGTGCCTGATAAGGCATAGCATTGTTCTATCGTCATTCACAGGGGCGCGGCGGGCATTGCCCGCCGCGCCCCTGTTTGTCCTGCATACCGGAGGGTAATGCATGTTTCAGATTGTAGATTTTAGATTGCAGGTGTGCCGCAACAGGACGTGGTGCATGTGCCCAAACTGTCACGTTGGATTGAAACATTCAGACATGGTGCAGACGTGACGGCCCGGCGTCGGGCCATCGCTGCGCGTCAGGTGAGCGCGCCCAGATACCAGACTCTGTTCGAGACCATGGCTCAGGGCGTGGTCTATCAATCCGCCGATGGCACGATTATTACGTGCAACCCGGCGGCGGAACACATCCTGGGCATGACCTTGGCGCAAATGCAAGGGCGTACCTCGCTTGACCCGCGCTGGCGGGCCATTCACCAAGATGGCTCTGCCTTTCCCGGCGAGACCCACCCGGCGATGGTCGCACTACGCACAGGGGAAGTGGTACGGAATGTGGTCATGGGTGTGTACGTTTGGGAACACGACGCCTACCGCTGGATCTTGATCAATGCGATCCCCCAGATTCACCTTGGGAATGCCGCCGCCGCCCATGTCTATGCCACCTTCGATGACATCACCGAGATCGTAGAGGCCGAGGCGCAGGTGCGCGCCGCCCTCGTCGTCGAGCAGGCCGTCCGGCAGTCGGTCGAGGCCGCGTCCGTGCGGACGACGCACCTCCAGGCACTCACCGCCGATTTCGCGGGGGCACTCACGCGAGATGACGTGATCGCGGTGATGGTGGGTCGCGGCACGACGGTCGCCGACGCGGCGAACATTATCGTGGCGCTCGTAGACCCCAGCAATCTACAGCTTGTCTACGTTGGCGGGAGTGGACGCAGCGCAGCGGATCTGGCGACCATGCCAGCCTTGTCACTCAGCTCCCCGCTGCCGCTGAGCGTCGTCGTCCGCGACCGGGTGCCGGTCTGGCTGCACTCACGTGACAACGCGGAGGCGTGTTTTCCCGACTTTGGCGCGATCATGGCCCACCATGGATTCCACGCCTACGCCGCCTTCCCCCTGATCACCGCTGATGCCATCGTGGGCGCGATGAGCTTCTGCTACGTGATGCCGAACGCCTTTGACCCCGAGGAGCGGGCATTCTTGAGCGCCTTCGTCCAGCAGTGTACCCAAGCACTTGATCGGGCCCGGTTCTACGATGAGACGGTCGTGGCCCGCAGACAGCTTCAACAGCTTTCCCATCGGCTGCTGGAGGCCCAGGAGCAGGAGCGTCGGCATATTGCCCGCGAGCTGCACGATGAGGTTGGGCAGGCGCTGGGGGCGCTGAAGATCAACCTGTATATGCTCGGTATCCAGTCTGGGGCCGATACATCCCGACTCGCAGAGAGTCTGACCATCGTTGATCTTCTGATCAAGCAGGTGCGGACGCTCGCACTGGATCTGCGACCCTCGGTACTCGACGACCTTGGCCTCGCCGCCGCTCTCGCGTGGTACTGCGACCGGCTCCAGCATCGCACCGATCTTATGGTAACCTTTGCAGATCGACTCGGGGACGCGCCGGTGTCACCGCTTATCGCCACGACCTGCTTTCGGGTCGCCCAGGAATCGTTGACCAATGTCGTTCGCCACGCCCACGCACAGCGGGTAAATGTCACGCTCAGCCGTCACGAGGAGATGCTTGTTCTGAGCGTCTGCGACGACGGGGTCGGCTTCACTGTGCGAGACGGGCTTGCCCGGGCCGTGGCCGGTGCCAGCCTCGGGCTGATCAGCATGACAGAGCGCGCCGAACTGGCGGGCGGATGGGTGGACATCAGTTCAACCCCCGGCGACGGTGCCGAGGTCTGGGCATGGCTCCCCCTCGATATAAAGGAGAATTGATGTCACCACTGCGGATGCTTCTCGCCGAAGATCATGTGCTGATGCGGGCCGGCCTGCGTTTGCTGCTGGAGCAGATGGACGAGGTTACTGTCGTTGCAGAGGCCAGCGATGGAGTGGAAGCCCTGCACCTGCTCACGCTCCACCGCCCTGACATCGCCGTACTTGACATCGCGATGCCTCACCTCAGTGGGCTGGAGGTGGCCGCACGCGTGCAGGTGGAACTGCCCGAGATGCACGTCATCATCCTCTCGATGTACGCGACCGACAGCTACGTCCAGCAGGCGCTCCGGGCGGGGGCGAAGGGTTACTTGCTCAAAGACGCTGCTCCGGTCGAGTTGGCCCTTGCCGTCCGCGCCGTGGCGGGTGGGGAAATCTACCTGAGTTCGGCGGTGACCAGCCGGATGGTGCAGCAGTTCGTCCAGGGGCCGGACGTGCAGCGCCCTGGGCTGGAGCAACTCACCCCGCGCCAGCGCACCATCCTGCGGCAGATCGCCGGAGGGCAGACCACCCAGGAGATCGCCCGCACGCTCCAGATCAGCGCAAAGACCGTCGAGGGCCACCGCGCCCAGTTGATGGAGCGGCTCGACATTCGCGAGGTGGCTGGTCTGGTGCGCTTCGCCATTCGTGCGGGGCTGATTGACCATAACGACTAGGACAAGGTTTCAGGTGCGAGGTTTCAGGTTTCAGGTCGAGCGCATCACGATGCCTAATTCCGGCCTGAACGGTAAAGTATCTGCGAACCTTGTCTCAGGCGATTCGAGGAAAAACCTTGATCGAATCAAGGTTTTTCCCTATAAGACGATTCGAGGAAAGACCTTGATCGAATCAAGGTCTTTCCCTATATCTGCCGAGTGTTCCCGCGCCTATACTGAGGGTACGAAACAACACGACAGACACAACGAAGCACACCATCCCACCACCAGGGGACACTCAGTTAACCAAACTAATGACATTCATCAGCACACCCAGAAGGAACACAGTTATGCTTTACAAGAATACTCAACCCCGCCACGACCAGTTCAATGGCAGCCATCTGGATAGCTACGATGGTATCACTCGCCGACAGGCGGAAGACCAGACCATGCACCCGCATGTGCATGAGTTCAACGCCATCACCTCCAAGAACACCATCGAGGCGGATAAGACTGCTCTCGTTCACGTACGCTGGAGTATGTTTAGTGACATGAACCCCTTCATCATGGGTACATGGCGTATCAGTGCGGCCCTGGAGTCGCTGCAGTCCGGCAATGTCCAGCGCATCGCGTTTACTCCGGGAACGACGATTTCTCTCACCCCTCGGCATGGCCCCGTAGACTACGCCACGTGGGTGAAGATTCCGGCCAATACCGTCACGTTCAACGAGGATGAAGGGAGTAAATCATACAAGCTGGTTGTGACCGTAACCTACAACGCGCCCCGCATTCTGGCGGTTCCGCTGACCATCGGTGTTGAGGCTCTGGCCTTCCAGTCGAACTTCGCCCTGATTGCCCCGATAACCTACCAGAAGCCCACGGGTCTTTCCGGTTCAGAGACCGACTGCGTGGACGGCCCCGAGCTTCAGTTCTACATTAGTTATTGATAGTGAGACCACCACTATCGCTACCCTGACGACCTGTGACAACCCGAATCAGGCGTGGGTGAGCGAGGTAGATCAGCCGCACCGCCACGGGCACATCATCCCCACCGAGGTGGTCATCAAATTCCTGCACGACCCGCAAACGGGTACCCTGACCGTTCTGGGCGTCAGCCGCGACGTGACCACATGCAGGCAGGCGGAGGTGGCGCTGATTGCGGAGCGCAACTCGCTGGCCCGCCGGGTGGAGGATCTGAGCCGGGTCAATACGGAACTGTCGCGGGCGGTACGCACCAAGGATGAGGCGGCTGTTCCAACCTTTTATTCAGCCCGACTCTCGCTTGAACCGCCAGCATGAAGGCACCGGGCTGGGACTCGCCCTCGTGCGCCGTCTCGCGGAACTGCACGGCGGCAGTGTCACGGTGGAGAGCGAACTCGGCCAGGACAGCCGCTTTACCATCGCGCTCCCCTACACCTCACGCGAGATGATGGCGCAACCCGACTATCAGGACACGCCGATCATCGCAGTGACCGCCCTGGCCATGCCGGGCGACCGCGAACAATGCCTAGCCGCCGGCGTGAACGAGTACCTAACCAAGCCCGTCCGTCTGAAGGGACTCGTAGAGACGATGCAGCGGCTGTTGAAATCCGCTTCAATTGAGACCGTCACGTAAAATTGGGTATTCTGAAACTATGTCTCGTGTGTTAATTGGTATCCTCTCCAAACTGGTGGGCAGATGGGTGGACATTAGTTCAACTCCCGGCGACGGTGCCGAGGTCTGAGCCTAGCTCACCCTCGATATAAAGGAGAATTGATGTCACCACTGCGGATGCTTCTCGCCGAAGATCATGTGCTGATGCGGGCCGGCCTGCGTTTGCTGCTGGAGCAGATGGACGAGGTTACTGTCGTTGCAGAGGCCAGCGATGGAGTGGAAGCCCTGCACCTGCTCACGCTCCACCGCCCTGACATCGCCGTACTTGACATCGCGATGCCTCACCTCAGTGGGCTGGAGGTGGCCGCACGCGTGCAGGTGGAACTGCCCGAGATGCACGTCATCATCCTCTCGATGTACGCGACCGACAGCTACGTCCAGCAGGCGCTCCGGGCGGGGGCGAAGGGTTACTTGCTCAAAGACGCTGCTCCGGTCGAGTTGGCCCTTGCCGTCCGTGCC
>JBAXMH010000010.1:0-38175 GCA_037134395.1 Chloroflexales bacterium
CCCGCTTGATGGAGCGCATCACGAACCGGCGCAACCGCCAGATCACGCACTACCTCCATACCCACAGCAGACGCATCATTGACATGCTGGTGCGTGAAGGCATCGGTGTGTTGATCATCGGCAAAAACGATGGGTGGAAGCAACAGATCGCCATCGGACGGCGGAACAACCAGAACTTTGTGCAGGTACCGCACGCACGCTTCATCCAGATGCTCCAGTACAAGGCAGCGTTGGTCGGGATCGAGGTTCACACGATCAACGAGAGCCATACCAGTAAATGCAGCTTTCTGGATGCCGAGCCGATGGGACACCGCGAACGCTATGTGGGCACGCGGGTCACGCGAGGGATGTTCCGCACCGCAGAGGGTCGGCGGATCAATGCCGACGTGAACGGTGCGTACAACATCATCCGAAAAGCAATCCCAAACGCCTTTGGCAATGGGATCGGGGGTGTGGTAGTCCACCCCGTAGGGATGGCCCCTACAAACTGAGTACCATGCGATAAAACGCGAGGGAAAAGTGTACTATTTCGCGGCAAGCCGAATCCTGGACGCAACTCCTAAGTCGAGAACGATGACCTGACCGACCGCGATCTGCGCGAGGTTCTGTTCGAGACGGACACATGCAGCGCGGCGATCCGTCCGCACCTGTCCAATCTGGTGCAGTTTCTCGTCGCGAATACAGATTGCCCACGCCTGTTGCGTGGGACTCCCGATGAGAACCGGGAGTCCGAGCATCTCTGCGACCAGTTCCGCCGCCTCGCGAATCAGCGCACGGCGGCGTTCTCCCTCAGACACGATCTCCTCCTCTGCCCGCATCAGCGCAGGCCCGATCCATCCTCCAGCGACTGTTCGATGTCCTGCTCGGACGGGGTCAGATAGATGCTCGTGACCCGCAGGTTGCTGTGACCGAGGACGGCCTGGATCTCCGCCAGGTCGGCGTCTGCTTTGAGCAGGCGACGGGCGAGGCTGTGCCGAAAGGTATGCGGGGTGATGATGTCCAGCTCTGCGGCGAGGCGCTCCAGGGCCACCCGCTGATCATCGCGGCGGGACAGGGCGGCATCGGCACGGAGGTGGCTCGCCTCCTGTGAGGCCAGATAGCGCACGCGCTCCTGCACCGCACGCTGCTGAATGCCCACGGCCCAGGGTCGGCCCGTGCCGTTGGCGCGATGCATCCACAGCGGCTCCTCGGCATCCTTCCCGGTCGGGTAGCCGCCGGGGCAGCGCACCTGCCGCAGGTAGCGTTCCACAACCGGCTGGGCCTCGCGGCGCAGGAACACCGCCCGGGACTTCCCGCCCTTGCCCAGGCGCACGAAGATTTTGCGTGTGACGGGATTGTAGTCGGAGAGCAGGAGTTGGCAGAGTTCTTCCACGCGCAGACCGCAGTACGCCAGCACGCTGAGCATGGCCTCGTCGCGCAGTGCCTGCTCCGGGTTTTCCGTCTGGCGGGCCGCGTGGAGCACCCGGTCAATGGCGGCATCGCTGACGGAGCGCGGGGAGGACGTGCCGCTCGACAGGTCTTTCACATCACGGGTTGGGTCGGTCACGAGGTCACCGGCCGCGATGGCCCAGGCGCAGAGGCGACGGAGGCTGTTCTTGCGACGGTTCGCCGTGGCGGGGGCCACATCTTTGCCGGTCTGCGAGTGGGCCATCCAGTGTTGCACATCGCGGGGGGTGATGTCGGCAAGGCGCAGAGTTCGCCCGTGATGGGCCTCGTCGTACCAGCGCACGAGGGTATGGAGGTCGCAGCGAAGTGCTTTGAGCGTCGCGGGCGTGGTGCCGGAGTCGTGGAGGTGGTCAATAAACGTGGTGATGAGGAGGGTCATGGGTGTCCTATGACGAGTGGACAGAAGAGGCTCGTTCATATCCGATCCAGGTGAAGGTATCACAAGGGAGGATAAAGCGCATCATATCCGTTCCACTTGGGGGTGTCAAGGGGGCATGTGGATCGGATAAGTGAATGTATCCGTGCCACATCCGTGGAATCTCCCTTCGTTACAAATTTCCTGCGCACTGCACATTTCGCGGCTCGGGACGGCGATGTGTCGAGAGACACGAACCGGTATATGCGCCCACGCTCCTCTTCTTTGTCGTACGATGCTAGGTGTATTGTCGGTTGCTCATTAAAGGCTATTCCGATTTGTTTTATCAAGTTGCGATTTAACGCTTTAGAGAGCTAAACGTGATGTGAGCGAAATTATGTATGGTTCTAACTTTACGGCTTTGTGATGCGGTCGTTCTACAAATCGAAATAGCATTTATTCATACAACGAGCCTACCCAATCGTCCGAACCCTGTCCTGATTTAAGCGAACGGTAAGTCCTAAGAAAGTTTAAACGATTTAACCATTACATTTAGCTGCCCATTGGTAACGCATTGGTTCGCTGAATATACTACGATGCCTTACAGGGTCTTTGAACCATCGTAGTACGGTGAAAGATTTGACATACGTACTCACCGCTGCTGAGACATGGGGACGCCCTCGTGGTGGCGAGTACGTATGTCAGATCTGCCGATGTGATCGTGTGGCGAGACTCCCTAGAGAGGCCGCTTTCCAGTCGCTGCTGCGCGGGTAGAGATTTCAGGAGAGGAGAATTTCTTGCGATTTCGGTACTCATATAGGAACACCGAACCGCGATCATCCTGGGAAAACCTGCCTTACCGGTGTTTACCACTACGAGTACATCGTTCTCGCTTCGCCGCCGCGCAGGGTTGTCGTAAAGGCAGATGCAGTCTGCAATCAACCGATCTGCAACCTGCAATCTGCAACAGGTGATACTATGCCTCACCACTCACACGGACGCCTGCTGATGCTGTTAGTCGTGTCGATCCTCGCGCTCCTGCCGTCGGCCCCGCTGTCCACCAGCGCCGCGCCCACACCACCAGTGCTGTCCACGAGCATAATGCCTGCCGCCCCGCCTCCGCACGCCAATACCACGCCCCCGCCCGCCACCGTCACAGGTATCCCGCCGCTGCCGCGCTCCTGCATCCGTGGTGGCACGCCCCTCGATAGCTTCGCCGAGGCGATCTGCTGCGTGAGCGGTTTTGTCTACCTGAACGGCGTGCCGGTGGCCGGTGCCAATGTGACGATCAATGTCGCTGGACGCACTCTGACCACAACCACCAAGAGCGGCCCCGACAGCGGCCAGTCCTACTACGCCGCCAGCCTCAACGCGGCCCCGCTCAGCGCCAAACCCGGCAACACCGTAATTATCACCGCGACTGCCAGTGGGCAAACCAACAGCGTGACCTTCACCGCCCAGGAGGGCGGGCGACAGGAAGACGTGGTGCTGGCGCAAAGCAGTGTGGAGGCGGCGTGGACACAGGGGGAGATACCGGCTCGTTCAGATCCCGCGTTGGCCTACGACGCAACCCGCCAGCGCGTTGTCCTCTTCGGTGGTTATGTCATCAACGGCAGTTACCTGAACGACACCTGGGAGTGGAATGGGACGACGTGGACGCAGCGAATGCCCGCTAATAGCCCGCCCGCCCGCTATGGCAATACATTGGCCTACGACGCAACCCGCCAGCGGGTTGTGCTGTTTGGTGGCCTTGGCAGCAGCGGCTACCTGAACGACACCTGGGAGTGGGATGGGACGACGTGGACGCAGCGAATGCCTGCTAACAGCCCGCCCGACCGCTATTACCACGCATTGGCCTACGACACAACCCGCCAGCGCGTCACCCTCTTTGGCGGACAAAACTCTAGCGGCTTTCTGAACGATACCTGGGAGTGGGATGGGACGACGTGGACATTGCGTACGCCCGCTAGTAGCCCGTCCGCTCGCTATGGCCACGCATTGGCCTACGACGCAATCCGCCAGCACGTTATCCTCTTTGGTGGATACAACGGTAATAGTTTGAATGACACATGGGAATGGGATGGGATGACGTGGACATTGCGTACACCCACTCTTAGTCCGCCCGCCCGCTATAGCCACGCGCTGTTCTACGACGCAACCCGCCAGCGGGTTGTGCTGTTTGGTGGCTTTGGCAGCAGCGGCATCCTGAACGACACCTGGGAGTGGGATGGGACGATGTGGACATTGCGTACGCTGGCTAGTAGCCCACCCGCTCGCTATTCCCACGCGATGGCCTATGACGCAACCCGCCAGCGCGTTGTCCTCTTCGGTGGCTACGGTAGCAACGGTAGCTTCCTGAACGATACCTGGGAGTACGACGGCACCACCTGGAACAGACAACTGCCGTCTGCAAGCCCACCCGCCCGCACATCCCACAACGCATTGGCCTACGACGCAACCCGCCAGCGCGTCATCCTCTTTGGCGGACAAGACTCTAGCGGCTTCCTGAACGATACCTGGGAGTGGGATGGGACGACCTGGATGCAGCGTACGCCTGCTAGTAGCCCGCCCGCCCGCTCTTCCCACGCAATGGCGTATGATGCAACCCGCCAGCGTGTTATTCTCTTTGGTGGCTTTGGCAGCAGCGGCATCCTGAACGACACCTGGGAATGGGATGGGACGACGTGGAACCAAATTGCCCCCTCAACTAGCCCGCCTGCTCGCTCCAGCCATGCGATGACCTACGATGCTGCACGCCAACGGGTTGTCCTTTTTGGTGGCGATGGTGTTACTACGTTGAATGACACCTGGGAGTGGGATGGGACAACATGGACACAGCGGACACACGCCTCGACCCCGACGGCACCGGCGACAAATACCGCCATCTCAACCCCGCTCGTCTCTTTGACGGCACCGGCGACAAATACCGCCATCTCAACCCCGCTCGTCTCTTCGACGGCACCGGCGACAAATACCGCCACCTCAAACCCGACCGCTACCTCGACAGCGATGGATACGGCGACCTCAACTCCGACCGCCACCTCGACGGCGACGGCAACGAATACCGCGACCTCAACTAGCAGTCCGCCCGCCCGCTCTTCCCACGCGATGGCCTACGATACTGCCCGCCAGCGCGTCATCCTCTTTGGTGGTAGTCGCCGCGGCATCGGCGGTGGCTTCCTGAACGACATATGGGAGTGGGATGGGACGACGTGGACACAGATCACCTCAGCCACCAGCCCGCCCGCCCGCTCTTCCCACGCGATGGCCTATGATGCAACCCGCCAGCGCGTTGTCCTCTTCGGTGGCTCCGGCAGCAACGGCGGCGGCTTCCTGAACGACATATGGGAGTGGGATGGGACGACGTGGACGCAGATCACCCCAGCCACCAGCCCGCCGGCCCAATCCAGTTACGTGATGGCTTACGATACTGCCCGTCAGCGTGTCGTCATCTTTAGTGGTAACGATACTTGGACCTACGACGGCACCCGCTGTCGCTTGGCGATCAGCGACTACTTCACCCAGCCAGGAACCCATACCAGTCCCGCCCTCGCCTACGAGTCCAATGGCGACACCCTGCTCTTCGGCGGGCGCAATGGTACCACGCCCACCAATGACACCTTCCGTTGGAATGGCAGCGGATGGAAACAGGTCACGCCGCTGAACCTGCCGCCTTCGGCCCGATCCGGCTCGCGTTTGGCCCGCAATAGCGACGGATCACGTCTCTTGCTGTTCGGCGGCATGGACGGCACGAGCGCCTACCTCAATGATACGTGGATCTGGGACAGCGCCAATGATGACTGGCTCATCCAAGCTCCCGCGACCAAACCTTCGGCCCGTGCGCTCTCTGGCCTGACCTACGACCGCAACCGTAGCGTCTGGGTGCTGTTTGGGGGACAGAGCAGCGGCGGCTACCTGGGCGATACCTGGGAGTACAACGGCACGGATTGGACGCAGCGCACCCCGGCGACGAGTCCACCCACACGCAGTAACGCTACGCTTACCTATGACCCCGTGCGCGGGCGAGCGGTGCTGGTCGGCGGGCAGGGCGACACGGGCCTCTTCGATGATGTTTGGGAGTGGGACGGTACCAATTGGGCCAATGTCACCCCGGCCCAGCGCCTCAGCGCACGCACGGGGCATGGGGCAGCCTATGATAGTACCCGCAGTGTTATCGTCGTCTCAGGCGGATCCGGCAGTAGCGGCGTGATCAGCGATACGTTGGAGTGGAATGGCAGTTTCTGGCGCCAGCGCACTACCTCACCAGATCTGCCCGCCATGTTCAACCAGGCCATGGACTATGACGTGACCCACGACCGCATGGTCAGCTTCGGCGGCGAAAACAGCAGCGGCGCGGTCGCCGGAGTATATTTGCACCAGGTCATGGGCACGCCCAGCGCCGCGCCACCTGTGGCGACGATTAACCACATCCTGCCCCGCGATGCGCGCCAGGGCAGCGACACGATCACGTTCGAGGGCACCGGCGCGGATGCCGACTCCAGTAATGTAATCAGCGCCTACCGCTGGTCGCTCGGCGGCACCGTGATCAGCACCCAGGCCAGCTTCACTAAGCCCGCTGCCGACATTCCGCTCGGCGCGCAGACCATCAGCTTTGATGTGCAGGACAACGAGGGCATCTGGTCACCGGCGATTGAGCAGACGATCACCATTCGCGATGGCGGTGGCGGTGGGATAACCGCGAACAAGAGCTGGACCTTGATGATCTACGCCGCCGCTGACAATAACCTCGCCCCCTGGATGGGTGAGAACTCGGCGTTCAACGGCATGCTCTACCGCTTGCAGAAGGCTGGGCCGCTAGCCAATGTGCAGGTTGCCATTCTGTACGACGGCCCCGGCGCTGATGACACCTATCACTATACGCTCGACGCCAGCGGCGTATGGACGAAGACGAAGCAGCCCGAAGCGCAGATGGACGCGATGGAGACCCTGCGCGACTTCGTGATCTGGGGGCGCGGCGGCAGCGGCCTGCCCGCAACCGACTACTACGCCCTGGCGATTGTCGATCACGCCAACGGGATTGTGGGCATCGCGCAGGACGAGACCAGCAAGAGTACGGGGAACCCTCGCCCGTTTCTGACTCCATTGGAACTGCGGGTCGCACTCCAGGCCGCCACCGACGATGGCGCACATAAGCTCGACGTCATCCACTACGACGGCTGCTCGTTTGGGCTGTTTGAGGATGCAGCTATCGCCGCCGGTCTCGCCAACTTCGTAATCGCCTCACCCAACACTGGCTGGGGCATCTTCGCCTATGACAGCTACCGCCAACTGGCCTCCCGTGCCGCTGATCCACGCGCCTACGCCATCAGCATAGCCGGGCGCTACGCGGAGTTGGTGACCGCCGAGCAACTGCCCTACACCATTTCGGCCTTCGACATGGCCAACTTCGCGGCACTCAACACAGCGATTAGCGAGTTGGGCCAAAGCCTTCTGACCTATGTGCAGGCCGACCTCGCCGCACGCCGTGACACGATCAAGGCACTGCGTCTGACGATGCAGAAGTACGACTCGGGAGAGGGAACCCCGATTGAGCCAAATGATGAGGATAACTATGTTGATGTGGTTGATCTGGCCCAGAAGTTTAAGGGCGGGATCGACGACCCGGCGGTGCAGACCGCCGCCGACCAGGTGATTGCGCTGGCCCTGCCGAGCAACCAGCGCTTTGTGGCCTACGAATCGCATCTGACCAAGTCGTTTCCCTACGTAGACCCCGCTCGTGGTGGCGAGCGTACCTACAACGTACAGCTCGACAACGCCCATGGACTGGGCCTCTACTACCCGCCTCGATCTTCTGCCAATCTGAAAAGCGCCTACGTAACCTATATCGAGCACCGGCTGTTCGACATCACCCGCGACAGCGGCTGGACGAAATTCATCGGGCAGGGGCTGCCAGCACAGCTTGATATCACCTTCCCGTCGCTGCTGAACGACTCGCTGATGCCGCTTTACATCCCACAAAACAGCTCGACGCCATCGGCGGCCTATCGCGTCTTCCTGCCGCTGATCGAGCGCTAGATTCGTTCAGAGAACGCCAGGGATACACACCGCGTGTGTATCCCCGACGTTCTCTTGTCAAAAATCCACCTGAATCTCCGCTGGAAAGCCCCTCGCATCTGGGTTTACCTCTTTGACTGACTCATCGCCTGATGGGTCGAACCCGGAGGTAATTCAATCCAGTAAGGGAAGCGGAAATTCTTGTCTATCCAAGTTTGTGAGCGAGCGATTGGGATGCTGCTTGCTGCTGCGGTAGTTCCCATAAATCTGGATATTTTAGTTTTTCCGCTTCCCTAAGCACCATAATCTTATTCGCTACGCTACCGCACACGTCGCATTGTATTCCGTCGTCATTGGAATCAGCACGGGAGTACATCATGTCTTGTACATCGCAAGGAACGAGGATCACTCGCACGGTCACATGGCTCATTCTCCTCGCCGCACTCGTATCCTTTTCATCTGGTCTGCCCTCCTTGTCCCCATCGGTGGCGACGGCCGCTCCGCCTGCCCCCGCGACGCCACCTGATCGCAGCCACATCATCAGCGCAGCCGATGCCCAGCAGTATGCACAACAGCAGATCACCAGCGAAGCCGGCTTGGGGGCCATTCCGGCTTGGCAAGGTGCCAGTGCAGGCGCGGCCATCGCGCATTATGATCTCGCTGGCGCGATCTCGGCATATGTGATCGCGGTGATGGATCAAGCTGATCGCATGATTGGCTATGTGGTGGTCAGCGCACCAGTAGAAACCAACCCAATACGCGAATTTGCCGAAGGTGCGCCGCCATACCTGGCAGGTCTGGCGCATGCCCGCAGCGTTGCGGCGCAGGAAGGTGGCACGCTGGTCGAGACGCACCCGCTGTACCTGGGGCCATTGAGCTACTTCTATGAACTGACGACCTCGCCGCTATCATCGACGCGCCGAATCATCAACGCCGAGACTGGGGATATACGTTCCATCGATCCCGGCCAGATCCCCTTCGCAATAGCGCAACAGGTGCGTAGTGCCCCGCCCGCCGCCAGCATGGCAACCGCACAATCACTCCAGGCCATCAAGCAGCTTGATAGCGTACCGGACTACAAACAGTTCCGGACAACCTATGCGGGAACGTCGTGTAAGAGCGGCTGCACACCCACGGCTACGGCCAGTGTCATGGCCTATTGGGCGAATAAAGGCTACCCCAACGTGTTCGACGGCAATGCCGAGAATCTTATAAAAGATCTCGGTGTGCGCATGGGCGCAAGCTGTGGCACGTGGGGCGTTGCCTGGTCTTCCATCGGCAACGTAGCCGCTGCGGTGCAGGGCTTGGCAGCAGCAAAAGGCTACACCTTCAACTCAAGTCTGCTCTATCCAGCGGAAGTAACCTTCGGTACGTATCAGTCGAGTATCGACGATGGCTACCCGGCAGTCGTTCACCTGATTTACCAAAGTAATTCAAGTCTGAACCACAGTGTCGCTGGCATGGGCTACCAGACGGACGCCAACGGCAACTACATGATCGTGAGGGACAACCTCGCCCCGGCTGGGACGCGCTATGTAAACTTCACGGTTGCAGATCAAAGCGTCTATCTCAACACCGTGCGGCCCGTGGCTACGATTGCGGTTGGCCAGAACAGCAGCCGCCAGGATGTCTTCCAGCGCGCCTATGAGACGAGCAAGTCTGGCACGGTGTATAACCTCCCCTATAGCACACCAACAAGTGGGACGTATTGGTATAACGGCATTGTGCGCCAGGACTTCAGCGGCGGTATCTCGCTGATCCACGACGAGGGTGCCGACAACCCGATCCGTAGCGTCCCGGTCTATCCAATCTTTGGGGCAATCAGAACGTACTGGGAACGGAACCTCTGGCTCGGTGCGCCAACCAGCCACGCGGTGACAAATGTCAACGGCGATGTGGAGCAGCATTTTCGCAGCGGATGGGTGAAGCATTCCAATGCCCAACAACGCGAGTGGTCGGAGCAATGGCCTACAGAGGCATCATGCACCAGTCAGGGAAAGTGGCGCCTGGAGTTCATTAAGCTCTATCAGGCCGCGCAGGGCGTTGGTCCCGGAATGACCTGGCCACCCAAACAGAGTTCGACATCCGGGCCTTCGATGGTGATCTGCGTGTCTCCCCAGAGATCGGGGTATGCGATGTTCTACGATGTAGGCTCAAGGTCGCCCTACAACCTCTCAAACTATGAGTATATGCTCTGGAGCGATTACTGGATAACGCGTATGTCAGGCAAGATCAGCGGCCTACCTTCAAGCTTGGTCTACCGTGTGAGCGCCGCCTGCGATGATGGTTGCGATATGCAGATCAAAAGCGCGACCTTCTCGTGGTGGACTCAGCGGATTACCAGTTGGCGTGACCAGCCAGCCTCTAATCTTGGTAGTGCCTGGGTACAGAATGGCGATCAGGTGAATATCACATGGTACGAGCGAACCGGCCTCGCTCGGGTCTGGCTCAAGCTTGGCTCCAGCGCACTGACCATGCCGCCTCTTGCGGCCCAATGTGATGCCCGCATCAAGATCGCCGATGGGGCACCGGTGATCAATACCCTGGCGACCACGCTAACGATCAGTGCCACCGATGCGCTTGATATGAAAGTTGGCAGACTTGAGGATCTGAGCGATGCGAGCTGGCAGCCCTATACCACCACGCTGCCGCTCCAGTTCACACCCAGCAGCAGCGTCATCACTCAGACTGTTTATGCCCAGTTCCGCGATAGTACGGGGGCAACATTGTGCCAGGGTGCAATCATGGCGGATGACATTCTTCTCGATCCGCTGCCTCCAATCGGCACGGCAACCATCATGGCGAATGATGCGCTGACCGTGACCTTCCATCTGGACGCAAGTGATCAAGCGGATGGCAGCGGGATTGACTCGGTTGCGGTTTGGCCCATCGATCCAGCCTTCCCAGTTACCACCACCAATACCTTGCCAGAGAACATCTGGCAGCCCTACGACACCACGGTAATCACCTTCAAACCCATGATTTCAGATGCGGGAGTTCACATCGCCTACCAGGTCTGGTTCCGCGATGCGGCTGGCAACATTGCTGCACCGCTCACCGTCATTGTGCCGTACATTGCAGCCCAGCAGAGGGTTTACCTACCGCTTATCAGTCGCTAATGAGTTCAGATGGGCGGTATGGGTGGTGTCGTATGGTAACGACGTAAGCCATACGATGAACGGTATACATCCAGACAATAGCGGCGGGCACGCAACCATGCGCGCCCACCGCTGTTGTCTCATGAGCCACTGTCGGTGCGACCCTGTGAACGGGAAAACAGTGAGCTAAAAGCCTACTACCAGTATCTAGGAGCATAGCGATGAAGGTACTGGTAATGCCACTAAGTATCAACTAACGCACGTGTGGACACGCCTCACCTGCCCCCTATATGTTACGATACGTCTCGGTACTTATCACCGCTAACGATTATCGCTTTCATTCCGTTGCTTCTCAGCCCCCAGACCCTGGCCCCGCAGGCGAACATCCAGACCGACGGGGTGCAGGGCACCGTCACCGTCTCGGGGCAAGGGAAGGTCTACGGCACCGCCGTCGGTGTGATCGCGTCGGGGGGCACCGTCACGGGCACCTACACCTTCAACGAAGGCGATGAGAAGCAGGGGAAAGACGGCGGTAAGGGATAGGGATTGTCTCTCGTGCCCTATAGGGCACACGGCAGAAGGCCGATCTTATCGGCACAGTGATATTATCGGTCGAGTTATGGTCGGGTTAATCCGGTGAACTCGACCGATAACACGCCTGGGCAGGGGAAAAACTGGAGCGAAAATCTACCTTTTCGGATGAGTTATGATTCGCCCGCCGCCGGTGACGGAATCGGCCACCGCCGGGATGCGATCCCTCACCTCTGTCGCTGAGAGCTGCATGGGGATGGCTCTGGAAAAACGCCCGTAGGGTCGCGAGGGCCCGTGTGTCGCGAATCCTGACGAGACCCTCGATGGAAGCACGCGCTTCGTCCTCACATCGGCAGATCTGAATGAAGAACCCGCCAGCGCGGGGCATCCCAATGCATCAGCGCTCGTCAACCTTCATTTCAAAACGGTAGGTTTAATAGCGTGGCGCGACTCCCTGTCTTTATCCTATCGGTACACGGGCATTACGCTTGAAAAAAAGCGACTGGCATGCCAGAGAATGCGCTTTCTCTGGCATCCAAGCACCGAGCAGATGTTCGAGATGCACCGCATCAGGACGGTCTAAAACTACCAAATAGCGCGATTTTACACGAATCGCTGCCATACCCCTGATGCGCATGGCGATTCCTCCCCAATCTCATCATCAGCGCATGATAAGGGGGATGTAGAAACGCAGTGGATCGACCTGCTGCATGGTGCCTTGGTATAGGCCCAGTTCCTCGGTTTCAAACACGTAAACCTCGTCCGGCTGTGTTGTCGGCACAGGAACCGTCGGTGCTGTGGCACTTGCGAGTTCTAGCGTCACATCACTGGCAAGCGTGCCAGGAAGCCGAGCAGTCACAAGGTCAACCCGACCAAAGGCGTTCAGTCGGTAGTACACGCTCTTTCCGCGTGCCCCGCCAGCTTCGGGGCTGGAGGTGAGCGCATTGCGATAGAAGGCATCAAGGGTGCCATTCCAGCGCCCGTAGGGGTCATAGGCGATGATCTGGCGCTCGCCAGGGTTTGCCGACTCGCGATAGCCGACGACGACAAGGTAGTGACCTGGGGTATTCATCGTGCCCCCGATGTAGGCGGGCAGCGAGTTGAAGATTACGGGCCGTCCGGCATTGATCTCCTGGGTGATCAGGTTCCACTGCCGCTCGCGTGATGGCGCGGGCCAATCTTTCGCCACCATCCCGTGTTCGCCTAAATAGGCTGCCACCTTGGAGACGGGTGGCCCTTCCAGCGTTTTATCTGCAAGCTCGGCCTCAGCGCGCATGCTGTTGAAGTCCCCGCCGATCAGACCTGCTGATGCTCGCACCATCGCAATGCTCGCCATGCTGCACATATTGCCGCCGTTTGCCCCCAGCGCCCGCTGGTTGAGATAGAAGCGGCGGTCAATCCATGTCTCAAGGTTTGCGCCCACCGTCAGCGAGCGCTCGACGGTGCTGCTGCTTCCCTCGTCATCGGTTACGGTGAGCTGGATCGTCCAACTGCCAGTCCGGTCAATGGCTGCCGGTAAGGCGGTACCCTGGTAGATCGGATTGGCGCTGTCGGCGAGCGGGATGTCCAGAGGTTGGCCCTCCGGGTTTCGAGCCAGCCTCCAGACATACCGGGTCAGGTTGCCGCCGTCGGGGTCAAAGGAGGTGCTGGCATCTAGATGGAGACTCTGCCCCAGATTGACCTGGATGTCGCCGATGATCTTGGCCACTGGTGCTGACAACTGCGCCGTGATCACGCGCACCGGAAACCAGACGGTCGCGATATCTGCCCCCACCGTGTCAATGAACTGGCTGCCGTGGGCGACACCGAAATCAATCCGGTAGCCGATCCCTGGGGCGACGGCGTTAGCGCAGAGATCAAACTCGAAGCGTATGCTCCCCCCTGGCAAGACGCTGCTTTCCTGCATTGCAACCGGGTGGTACGGGCTTGTCCAGGTGTCACAGGCGAAAACGCCGTCGCCGCTGCGGGGCGGCTGTGGCAAGGTGGCTACAGTCTGACGAACAAAGAGGCCGAGCGCGTCTGACCCGCTGTTGCTTACCACCCCGCCTGTGCGGTTGGTAAACGTGACGCTTATGCGCTGGCGACCAGTGCCCACGTGCAAGATCACCGGGTTGTTGTCGCCTTGAGGGTTCTGGCTTTCCCAGGCTACCCGCCATACCAGGGGCGTCACGGGCGCGGGTGTCACGGGCACGGGTGTCACGGGCACGGGTGTCACGGGCACGGGCGTCACGGGCACGGGTGTCACGGGCACGGGTGTCACGGGCACGGGTGTCACGGGCACGGGTGTCACAGGCGCGGGTGTCACGGGCGCGGGTGTCACGGGCGCGGGTGTCACGGGCACCGGTGTCACGGGCGCGGGTGTCACGGGCACCGGTGTCACGGGCACGGGCGTCACGGGCACCGGTGTCACGGGCACGGGCGTCACGGGTGCGGGCGTCACAGGCGCGGGCGTCACGGGCGCGGGTGTCACAGGCGCGGGCGTCACGGGCGCGGGTGTCACAGGTGCGGGTGTCACGGGCACGGGTGTCACGGGCACCGGTGTGATGGGTGCGCTGAGCACAAACGGCTGGTACCAACTGTTGTTGTCCTCACGCGATTCGGCCACCTGATTAGTTGTATCCGCCTCGAAGATGGCGTGATACGTGCCAGGTGTCAGGTTTGCGGGAATCACTACGCTTGTACACAGATCGCCCGTGTTGGCACCTGCCAGGATCGGCGGAACCGCCAGGGTTGCCTTTAGGCTTGAGTCAATGGGCGTCTGGCTAACACTGGTGGCAACCCACATCCCAAGCGTGCTGGCCCCGGCATTCGCGGTGCCATAGTTCCCGACTTGAGCGCAAGCCGTGACCGTCTGGCCGGCAGTGTATGGCGCGGGACTCGTGATGAACTCGTAGCGAGTTTGGAGGTCAACCGTTGCCCCTCCACCGCTGCCCAGGTTTTCCACAACGATCCAGCGGTTGGCGTGATCCCAGGTCGCGTCGCAGTAGGGAGTGGCACCGCAACTGTAGCTGCCGAGATTGGGCACATCGGTAGTGAACGTGATTGTTGGGTTCAGGCTACAATCCGCGTAGGCGCAGAGTGTCACGCGGGCATTTGCGCCGACCTGAAGCGAGCTTACGGTGCGGAAGAACCCAAGGTTGCTGAGCGTTGTAGGGTTGTAGGTTCCTGCACAAAATGATCGGGCGGTTCCGGTGTAGTTCATGCCCGTGTAGGCGGTGATACAGCCGGCACTGGCAGCCCCCAGCGTCGGGTGCGGTACCAAAGATATACCGCTCAACAGCACTAGCAGGCCCAACAGCAGGACTTGACTGATTCGCTGGGCGATGCTCGCGGGCCGATGCGATCTGTTCATGGGTTTCTCCTGAGCGTGATAGGTCACAGTAGTGAAGGTACCGCCAAGGGAGGTTGGCCTCCCTTGGCGCGGTGCCGTTGCTAAAGCACATCGCGTAGGTAGGGCTTGAAGATTTGGTGGACAAGCACCAGCGGTGCAACCGAGAGGATGAGCGAAACGGCGCTCAGCAGTGGCACGCTTGCGGTGGCGATACCCAGGGTGCTGGCAACCGCTGGCGGGTGGAGCGAGTCGGTCTGAACCATCAGGAAGACAGCGAGTCCAGTCGCCAGCGCACAGGCGGGTACCATCCCGAGATACTCAACCGCCAGCCCGCCGAACAGACCGACCACAATGCCGATGGTGTAGCCGAAGACCACATTGCGCGGGCGGCTCACCTTGACGTGCGGGGAGGCAAACAGGTTACAGGCGGTGCCGGCCAGCGAGGCCACGGTCGTGAGGTTGAGCCACTTCAGCAGCAGCAGCGCAAGGCCCATCACGACCACCGTCAAAAGGCTCTGGAGTACCCGCTCACGCTGCGGGGGACGGGAACCGAGCGACTGCATGTTCGGTAGCGTGGGCTGCGTGATGATTAGTGGCGTGTGCTGCATGGGTTTGGCTCCTTGTCGTTGTGTTGCTATTTTTCGTGGGTGATTGTTCTTCCCGCAGTTCATAAAGAATGACCCGCAGGAGATTCCTACCCAGTTGAGTGAATTTTTTGCAACATACGAAGGCCGCGCTCCCTAGGAGCGCGGCCTTGGTCGGACAAGGGTTTGGACGTGGGCGGGGTTAGCGCATTGTCATGGGCAGGAAGACGCGGAGGTCCGGTGTTGGTGACTGGGTGGACAATACCTCGTTATTGTCTGGACCAGGTGCCGTCGCCGTCTGCGGCAGACTGGTGGCGAGGAACGTCGTCCACTGGCTACCGTACGTGATCGGGAACAGTTGGTCAGCCAGATACCCCACTATGGCACTGTCTCCCGCCGCCGCGACCTGCGCACCTGCCAGTTTGGGCATCCTCACCGGCGGGTAGTAGATGCCCAGGCCACGGGCATGATCTAGGTTAATGTAGGCGTCAACGTAGCGTCCAGAGGCATGGTGCGCGGCGATGACAAACGGCTGCGCACCCTCAACTGCGGCAATGACCTGATCCGCCGCCGCGCTTACCGCTGCATCGCCCAGCTCGTCCTTGAGATGCTGCGCCAAGTCTACCAGGTCCACATAGCTGTCATCCACGTCGAGATTGACGGGACTCACGCCGCCGGAGTCATATTTCTGCACACCCTCGCGTAGCTTCATGAGCCGAACCGTGCGGCTTGTTGGGTCACCGCTGACATAGGTAAGGAGGGCTTGCCCTAAGGCACTGGCGGCACTGTTGGCGGCGGCAAAGCGCCCCATATCGAAGACGCTCATCGTGAAGGGGCGTCGGAGAGCAAGCACGCGCGTGGTGTAGGCGTCGGCGATGCCTAGCGCCACTGCCCGTGGCTCATTCCCCGTTGCCCCAGCGAGTTGACGGTAGCGCTCGTAGGCGAAGATGCCCCAGGCGGCGGTGGGAGAGGCGACTACATAGTAAGCCAGGCCATCCACAATGGATGCATCCTCTAGCAGCCCGAACGAGCAGCCGTCGAAGATGACTACATCCAACTTACGCGCCCCATGATTGGTCGCCTCGTCAAGCGCCGCCCGCACATCGCGGGGGTTGAGGAAGGGTGCGGGGGAACCAGGTGTTGTGCTGCTATCGTCACGCCCAATGCCCACCAAGCCATTGGCGTGATCGACGATAGACAGCGCATAGTAGTCACTTTGGAAGGTCTGGAGACCCCAGGCGACAAAGTTGCGCAGGGTGGTCATCTTGTCCATCTGCTGCTCGGGTAGAGTCTGCTCATTCCAAGTGCCTTCCGCCGTCAGCGTGTAGTAGGATGAGCCAGAAATCCCCGGCCCGTCGTAGAGGATACCGACCTGCACGTTCGCCTGGGCACCCGCTGCCTTGAGCCGGGCCAGCATCCCGTCGGCACCGTTGCCCAACCAGGGGTCAAGGTCGTTGTCGGCCACGGCGTAGATCAGGATCGTCCACGTCTTGGGTGCGGGCGGCGGCGGCTGATTGGGGTTAACGGGGATTCGCACGGTCATGCGGCGCTCAATGGCGGGCGACCAGTTTTCTTCGTTGTCTTGAGCCTCGAAGCGTAACACGAGGTCGCTCCCAACCGGCAGACTAGTCGTGGTAACGCTGAAGGTACGTGTGCTGCTGATCAACTGGCCGTTGAGCGTCCAGCGATACGCCTGAATGATGTCGCTCACGTCAGGGTCGGTGGCGCTGCCCTCGCCGCTGACGCTATCCTGCCCCTGAACCACATCAAGCGCACTCAGCCAGTTAATCGTCGCTACCGGCGCTGGGTTCGCCGTCGTGACTTGGTGTAGGTAGGTGGCGTTCTGGAACGCGACGATCTGGCCGTGCTGCGGGTCGTAGTCCATTGCCAGATTGGACAGCGCTGGGATGGCTGGGGTAGTGAAGCGCTGCGTCCAGCGTGTGCCGTCCCACTCCCAGGTGTCGTTTAGCCAGGTGTTCTGGGGAGTCTGCCCCCCAGCGATCACCACCATCTGGCGGACGCTGTCGTAGGCCGCGCCGTGACCTGCCCGTGCGTCAATTTTTGCTGTAGGAGTCACGTTCGTCCAAGTAATCCCATCCCATTCCCACACATCGTTCAGGTTGCCATTCAGATTGCTAGGACTGCCTTGCCCACCAACTAGCACCGACTTGCCCCGGATGGGGTCGTAGGTCAGGGTCGCACGGATGCGGGCCGGTGGGGCCACTGCACCATACTGGCTCCAGTTGTTCGTGGCGGGGTTGTATTCCCAGGTATCGTTCAGCATAGCACCAGCGCTGCTCTGGCCGCCGAAGAGTACCCAGACGCTGCGGGCGCTGTCGTAAGTCAGGCTGTAGTTTGTCCGTAGCGGGATAATGGCCGGGGGATTTGGCTGGATCCAGTCACTGCCATCCCAGAGCCATGTAGCAGTCGCATTGCTTGTCCCGCCGAAGAACAGCAGGCGGCTACCATCGGCATTACGGGCCAAATGCGTTCCCGTGCAGGTGGTGGGCGTGTGGATCGGAGCCAAGTGTTCCCAACTGGTGCCATCCCAATGGTAGGTCGCGCAACTACTGGAGAAAGCGCCGAAAAGCAAACTGTTCCCGTTGGCCTCATAGCTCATGGCAGCACTTGTGCTGGCCGGGGGGTTGCCGGTAAGTCTCTGGTGCCAGAGCTTGCCATCCCACGCCCAGGTGTCGCCAAGTAGTCCAGTGCCATACAGCCCACCAAACAGTACCATGCGCTGGCTAACGCTGTCATAGGCCAGCGCGTGATTGGTACGACCACTGATGATCGTGCTGGAGGGAATCGGCGTCCAGCTTGTACCATCCCACTCCCAGAGTTGGTTGGTATTGGTGGAACTACCGAAGAGCATGATGCGCTGGCGGGCGGAATCATAGATCATCGCTCCACCCGCAACTGGCTTGCTGCTGGAAGCGGGGGTGATCTGCGTCCAACTGCTGCCGTCCCACTCCCAGGTCTGCGCGGACGTCGTATAGAACACTATGCGCTGGCGGGTGGCATCGTAGGCCATTGGATTACTCGACCCAGAGAAAGTGGGCACTGGATTCGCGGGCGTGCGCTTGGTCCAGGTTGTGCCATCCCATTCCCAGGTTTCGGTGCTGCCGCTGGTTCCACCAACAAGAACCACGTACTGACGGACGCTGTCATAGGCCATCGCATGGTTGTAGCGGGCACTAGGCGACGTGGCCGGCGTCCGCTGTGCCCAGGTCGTGCCATCCCACACCCAGGTATCGCCGAGCACGGTGCTTGTTGACGACATGCCACCGAAGAGTACGATTTGCTGGCGGGCCGCGTCGTAGACCATTGTGTGATATATGCGCGCTGGAGGCGACTGGGCCGGGCTGAGTTTGCTCCAGCTTGCGGTCTGGGGTTTCCACACCCAGGTATCGTTGAAATAGGCAGAGTTATCACGACCACCGAAGAGCAGCACTTGCTGGCGCACCGGGTCGTAGGCCATTGTGTGACCGTAGCGCGCCGTCAGCACGGGCACGATGCCGAGGTGCGTCCAACTCGCCCCATCCCATGCCCAAGTCTCATTTTTGCCGCTGCCGCCGAAGAGGACGACCTGTTGACGGGTCGCATCGTAGGTTAGGGCTTGCCCTTGGCTGGCCCAGGCGGGTGTCGTGGTTGGGGTGAATTTCACCCAAACGGTGCCGTCCCATTCCCAGTTACTCGTACCGAAGAGGACGACCTTCTGGCGAGTGCTGTCGTAGGTCATGGCATGACCAGCCTGAACGCCCGGCCACACCGCTGCCACCGTTCGCATCGTCCAGTTGTTGCCGTCCCATTCCCAGAAATCGCTGAGATTGGTGCCACCATAGAGGACGACATTCTTACGGGCCGCATCATAAGTCATAGCGTGATTCTGGCGTACGGTGGGCGAGCCAGCGGGGGTACGCTGCGTCCAGGCAGTGCCATTCCACTCCCAGGTATCGCGAAGTGGGGCCGTGGTCAGTACTATGCTCCCCAAACCACCGAAGAGTACTACCATCTGGCGGTCGCTGTCGTAGGCCATGGCGTGCAGTTGGCGGGCGGGCGGCACGTTGCCTGTGGGCGTCAGTCTGGCCCAGGTATTGCCGTCCCACGCCCAAAGATCGGGCGCGGCAAGTTGTCCGCCGATACCGATTCCGCCGAAGAGCAGCATCCGCTTGTTTTGGGTGTCATAGACCATGGTGTGGCCGTAGCGGGCCGGGGGCGACGCGGCGGGAAAGAGTTGCGTCCAACTTGTGCCGTCCCACTCCCAGGTGTCGGCCAGGGGTTCTAAAACCCCCGTACCAGCGGTGCCGCCGAAGAGCAGCACGCGCTGGCGCACGGGGTCATAGACCATCGCGGCTTGGGTGCGGGCGAGCATGTCGGTGCGCTTCCAGAAGGCTTGCGCTTCGGCTTGGGCCAGGGGCAGCACGATGTCTTGCTGTTGACCATCGGCCCGTGCGACAAAGCTAATCGTCTTGCTTTGGCCGCTGTTGCTGGCCGTGACGCTGACACTGTCACCAATCTGAGCCGCCAGCGGTGTGGCGTCAAGACTGGCCGCATAGTAGGGGAGCGCACTGTCGGGGCCGGATTGGGTCAGCGTGTCGAGTGTGCGCCCGTTCACAGTGATCTGCACCTGTGCCCCGACGACTGGCACACCGTTCTGGTAGACATAGCCACTGACACAGCAGACGGTCTGGCGATAGTCACCAGGCGTGACGCCACGAATACACGAGCGTGACAGAGGTGGTACGCTGCCGTCGGTTTGAAGCGATGCGGCGACCGCAACCCCCATCGCGCCAGTAGGAATCAGGGCGGGGCAGAGTCCGACGAGGATGAACAGGATGAGTAACACGTTGAGCCGTCGGTGCATCGGATACCTCCAGAGTTTGATGCAATGCTACGCAACAATGGGCACGTAAGAGGTAAAGATCGTTGGGGAAGTAATTCCCAGCGACCGCGTAAAACTCTGGTTCATGGCCGAGGTGGATGCGGCAAATTTGCAATCTAAAATCCGCAATCTGAAACATGCTTTAGACTAGGCGGATCGCCCCTGTACGCATGAGAGGCTGAAGCGCGGCCCAGTAATACGGGTGGTCGTAGCCCGCAGCACGCAAAGCCTGTTGAGCGCGCCGCAGGGCCGCCGGTAGTTCGGCCCCGCCACACAGCTCGCCGTAGAGGTTCGCGACGAGGCGGGCCGTCGCTTCGGCATCAATGCGCCAGAGGCCAGCGACAACTGCCTGTGCTCCGGCAGCTAGGAATGCTCCCGCCACGGCAAGCGCCACACCACCTTGTTTCGGCATGGCGCTTGTCTCACAGGCGCTGAGCAGTACCAACTCGGTGCCGGTGAGCGCCAAGTTAAAGGCGTCAGCCAGTAGGAACGGGCCATCGGCCAGGAAGATCTGCGAGAGCAGCGGCTCATCGTGCTTGAGTTGACCGTGAGCACTCAGGTGGAGGAGCCGTGGGGCCACGGTAGCGTTCAAGTCGGCAACCTGCGCTTGGTTGATCACCCGGGCCGTGGGGAATAGCCGCTGCACCGTGTCCAACTCAGCGTCTACCTGCAGGGCAATATCGTGCGCCGTATCCGAGCAGCCGAGCGCGGTTGGTGGGCCACTGGCCGGGGCAGGTCGGGGCAGTGCCAGTACCGCCAGCGAGGGCAACAGCGTCAACTCGTAGCGCTCACCCACATAGGGCTGCCCGTCGGCTTGCTGCTGATCGTAGAGCGCGGCCCAGGGCACGTCGAAGAGTGCACCGTCAGGGGCTAGCACCAGGCGCTCGACGTCTAGCCACGGGCGAAGTGGCGCAACCAGCAGGTCGTACAGCAGGGCCAAGCTCTGATTAATCGTCGGTCGCTGCGCGATGGCCGCCAACCGGCGCTGCGCGGGCGGCTGATTCTGAAGCGCTCTGCGGTAGAAGGTCATCCGCTCCATCGCTTCGATGACCACGGCGGTTTTTCCCAGCGCAACCCAATGGGGCATGCCAGACGCCGGTAGCACGCAGGCCCAGATCCGCTGCTCACCCTGAAGATATTCGACCGCCAAACTTGCCGGGGGCAACTGCGCCTGAATCTCCTCCAGACGCGGTAACGGATAGGCTGGCCGCACACGCTCGCGCAGCCGAAGCGCCGTGAGTGCCTGCTGTAGCTCATGCTGTCCCACATCGTCTTCACCACCCTCACGCAGTTGGGCAGCCAGGAAGGTGACGCGGGTGCGTGCGGTAACCCAATCCGGCGAGGGCGGGGCGATCACCGTTGGCGCAGACAGCTCGGCCCAGAGGCTCCCTTTGGCGTCGAAGAGGGCTTGGAGCGCTGCCTGGGGACGCCGAAGCTTGAGGTAGGCACCGACGAGACGGCTGGAAAGTGCTGCGTGGCTGCTCAGCGCCCGCGCCTTGAGTTCTTCAGCGGGCATGCGGCGCCGGAGTTCAGCGGCCAAGTCGGCAGCACGCTGCCAAGCAGCACAGGCTGCGGCGCCGCGCTCCAGGCGGGCCAGTCCCTCGTATGCCTGTTGCTCAAGGGCCGGGAAGGGATGCTGTTGGGCGAGGGTGACACAATGCCGGTAGCGTGCAGGTGCATCGGCCTGCTTCAGCGTGGTCGCTAGGTCGGCGGCAATCAGGCTGGCTTGGATCTGGAAATCCGGCACCCCGCAGCGCTCTAGCGTGGTGGCGGCAGCATCGGCCTGAGCAAGGGCCGCCATCTGCGCCGTGCCGTGCAGCAGCGGATGGGCGCTGAAGGCCGCCAGCAGCGCCTGTAGCGGCGGTGAAACAGCGGCGTTCCGCGCCTGGGCCTGGTCGATCAGCGCTTGAACGCGAGTGAGCCTGCCGGGTATTCCGCCTGTCGCCAAAGCAAGCCGGAGTACCAGCAGGGTCGCCTCGACACATTCCTCCGGCTGGTCGAGCGCAGCGAAGTGGTGGGTCGCCTGTTGAGCACAGCGGCGTGCCTCCTCCACAAGTCCCAGACGCTCGTAGAGTCGGGCCTCCTCAATTGCAATGGTGGCATGTTCACTGCGGGCGTCGGACGGAAAAGCGGCGCGGGCGTCGTGGAGCAGATGCAGCGCCCGAAAGGGGTGGTCACGAATAATCTCTAGGTGCGCCTGATTGATAACCACGCGGGCTAGTAAATCGAGCAACTCGTCGTCGGTCGCGATCTGGCGAGCCTGCTGCAACACCTCGGCAGCCCCATCAAGGTCGGCCAAGAACATGGCGGCGAAGGCGTGATTGATCAACGCCATCACCAGTGAGCCAGGCTGCGCGGAGCGGCGGGCCTCAACCTCGGCAGTGCGCGCCGTCTCCCGCATCTCCCGATACCGTCCCTGGTGACCCTCAAGGTCGGAACGATTGATCAAAAATGAGAGCAGGTGATCGCGGGCTGCCGGGACATCTGGAAGCATCTGCTCGATGGCGACAATCGCAGAAGCAGCTTCGTCCAGGCGACCCAGGCGACCCAACAGCGCGGCGCGGTTGGACTGAACCCGCCAAGCGACCGCAGGCACTGCCTGATAATAGGTCGCCGTCGCATCAAAATGTTCCAGGGCCGCTTGGTAGAGCTTGTGGCCCATCAGATCAAGGCCGCTGCACCAGTGGGCTTGGGCCGCGAATTCAGCGGTACCCAGACGATGCGCAATCATCCATGCACAGTTGACGGCAGCCTCAGCTCGCTCGTAGTCGCCGACATCCTGCGCCGCCACGATGACGCCCTTGAGCCAGTCCAGGAGTGCGAGTTGCGTTGGAAGATCGGTAGAGATCCATGTGTCTATAGGTACCCCATTGACACTGGCCTGTAGAATCTGTTCGTAGGTTTCATCGTCCATAGGGGAGCGTAAATGGTGTGGTTAGCAACACGCCCTGTTCAAGCATGATGCGAAGATGATAGCTGCCGACAGGCAGAGCCTTAAAGGTGAAGAATCCGCCTGCATCGGTGGATCGTGTGCGTCGGCTGCCAGTTGAGCTATACAGTGTCACGGGCGCCTGCGCCACAGGTACGCCGTGCTGGTCAAGATAGCCCCGCAATAGCCAGTTATCATCGACCAAGGGCGCAAGCGTGATCACCACCTGTGCGGCAAACTCAGCCGCTAGAAAGACTGGGCCGTCACCCTCGTCAGCGGCTCCGCTCTTGAGTCCCGCCGCCGCCAGCATCGGGAGGGCCAGCACTGAGGGTGAGGCAGAACGCACTCGACCCGCCCCGGCTATTTCCAGCAACTCGGCCATCTGCGCACGCCCGGTTGGGCTAACACGCAGGTAGGCCGCGACACGTAACTGCTGTGCAGGGGCGGCCTGACCAGTCGCCACATCCACTAAGTCATGGGGACCAGGGAGGGGCGCATCGGCAAACAGGCGCTGGAGTACCGTATTGGCCCCTTTGATCAGACGCAGATTTTCGCGTAGCTCAGGTGTGGTAGCGAGGGCCTCCTCAATCTCAGCGGGACGCTCACCATCCACATATGCCTGCAAATCTCCCTCCCCAAGCGGTTGGCCGCGCTGTTCCATATATCATCCTTATCAGTGGAGGATTAGAGAGAGGGGATTGCCCCTCAAGAACCCACTCACACGATTCACGCGCCCTGTGCGCTCATCATCAACTGCCTATCACCAGTAAAGACCCGTCATGCATCATTTCCCGCCGCGCTTTCGAACATTTCACGCACCTCAGGCAAAGTACTGAGTACGCGGATCGACCGCTCGACCGAGCGAAACACATCCTGTTTAACCACGTATGGGAACCCTTGCTGCACAAGCTGCACCACCGTCTCATCAGGGTCGAGGCCGCGCACAAAACGCAGCCGAAAGATCTCCCGGTCAAGTGGTTCGCGAATGAGTACAAGTAGGCGTTCGAGGACAAGCATACGCTCGACCTGCGCCGTACTCGAAGTAGGCTGGGCTGGTTCATAACCAGCCACATCACGCAGATGATCAAGCGAATCGGTCGCGAGTTGGCGTTGGCGGGCTAGTCTGACTTGGAGCGAGAAATGATGGGCTGTGACTATCATAAAAGTTCGGTAGGCGGCGAATGGGTCGGGCGGCGGTGGGCGAACCGTGTACGGGCTGGTCCGACTAAGCATTTTGGCGCTCAGTAGTAGTAACACCTCTTGTAACCAATCCTCAATCTCATCGCGCAGATCCAGCGGACACTTGGTACGAACGAGCGGAATCGAGAGGCGTATTAACATTTCGATAGCCGCTGTATGCTGATCGTGAGCCGCACGGCGCAAGATCTCGGTACAGCTAGAGGTGTCCCGATCACGAACCAGTTTGAAACGATGCAACTGCTGTGTACATTGCGTGGCTAGGTCGTCCAGAGTTTGAGCGCTGAGATCCATTCTGTAACCCTGTAAGAAGGTGATTGGATAACGTACGGTATGAGGCATCAGGATGGGCTAAAGACGCTTGTTAGTACCTAGTAGCGCGAGTTATCCAAACAAACCCTGTCATTCCTGCCGAGGATCGAGGGGGTCAATGCGGCGGGGTCGCCGCAATTATAACAGCTCCAGTCTCCTGAGCATAGCATTGGTTTGGATCACGACTGATGCAACGTCAGCGTCGGACGGATCCGCTGCCCACGATTGCTCATTCGTCCTATGCCTTGATGCCGCCGCCGAACAGGCATCGTGTGGCAGCGAGATGGCGAGCGTCGCGTCGCGTCGCGCTGACTAGGTGCGTTCCCGGAGGGCGTCACGACGAAGATGCGTGGATGAGACCGGCACGAATCGTCCCACGTAAAGCGCCCATAGGGTTCCATTGGACGCCTGTGCGGAATAGATGAACCAGGGGGTGCGGCCCGAGTACGCTCGACTTCTTGTCCGTCAGCCAATCACAAACGGTGATCGCCGATGTCCAGTCAGGAGTCACATCTTATCCGTGAACCCGCAGATCTAAAAATGAGTACTCCACGACTGTTTGGGGCATGGGGATGCCTTAGCGTCAGTGGGGTACTCATTTCAAATGTATCGCCGTAGTGCGCGAGATCACGATCCTGATCCTCACGTCACGATGTAGAACTGAAGCTCCGGGCCGTCCACGTAGTCGGTCTCTGAACCGGGAAGACCCGTGGCCTTCTGGTAGGTTATCGGGGCAATCAGGGCGAAGTTTGACTGGAATGACAGGGCCTCAACACCGCTGGTCAGCGGAACCGCCGGAAAGCGCGGCGCAGTATAGGTGACGGTCACAACCAGCCGGTATGATTTACTCGCTTCACCCTCGTCGAACGTCACCGTATGGGCCGGGATTTTCACCCACGCGGCGTAGTCAACGGGGCCGTGTCGAGGGGTCAGGGCAATCGTCGTATCGGATGTCAGCGCAATCCGTTCCTTCGTGCCGGGTTGCAGCGACTCCAGGGCGGCACTGACGTGCCACGTCCCCATGATGAAGGGGTTCAGGTCGCCAAACATGCTCCAGCTCACGCGAACCTGAGCATTCGTATCCGCCGCGATGGTGTTCTTGGAGGTGATGTCGGTGAACTCATGCACGTGCGCGTGCATCGTCGGGTCCTCCGCCTGTCGGCGGGTGATACCATCGAAGCAATCCAGATGGGTGTGGATGCTGCCGTTGAGCTGGCCGTGGCGGGGTTGAGTGTTCTTGTACAGCATGACCGTGTTCCTTCTGGATGTGATGGATGTCAGTAGTATCGGGTGACTGAGTGTATCGTGATAGTGGGATGGTGTGCTTCGTTGTGTTGTCTGGATTGATGTTTCGTGTCCTCAGTATAGCCACCGAGACCGAGACTGTCTCTCCGGAGAGAGGACGAGAATTGTGTACGGGAACACGACGGGCAGACTACGGGGGACTACGGGGGACTACGGGGAACTACGGGCACACTACGGGGCGGGCGCGATTCGCGACGACCGCATGTGCCACATTGTAAAAAACGTACCTATGTTCGATATAACCCGTTTGTCGTGAATCCTTACCCTACCCCACGTACTTCTGCCGATGTGAGAGCGAGGCGCGAGTCCCCGCCCTATGGTGTTCAGAAAAACGATCGTTTAGCTGGTATCGTCGCTGATACTCGGTCATACCCTCCTACGGAGCCTATCGCGCCAGGATAGCGTACCATAGAACTGGTCTATCATATCTATGTACCAACCGAAGGGAGCGCAGATGAGTTTCGTG
Source organism: Chloroflexales bacterium (assembly GCA_037134395.1). Lineage (GTDB taxonomy): Bacteria > Chloroflexota > Chloroflexia > Chloroflexales > Chloroflexaceae > Oscillochloris. Next base: position 26,452 of record JBAXMH010000010.1, read on the forward strand.
GGATCGATGCCCGACGACAACAAGCGGAGGAGTCCAGACCATGCGGATTGGCTATGCCCGCGTTTCGACATCTGACCAGAACCTGCATCTCCCGCATGACGCGCTCCCGGCCGCAGGGTGCGAGCGCCTGTTGAGTGACACGGTGAGTGGAGCCCGCGTGGATCGTCCGGGGCTGGCCGCAGCGTTGAGCGCCTGTCGGTCGGGTGACACCCTCGAAGAAGGATGCGGGATACAGTATTCGCGAGATGTATGAGATTATCGGGATCTCGCGGAATACGTACTATAAATATACGAAGTCTGGGGAGTAAACGCTCCGAACACATGGTCGCTACAATCTTTCGGGGCGCTGGATTAAACCCGTGATATGCGACGTCGGCATGGGATATCACTGCGGAATAGGCAGGAGCCGACTTCGCATATGTCCGGGGGCTGCGAACTCGCCTGTCGTGTCTTCCCCACTCGTACGTCACCAGGACACTCAAAACACACCAGTCCCATCCGGGTGGTGTATGATCGCCCACGGGTCGGTGTCTGACGCATAGGGAATGTGTGAGTCTCCTCGAAATCCTGCCTACGTATCGGAGAGCATCCGTTACGGAATCATCACAAAGTGCCCATTGACACGTCGGAGAATGACGTAGTAGAGTATGCTCATTCCTTCCTATTTCTGCTATGGTGCATGCATGCATCACTCGATCAATGAGTATCTCGCATATCTCACGGAAAAAGGGCGTTCACCGTTGACCACCAAGGCGGTACGTGGTGATCTGTCCGGTTTCGCTGCCTGGTGGGAAAAGTCCCATCTCCAACCCTTTGCGCCTGATCTCATCCGTGAGTCCAACATCCACACATGGCGTCTCTCCCGTCAGAGCGATACCTCCACAGCTCCCACCACCCTTAACCGTGTGCTGATCAGTCTGCGCACATACTTTGCCTGGGCATACACGACAGGTCTGATAACTGCGAACCCCACCGATAACATCAAGCCCCTGCCCACGAGCAATTCCACCCCGCGCTCGATTCCATCCGCCGCTGTTGATGCCCTCCTGCACGCCGTTCAGTCCGAGCAGAGCGAGCGCGTGCGTCTGCGTGATGATGCCATGCTCGCCCTCTTGGCCCATGCCGGCCTACGGACACAGGAGATATGCGACATCCAGGTGCGCGATCTCGACCTCGATGGGATGACAGTGACAGTGTGCCGGGGCACGGGCGGGCGTTCACGTCGAGTGATGCTGAATGCCGAGACGATAGCGGTGCTGCGACGTTACATTAAGCATCTGCGCTGCCCCAAAGGACTGCCCAGCATCGGGAGCGAGGCGGAGCGCGAGCCACTGCTGGTAGGATTCGATCAGACCAGCACTGGACAGCCGATGCGCCCCGGTGTGAACCAGCGTCAGGTTCAGCGGGTCGTGGTGCAGCGTGCTCATGAGGCGGCAGAGCGCCTACGTGCTGACGCGGACAGCATACGTTCACGGGAGCGGGCCACCGTGTTACGTGACTTGGCCAGCCATTTGGATGAAACCACCCCACATACCCTTCGCCACAGTCTGGCTCGCCGGATGCTCGAGTCAGGGGCAGATCTCGCAATGGTGCAGCGCACCCTCGGCCATCGCAGTATCGCCACCACTGGGATGTACCTGACGCCGAGCGACGATGACCTACGTGCGGTGATGGAGGACGCAAACTTGTGAGTACGAGACCAACCCCGAAACCTGGCTACGCGGCGGGCAACATCCTTAACATGCTGGTACACCTTGGTACTGACCTAACGGGGTACGACTTCTCAGGGCTAAGCGTATGGCAGGCGTATGTGCCGGGGGTGGAACTCGAAAACCTAGACCTGACCTCGGCAGACCTTACTGATACCGTTTTTACTCGACCTTTCGGAGTTGTTCTCAAAATCATATTCAGTCCAGATGGTAAATTTTTCGTGGCGGGAACAAGCGATGGATACATCCGTGTCTGGAATCGTGCTGACTTCCAACAAGTACTCTCATGTGATGCACATCGGGGCAGGGTATTAGCAATCGCATACAGCTCAGATGGACAAATACTGGTCAGTGGTGGTGGGGATAGTCTCATCAAGCTCTGGGACAGTGGTACTGGACAACATCTCAAAACCTTGACGGGTCATACTGAGTGGATTGCTTCGCTTGCATTAAGTCCTGATAACTCACGGCTGGTGAGCGCAAGTGCCGATGGAACGATTTGTGTATGGGATACGACGACGGGAGAATGTATCAGTCGCATCGAAAGACGCGATGACCCCATATGGCCGATTGTTTTTGGATCAGATAATAATACACTTGTGATGGGAAGCAAAAGCGGCCTGGTATTGCTATGGGATATTCAATGCCATCATCCCCGTAGCCAATTACAACGTCATGCGAGACGAGTATATTCCGTTGCGTGCAGTCCGGATGGTTCACTGATTGCCAGTGGTAGTCAGGATCAAACCATCCAATTATGGGACATACTAACCGGGCGTGTCTGCATTAACCTCTGTGGCCATTCAGATGCAGTGCGATCTGTGAAGTTTAGCCCAGACGGGACGTTACTTGTCAGTGGCAGTGATGATGGTACGATACGTATTTGGAATGTCAGAAGTGGCGACTGTCTCAAAACATTATCTGGACACACAAATCGGGTTAATACCGTAGATATAAGCCCTGATGGGAAAACCATTGTTAGTGGGAGCTTTGATAGGACATTGCGTCTATGGGACACCACCAGTGGCTTCGGTATGCATGCACTTTATGGATATTCAAGTAGTATTGAATCGTTATCACTACGTGCTGATGGTAGGCTGCTTGCCAGTGCTGGAGAGGATCATGTAGTCTTTTTGTGGGATATGCAGACATATCAGATTCATACCAGACTCAAGGGGCATGCCGGATCGGTAGGAATTGCGATGTTTAGTGAGGTTGGGAATACGCTCGTAACTGGGAGTAGCGATCAGACAATACGCATATGGGATACCGGTAGTGCGACATGTCTGAATAGCCTGAGCAGTCATACCCAACGTATACCCATAACCCTGCGTACACCTACAACAGTGATCAGTCATGATGGAAAGACTATTGCAAACGCCAGTGCTGATAAGACCGTGCGTATCTGGGATACCGCAATAGCGTCTGTTCGCCATGTCATACGCGATATGCCAGACGTGGTTGGGTCTTTAGCATTCAGTCCGGATGATCAGATGCTGGCCGTTGGTGGGTACGGACGATTTCTTGCATTCTATGATGCTGCTACCGGTCAGATTATTTGCAATGGCAGTGACATTTCTAGTACGATTCGCTGCGTTACGTTCCATCCTGAAGGCTTGATCCTGGGAACTGGTGATGATGATAATGTGGTCAAGTTATGGGATGTCGCCACTGGAAATGTGTTAAGGGTTTTGGCAGGGCATACGAATGTGGTCCAAGCTCTGGCATTTAGTCCTGATGGTACAATCGTTGCAAGTGCCAGTCGCGACTATACCGTAAAGTTGTGGGACATCCCAACACAGTGTTGTCTGCATACGCTATACGGCCACACGGCCTGGGTCAAAGCAGTTGTCTTTGATCGAAACGGTGAGACAATTATCAGCGGCAGTGAAGATGGCACCATTCGATTTTGGGACACCCGCTCTGGTGACTGCATCCACATCCTCCGCCCACCCCGCCCCTACGAAGGCATGAACATCGCCAGCGCAACTGGCCTGACCGACGCGCAGCGCGAGACGCTCAAGGCGCTTGGCGCTGTGGAGGAGGTCTAAGCGTGCGCCGCCTGCATACATGGTGGCACCGCATTGACCCCCTCGTGCGGCTGCGGGCGGGAATTGTGACCGCGCTACTGGTGGTGGGCCTGGCGGTGACGATGATGGGGGTCGCCCTCAACGGTGATTGGGCGGGGCTCTGGCTGAACCTGGGCAGCGGGTTGTTTGGCAGCGGGATGACCTTCCTGCTCATTGATCAACTGCTCGGGCAGCGCGAGCGGAAGGCGGACGAGGAGCGCACGACGGCCACATCGAAAGCCGACCTGATCGCCCGGCTGGGCAGCAATGTACGCAGCTTCGCCGTCGCGGCCGCCGAGGAGTTGCGGCGCCACGGCTGGCTGATCGACGGCACGCTGCACGGTATCTCGCTGATGACCGCCGATTTGCAGGGCGCGCCGCTCTCGCACGCGCAGATGACCAGGGTCAACCTCAGCGACGCCAATCTCCAGCAGGCCGACCTGGGCCGCGCCGTGCTTACCGAGGCGTCGCTCGACGGGGCGAACTTGCACGGTGCCTACCTGCTGGCCGTCAATCTCCAGCGGGCCAGCCTGATCCGCGCTACCCTGAGCGGGACCGATCTGCGCGAAGCCAACCTTCAGCAGGCGGAGTTGGTGATGGCCGATCTGCGCCAGGCCCGCCTGACCCGCGCCGACCTGCGCGGCACCGTGCTCAGCACCGCCGATCTGCGCGAGGCCAATCTCCAGCACACAGATCTACGTCGTGCCTATGGGCGCGAGGCCGACCTGCGCGGGGCCGATCTCCAGGGGGCGCTGCTCCAGGATGCGCGCTTTGATGCGGCGCAACTGGACGAACAGACCATCCTCCCCGACGGCACGCGCTGGGCTATCGGGCGTCGGCTGGAGGAGTTTACCGGCACGGGTGATCTGGCGGCACGGAACGGTCAGGACGTGCCAGCAGCGCCGGATCTCCTCGAAACCCTATTGCAGGAACACGCACAGCGCTTTGATTGAATCATACACAGATAGGGCGGGTATGGGCGAGCATCTCTACATTTCTGCCGCTGACGCGGATGCGCCTCTGGTCGCGCAGCTCCGGCAGCAGCTCCAGCAGGCGGGCTTTGTAGTCTGGGACAGTCGAGACAGCAGCAGCGCGCAGGTGCCGCAGGCGATCCAGGCATGCTGGGCGCTGCTGGTGATCGCTTCGCCTCACAGCATCGCGGCGACGGAGCGGCACAGCGAGTGGACGCTGGCGCTACGCAGTGACAAACCTCTGGTGCCCCTGGTCATCGGCGCGGTCACGCTGCCGCCCCTGCTGCTGCGCCGCCGACCCTTGACCGCCAGCGATCCGAACCGCATTGACATGCCCGCGCTGCTCCAGCGCCTCACCTGGCTGCGCAGCCCGCGCGGCGAGATGCAGGCCCTGCGCGACCGCCTGGGCGACCTGGAGCGCTCCCTGGCGCGTGGGCAGACCAATAAAGCCGACGCCATCCGTGCTGAGATTGACCGCGTGCAGCGTCAGATTGGTATGCGCGAGCAGGGGCTGACGGCTCCGGTGCCGCCGCCCGCCGCCCCCGCCACTGCCCCGGTGACACCCGCTCCCGCGCCGATTGAACCTGCGCCGCCTCCGGTCGCCCAACCGGCAGCACAACGGCACGAGGACTGGGGCGAGGCCCCCGATGTGCAGACCTTCTACGGGCGGCAGGATGAATTGGCGACGCTGGCGCAGTGGATCACCGCCGACCGCTGCCGCCTCGTGAGCCTGCTGGGCATCGGCGGCATGGGCAAGACCACCCTCGCCACCAAGGTCGCGCACACCCACGCCAACGACTTCGCCTATGTGGTCTGGCGCTCGCTGCGCAACGCCCCGCCCCTGAACGACCTGCTCGGCCAGTGCATCGTCTTTCTCTCCGACCAACGTGAGACAGATCTGCCCGATGAGAGCGGGCAACGGATCAGCATCCTCCTCCGCTACCTCCAGCAGCAGCGCTGCCTGCTCATCCTCGACAACGCCGAGACCATCCTCCGTGGCGGCGACCAGGCCGGGCGCTACCGTGAGGGCTACGAGGGCTATGGCGACCTGATTCTGCGCGTCGGTGAGGCGCAGCACCAGAGCCTGCTGATCGTCACCAGCCGCGAGAAGCCGCGTGAGTTTGCTCGCCTCGAAGGCACTGCCTCACCTGTCCGCAGCCTGCAACTGGCCGGGGTCGGTCAGGACGACGGCAAGGCGATTCTGCACGACAAAGGGCTGGAAGGCTCCGACCACGACTGGGCAGAACTGGTGCGGATCTACTCGGGCAACCCGCTGGCGCTCAAGCTCACCGCCGAATCGATCCGCGAGATCTTCGCCGGGGAGATTGCGGAGTTTCTGAGCGAAGGGGGTGTGCTCTTGGGCGATGTGCTTCAGATTCTTGCGCAGCAGTTCGACCGGCTGGCCCCGCTGGAGCAGGAGCTGATGTACTGGCTGGCGATTGAGCGCGAGCCGGTCACGGCGGACGAGTTGCGCACCTCGCTGGTGGCCCCGGTGGGGAAGCGCGACTTCTTGGAGGCGCTAGGCGACCTGCGGCGGCGCTCGCTGGTGGAGCAGAGCCCGGCGGGACTGACCCTGCAAAACGTCGTGATGGAGTACGTTACCGACCGCCTCGTCGAGCAGGTGACGGAGGAGATCCTCAGCGGCGCGATCAAGATGCTCAACACCCACGCGCTGATGAAAGCCCAGGCGAAGGAGTACGTCCGTAACAGCCAGGTGCGCCTGATCCTGGCCGAAGTACTGACCCGGCTGGAGCAGCGGCTGGGCAGCAAGGCAGCAGTGACCACACGGCTGACGCAGGTGCTGGCGCTGCTACGAGAAAGCAGCATGCTACAATAACATATGGATAAGAAACGGCTTTTGTAGCTGTGGAGGTAATGATACGATGAGTACAATTCATATTCAGGCACAGCTATCATCTGATCAATTATTGCACGCACTTGATGCAATGCCGCTGGTAGAATTTGAGCAATTTGCTGAGCAAATACTCGCCATGCGGCTGCGCCGACACGCAGCCGTTCTCTCAGTAGATGAGTCAACCCTCTTGCTAAAGATTAATCAAGGGCTACCGGAAGCCATCCGACAGCGCTACGCGGAGTTGCGTGCAAAGCGGGATACCAGAAGCCTCACCGATGAAGAGTATACCGACTTGCTCCAGATCACCGATCAGGTTGAGCAACGCGAAGCGGAGCGCATGGAACATGTCGCAACGCTTGCAATGCTTCGACAGACAACCATTGCGCAGTTGATCGATGATCTCGGGATGAGACCACCTACTGATGACTAAAGAATACGTGCCTGCACACCTACGTCGCCTGGTACGAGAGCGTGCCAGAGAATGCTGTGAGTATTGTCACAGCCAGGTACGTTTTGCCATGAGTTCATTCGCCATCGAGCATATTGTGCCACAAGATCAGGGTGGCCCAACAAGCCAGGAAAATTTGGCACTCTCTGCCAGGGATGCAATAACCACAAATACAACAAAACCGAAGAACTGGATACGCTTAGCAACCAGCGAGTGCCTCTTTATCATCCTCGACAACAGCGGTGGGCTGAGCATTTCGCCTGGAATCATGACTGCACCCTGATTCTCGGTCTGACACCAACCGGGCGTGCCACCGTAACCGCCCTCCAGATGAACCGCCCCGGATTGTGCAATTTGCGTCGCGTCTTATCATTGATGGGTGAGCATCCCCCATCGGAGCCAGAACGCTAACCCTATTTGCACGCTTTCACCTCGTAGGAAGCGACAGGAATCCCATATGCATCCCCATCCAGAAGCAGTGACTCCCAAGCCCGGCTATGCCGCTGGCAACATTCTGAATATGCTGGTACAGCTTGGGGCTGACCTGACGGGGTATGACTTCTCGGGGTTGAGTGTGTGGGAGGCGTATGCGCAGGGAATAGAGTTACAGCAGGTGAATTTTTCCTTTGTAAATATGCGCCATCCGGCACTCACAGAAGTATTTGGTGGTGTTCTTACCGTTGCATTTAGTTCTGATGGTGCATTACTCGCTGCCGGAACAACCGATGGCAAAGTGCATATCTGGAATACGGCTGATTTTGCACATCTACAGTTCAAGACGGAGCATATTGGGTCGATACACTCGGTTGCCTTCAGTCCGGATTCCCTGTTGTTAGCAAGTGGCGGTAGTGACGGGACAATCAGACTATGGGATGCTCATTCTGGCCAGTGCATTCAAACACTAATGGTTGATACCACACCAGTACGTACGATTACATTTGTCCCGCATAGCCAGACCTTAGCTAGTGGAAGTGTTGATAACATAATACGGATTTGGAATTTGGATAGCGGTGTATGCACGATCACCATTCCTGCCCATACGAAAAAAGTGCGTTCCCTGGCATGTAGTCCTGATGGCACGATCATCGCAAGTGGCGGATCTGGACGAAAAATTCTGTTATGGGACACCTCCACTGGGGCACAATATGGTACCTTCGAAGGTCATAATGGCGATATTACCTCAGTGGCCTTCAATGCTGATGGCTCTCAACTGGTGAGCGGGAGTTTGGATAGAACTGTACGAGTGTGGGACGTAGCCTCCGGCCAAAACATTGCTGTATTGTATGGACATACCAAGCGGGTCGTAGCCGTTGCATTTAGCTGTAATTCGCAAATCGCGAGTGGAAGTGATGATCAGAGCGTGCGCATATGGGACATTCCGACCACCCAATGTATTACGGTTCTGGCTGGACATACGAACTGGATTTCATCCGTTATCTTCAACGCCACAGGTGATTTGCTGGCGAGTAGCAGTGATGATCAAACGGTGCGTGTGTGGCATGCACGTACTGGACAGTGTATTCAGGTACTGCGCGGCTATATCAACCCAGTGCGGGACGTTACCTTCAGTCCTGATGGGCAGTGCCTTGCAAGCTGTGGGGATGACGGTGTCATATCACTATGGGATATTTATACCAGCCAATGTATGTACCAGCTACGAGGGCACAACGCCTGGGTGCGATCAGTACTATTTCTCCCAGGGACAACACTTTTGTTCAGTGCTGGCGGAGATCGGACGCTTCGCATATGGGACATCCAGTGTGAAAACTGTATTCGTGTTCTGCACGGCCATACTGGCTGGATCTCAAGCCTTGCCCTGAGTCCTGATGGACACATGGTTGCAAGTGGAAGCGGCGATGATACAGTTCGGCTCTGGGACGTGACCACTGGAACGTGTTTGATGACTCTGCGTGGACATACCGCTACCGTGCGTGCTGTGGTTTTTAGCCCCGATGGCATGAATCTGGTAAGTGCGTCTGAAGATTCTACACTCTGTGAGTGGGAATGCTTAACCGGACAGTGTCGTAGCACTTTGCGAGGGCATACAGCGATGGTGCAAGCAGTGGCCTTTAGTCCAGATGGACAGACATTATTTAGTAGCAGCAATGATCACACGATTCGCCTCTGGAATCACAACACAGGTGTGTGTACCGGAATCCTGGAAGGACATTCCGGAGCCGTCTTTACGTTAGCGATTAGTCCGAATGGGAAATTACTCGCTAGTGGTAGTGCAGATCAGACAGTGCGTCTGTGGAATCTCTGCACTGGGCAGAGTATCAGCATCTATTGGGAACACACTAATTGGGTTTGGCGAGTCGCTTTTAGTTTGGATGGCGAAATTCTCTCTAGTGCCAGCATTGACGGAACAATCAAACTATGGAATGTTACCGAAGGTAAATGCTTAATGACATTACATCCACCTCGCCCCTACGAACGCATGAACATCACCGGCGCAACCGGCCTGACCGACGCCCAGCGCGAGACGCTCAAGCAGTTGGGTGCAATTGAGGACAAGCATGGCGTGTAGCCAGGGAGTGCAGTATGGCCTCTCGGCGCACGCAGATCAAATACACCGCCCTTGAGCAGCAGTACGAGGCGCTGATGGAGCGGCTCAGCTTTCTTAAGACCGAGCAGGTCACCCAGAGCGACCCATCGATCCGCTTCACGCTCCACAAGCAGATTGCGCAACTCCAGCAGGAGTGCGACTCACTGGAGCAGCAGCTTGACGTGTTGGCTCAGCAGTTGCCCGGTGACGGCTCGGCGGCTCAGACTTTGCCCCCGGTGCCGGTTGATGACGCCGAAGTGTCCCACAAGCGCACGCTGATAACCCAGCACCAGAAGAGACTCAACGCTCTGGAGCTTCAGGCGGCCAAGTTCGGCATCTACGCCCCGCCCCATGTTTCCATTGAGATCGAGGATACCCGGCGGAAGATTGCCGAGCTGCGACACGAGATCGGTGAGGACTAGAAATCTGAAATCTGAAATGGTGATGCATGGCCGGTCGGCGCACGCAGATTAAATATAAGGCTCTTGAGCAGCAGTACGAAGCGCTGATGGAGCGGCTCAGCTTCCTCAAGACAGAGCAGGTCGTCCAGAGCGACCCATCCATGCGCTTTACGCTGCTCAAACAGATCGAGCAGATGCAACAGCAGTGCGACGCCATCGAGCAGGAGCTTGACGCCCTGGAGCAGCAGTTGCCTGGCGCTGATCCCGTGGCGGCGGCAATCACTGCGCCGACGGTACCTGCACATCACCAGGACTGGGGCGAGGCACCGGATGTCAGCGCCTTCCACGGGCGCGTGGTAGAGCGGGCCACCCTGGCGCAGTGGATGACCAAAGACCGCTGCCGGATCATCTGCATCCTGGGCATCGGCGGTATGGGCAAGACATCACTCGCAACGGTGATGGCTCAGCAGTGTCAGGATGATTTCTCGCACCTCGTCTGGGGCTCGCTGCGCAATGCCCTGCGTCTCGATGATCTGCTCGGCCAGTGGATCGTCTTCCTGTCCAACCAGCAGCAGACCGACCTGCCCGACACGACGGCGGAGCGCATCATCCTGCTGATGGACTATCTCAAGCGGCAGCGCTGCCTGCTGGTGCTGGACAATCTGGAGACGATCCTGCGCGGCGGGCAGACCGCCGGGGCCTACCGCGAGGGCTACGAGGGCTACGGCGACCTGATCCGGCGCGTTGGCGAGCAGGCCCACCAGAGCCTGCTGCTGCTCACCAGCCGCGAAGTCCCTGACGGCTACGAGCGCTTTGATGGTGTCGTGGCCCGCACGCTGCCGCTGACCGGAGTGAGCCGCAGTGAGGGCCAGGTCATTCTCCACGACAAGGCTCTCTCTGGCAGCGAGGCTGAGTGGGGCGATCTGATCAATCGCTACTCGGGCAACCCGCTGGCGCTCAAGCTGACCTCGGAGTTCATCCGCGAGGCGTACGGCGGAGCGATTGCCGATTTCCTGAAAGAAGGTGAGGCGATTTTGGGCGAAGTGCGCAGCGTGCTCGACCAGCAGTTTGGCCGGCTGACGGCGTTTGAACAGGAATTGATGTACTGGCTGGCGATTGAGCGCGAGCCGGTCATGACCGACGATCTACGCGAGACCTTGCTCGTACCCCCATCACGGCGGACGTTAGTGGAGGCCATCGTCAACCTGCGGCGGCGCTCGCTGATCGAGCGCGGCGATGCCGGGCTAACCTTGCAGAACGTGGTGATGGAGTACGTCACCGAGCGGCTGATCGCGCAGGTGGCGGACGAGATCGTCAATGGGTCAATCCACCTACTTAATACCCACGCGCTGATGAAGGCCCAGGCCAAAGAGTATGTGCGCAACAGCCAGGTGCGGCTCATTCTGGCCGAGGTACTGGAGTTACTGGAGCAGCGGATGGGAAGCCGTACAGCGGTGACGGCGCGGCTGACGGAGATATTAGCGCTATTGCGGGATGAGGCGCACATATAGCCGATAGCCGATAGTACTACAGTTGTAGTTCGTGAATTGAGCGTGCCGGAGCGCTCAAAGCTCCTTCAATAGCAAGAAAAAACTCGCTTCGACGGTACATTTTGAGCCCGCAAACCCCGGCCAGGAGTGGCGAAAAATTAAAGACTATTCCGATTTATGGAACGACCGCATTACAAAGCGGTAAAGTCAGAACAGTACATAATTTCGTCCACATC
>JBAXMH010000011.1:0-36919 GCA_037134395.1 Chloroflexales bacterium
TTTCTGCGAAGATATTTACAACTGTAGTACTATCGGCTATCGGCTATCGGCTATCTTCACATTGGCACATCTCCTGGCCTCGCGGGCGCAGCCTCGGCCTCAGCCGGAAAAAATCGGTAGCCAAAGCCGTGTTCGTTATGAATGTAGCGTGGCTGGGCTGGGTTCAGTTCGATCTTTTTGCGCAGGTGCCAGACATAGCGGCGCACGTAGCCGACATCATCAAGGTACTGTTCGCCCCACACCATCCTCACCAGATCCTGGGGCGTCAGCACCTCGCCAGCGTGCTGCATCAGGGCGACCAGCAGCTTAAACTCGGTGGGCGTGAGGTGAAGCAGTTCGCGCTGCCGCCAGACCTGACGGGTGGTGATGTCAACCACCAGATCGCCGTACTGGAGCTGAAGGGGAGCGGAGTCTTTGTCGGCCTGGCTCTGCGTGCGGCCCAGCACACTGCGTGCCCGTGCGGCGAGCTGGGCGAACGAGAAGGGCTTGGTCACATAGTCGTCGGCACCGAGGGCGAAACCGCGCAGCACACTGGCCTCCTCGTTCCGCGCCGTAAGCATGATTACCGGCGTGTTGGCCAGTTCGCGGATGCGCTCCAGAGTCTGCCAGCCATCACGATGCGGCATGGTCACATCAAGGATGACCAGATCCGGCTGGAGGGCAAAAAAGGAGCGCAGACCCTCATCACCATTATGCGCGCAGTACACCTTGTGGCCCAACTCATCGAGGTAGACGGACAGAAGCTCGGTGAGCGCCAGATCATCATCAATCAGGAGCAGCTTTGCCATCGTCCTGAACCTCCTCCGCAATCGGCAGTTCAACCGTAAACCGCGCCCCAGGCATATCCGGGTTGGCGTGCGCCGGCGATGTAAGGGAGACTGACCCGCCCTGGGCGACGATGAGCGAGCGTGCGAAGTGCAGGCCAAGACCCCAGCCACGTGGGGCGAGTTCACCACTTTGGCCTACCCGATAGAACTGCTCAAAAATCTTATCCTGAACTTCGGCGGGGATGCCCGGCCCGTAGTCGGTGATGCACACCTGCATACAGTGATCGCCCTGCATCACCGCCATCTCGATCCGCGAGTGGGGCGGTGTGTACTTCTGGGCATTGCGCAGCAGGTTGCGGATGGCCTCCTCGGCGTAGATCTCATCGCCCCAGGCGGGCGGCAGGCTCGCCGGGATGTGCCAGTCAACACGTGAGGCATCGGGGCCAAATACAATCTCGACCGCCCGCCGTAGCATGGGCTGCACCGCCAGGGGGCCATAGTTCAGGTGCAACTTGCCCGCCTCCAACTGCGAGGCATCAAGCACCGTCTGGACAAACTGAGTGAGCCGCAGCGTCTCGCCCATCACCAGATCAAGCACCCGCCGCGCCCGCACGGGCAGATCGTCCGGGTGCTGGAGCGCCACCTCAAGCCCGCCGTTGAGCGTGGCTAGAGGCGCACGCAGCTCGTGGCTCACCAGGGCCACAAAATCCGACTTCATCTGGTCAAGCTCGTGGAGCCGACAGTTGGCCTGGGCCAGCTCGGCATTGCTTGTTTGGAGATCCACCGTGCGCTCGGCCACCAGCCGCTCCAGACCCTGATTCAGCTCGGTGACGCGGGAATGAACCGCGTTGATCTCGCGGAGCAGCACAACAACATAGGTCATAGTCGCAAAGACGGCTGCCGGCCCGATGAAGCCAAAGATCACCATCTCGCTCATACCCGGCCAGTTCTCACGCTGCGCCTCATTCGCCCCGCCGTGTTCGCCAAACTCAAATCCCAGAGCGAGCAGGCAAAGAGCCAGCGGCAGCACAAAGCGGATGATCGCAACCACACGCAGGCTCGCGCCGGTTGACCGCTGTGGCTGCGGCATGGGGAATCTGCGCATCGCATCACCTCGTGGGAACAAAAAGCTAGTTTGAAGATACAGACCTTGCAAACTCACGATAGCATAGTCTCGGTTGTCTGGAACGATTTGAGACACAATTGCGACAACCTGTGACGCCTTTCAGACGAACGACGGTGTTACAGTGGGGCACATTCGCAGATGTTAAGGAGACGCCTATGGCAGCACCAAAACTCCCACCGCTCCCCGCCGATAAAGGTGTATGGGATGAACATGTCATTGATCGGCGCAGGTTTCTTGAGGTGGCTCTTGGAGTGCTGGCCGGTATCGGCGGACTGCTGGTTGCGGTTCCCGGCGCACGCTTTCTGATCGGCAACTCCCTGGAGGTCAGCGCCACCAAGTGGGTCGAACTCGGCAAAATCGCCGATCTGCCGGTCGCCGCAGTAACACAGGTGAGCTATAGCACCCGTGCAACGGATGCCTGGCGCGAGGTGAATCAGCGCGGCACCGTGTATGTCTCTAGCGCCGACGGCGGAGCCACATTTACGGTACTCGATGGGACGTGTACGCACCTGGGCTGCATTGTGCAATGGAACGAGGGAGATAGTCGTTTTGTCTGCCCGTGTCACTCCGGCCACTTTACGCGCCAGGGCGAGGTCATTGACGGCCCACCGCCACACCGTTTGCGCCAGCTCGCGGTGAAGGTGCAGAATGGGGCGCTCTTCGCCGAGATCTAGCCGAAGGACAGAGTGATGAACCGTATCTTCCAGTGGTTCGATGAGCGAACTGGGCTCAGCGGGCCGATCCGCGACTTCCTTAACTACCCGGTGCCAAAGTACGTCCACCGCAATTTTCTGTACACACTGGGTGGACTGACGCTGATCTCTTTTCTGATCCAGGTCGTCACTGGCATCCTGATGGCCTTCTACTACGATCCGAGTACCGAGGGTGCCTACAATAGCGTGGACTACATCAGCTACCAGCTACCACTGGGCTGGCTGATACGCGGTGTCCACCACTATGCAGCAAGCGCAATGGTGATCTTGGTATCGCTGCACATGTTGCGCACTTACTACTTCAGCGCCTACAAGAAGCCCCGCGAGTTGAACTGGCTTACCGGCGTGCTGCTCTTCTTCCTGGTTCTCTCCTTCGGCTTCACCGGCTACCTGCTGCCCTGGGACCAGAAGGGCTACTGGGCCACCAAAGTCGGCACGGAGATCGCCGGGTCGGTGCCGCTGATCGGCGGTTTTCTCATGCGCCTGATGCGCGGCGGCGATATGCTCGGTCAGGCCACGCTCACCCGCTTCTACGCTGGACACATCCTGCTCCTGCCAGCCTCGGTGGCGGTGCTGATCGTGGCCCACATCTTCCAGATGCGCTTTCACGGCATGGCCCCAGCGATCACCAAAAAGGCCCAGGCTCAGTCCAAGATCTTCGTACCCTTCTTTCCCAACTGGGCGATCACCGATACGCTCTGCGGACTGGGCCTGCTGGCCCTACTGGTCTACATGACCTGGGCCAACCACGCGCCGCTAGAGTTTCCCGCCGACCCGACCAGCAGCAACTATGTGCCACGGCCCGAGTGGTACTTTCTGTTCTACTTTCAGTTGCTGAAGTATTTCCCCGGCGCTCTAGAACCGGTGGCCACGATCCTCATCCCGCTGTTCATCTTTGGCAGCATGGTGCTGCTGCCCTTTGTTGACCTCAGTGAGGAGCGTCGCCCGTGGCGCAAGCCAGTGACGACCCTGGTCAGCATTTTCTACATCATTGTGATCGTTGTCTTCACCATCCTTGCGATGGCCGCTTATGCATGAGGAGAGAGTCCATGAAACGCCTACTGTTTGTTGAGACCCTGGCAATCGCCCTGGCCTTCGTTGTCGCCGCCTGTGGCGCACCCGCAGCCGTGCCGCAGGGCGGGGCCGCTCCGTCCAAGCCAAATACCCTGACCGCCGTGAAGGTTGATGCGACCACGCTCGATGCTGCTGCACCCTATTGGGCGCAGGCTCCCAAGCTTGATGTCTCCACCATCACTGCGCTCCCCGGCAAGCCGGGTGGCCCCACCGTCACGATTCAGGCCGCCTACGATGCCCAGTACATCGTGATCCGCAGCGAGTGGCCCGACGCCACCAACACCCTGATTCGCAACACCTGGACGTGGGACGGTACGAAGTTCACCCGAGACGGCCAGGAGGATTTCATCTCGTTCATCTGGCCGATTGGCAATAACGCAGCCTTCGCCAGCAAGGGGTGCGCCGCCACCTGCCACAACACCAGCACCGATCAATCGAAGTGGTGGATGGGTTCGGACAGCGCCGATGTGCGCTACGACGGCTGGTTCTGGATGTCGGCCCGCACGAACCCGGTTGGCTACACCAACGACACTGGCTGGAGTACCCTCAGCGACCCCGCCGATATGGGCAGCCCGCGTGTGGCCGATGCGGTGGAGTCGGGTGGCTTTGTGGATAACACCGACGGTGCCGCAGAGAACCCCGCCCCCAAATTTATGAGTAGCAAGGATCTGAAATCGCTTCTGCTGCTGGATGCCGACAAGGTAGCCTTCGACAAGACAAAGCTGGTAGCGGGCAACACCGTCCCCGGCTTTGTCCTCTCGAAGCCGGTTGGCTCGCTCGGTGATGTTGAGGCCAACGGCGTGTGGGCCAACGGTAAGTGGGTCGTCGTGCAGCGGCGCTTGCTGAACACCAGCCACAATGACGACGCCGTTCTCATCCCGTCCAAGCCGACCCCCTTTGGTATTGCCGTGGCCGATGCCGCCGGCGACGCCGACCACAAGATCAGCCAGGAAGTACTCACGCTTGAGTGGAAGTGATTCTGGGCAATGTAATCACGTAAAGAAAGGAGTGCTGTCACGCTGGGCTTCGCTCAGCGTGGCAGCGCTCCTTTTTTATTGGCAATCTGCGAACTTTGCATCCATGTGGTAACATGGGAAAGCACCCGCAGCCCCAGACTCCCGCAACATCGTCCCGAGGTAGCAATGGCCTTCGCTGGCTTCTCAACCAACACCCTCATCGGTTTGCCGCCCGAGCTCTTCAGCGAGGTGCTACCGGCGGTGACATTACCCAGCGAACTGAAGGTGACGCTGCATATCTTCTACCGGCTGAGTCGTCAGCGTGGCTCGCCACGCCGCCTGAGTTGGGATGAACTGCTGGCCGATAGGACGTTGCGCCGCTCACTGCGATCTGTTTCGAAGTTGCGGCCAATCGAAGATCTGCTGGCCGAGGGACTCGATGCGGCGGTGCATCGGTGCAGCATCCTGCACCTGGCCGCACCCGCAGACGGGCGGGTGAATAACTGGTATCTGGTGAATACCCCGGCCAACCGGGGTTGGGTTGAAGACATGGCCCTGGCATGCTCGATCCTTACGCCCAACGATACTCCGGACGAGCGACCGGCGCTGATTGGACTCTACGAGCAGAATATCGGCCTCGTGACCCCCATGCTGATTGATGAACTGCGCGAGGCTGAGGATCGTTACCCGCGTGAGTGGATTGAGGAGGCGATGCGCGAGGCGGTGCGGGCCAACGCACGCTCGTGGCGCTATATTCGTAAGGTGCTGGAGAGGTGGGCTACCAATGGGCGACACGATGCGTCGGATCGCGCCGAGCGACCTATCAATATCGAAAAATACACCAGCGGACAACTCGGCGGGCTCTACCGACGTGGCGGCGACGAGACCGATCTCTGAGAGTCCCGGCGACCCAAACTGCCCAACGTGTAAAGGGGCCGGGTTCTATGTACACGATGTGCATTATGGCGACGCGGACTTCAGTCGGCTGATTCGTTGCCACTGTAAGGACGACGAGATCCAACAGCGCCGCAGCCAGAAGTTGCTCCAGATCAGCAACCTCGAACCCTTCCGCGATAAGACCTTCGACAACTTCGACCGCAACATTGTCGGGGTAGGCCGGGCTCTCACGCGCTCACTTGAATATGCCGACAACCCACGTGGCTGGCTGGTTCTGTATGGCAATTATGGCTGTGGCAAGACGCACCTGGCCGCAGCGATTGCCAATCAGGTACTCAAGCTAAACTATCACGTTCTCTTCACCGTCGTACCCGACATCCTCGATCATCTGCGCTCGACCTTTGGCCCAAGTAGTGAGGTGGCCTACGACGAACGCTTCGAGCAGATCCGCAACGCGAAGTTGCTGATCCTTGATGATCTGGGTACCGAAAATGCGACCCCTTGGGCCAGAGAGAAGCTTTACCAGATTATTAACCACCGCTATAATTATGCCCTACCGACGGTGATTACAAGCAACCGCGAGCCAAAGGAGATTGACCCGCGCATTCTCTCGCGCATGGAGGACGTGGTTCTTTGCCCTGAGAGGATCATCATTGAGGCCGGTGACTATCGCCACCTGACGATGGAACAGCGCAACACCGCCCGGAAGCGATCACCCGAGGGCCGCTCCGCCAAGGCCGGGACACGCAGTTATAGAACGTAGTAGTCTCCGGTTCGCCCACCGCCCGTCGAACGGGTCCACCTGACAAGGCTTCATAACCGGGATTAGGATTGCTATAGCAGTCCACATGTGATAAAGGAAAGCACGACCGCTATGGTAAGGCATTTTCTCTCGGTGACAGATCTGAGCCGGGCTGAGGCCGAGGCTCTCCTTGATCGGGCCTCCGCCCTGAAGGCGGAGTGGCACGCCGGCGGTAGAGGCATTCACCCCAGCCTGCCGCTCCAGGGCAAGACCTTGGCCCTCGTCTTTGAGAAGCCCTCGCTGCGCACCCGCGTGGCCTTTGAAGCCGGGATGACCCAACTCGGCGGGCACCCTAGCTACCTCTCGGCCAACGATATTGACATGGGCGGGCGCGAGAGCGTGCCCGATGTGGCCCGCAATCTGAGCCGCTGGGTGCAGGTGATCGCCGCCCGTGTGTTTAAGCACAGCACCGTCGAGACCCTGGCCCGCTACGCGACGGTGCCGGTGATCAACGCCCTCTGCGACGTGGAACATCCCTGTCAGGCTCTGGCCGATATGCTCACCCTGCGCGAACGTTTTGGGCGCACCCGGGGTCTCAAGCTGGCCTATGTGGGCGACGGGAACAATGTGTGTAACTCGCTAATGCTGCTTGGTGCCCTGCTCGGGGTGAGCGTGGCCGTGGCCGCACCGCCCGATTACCGACCTGCGCCCGAGTTTGTCGAGCGGGCCGAGGCGCTGGCCACCGAGAGCGATGCCACGATCACAATCACCACCGCTCCGGGCGGGGCGGTAGAGGGCGCTGACGCCATCTACACCGATGTGTGGACATCAATGGGCCAGGAACACGAGTCGGCCCGCCGCCGCCCCGCCTTTCAGCCCTACCAGGTAGATGCGGCGCTGCTGGCTCAGGCAAACCCGCATGCGGTTGCGATGCACTGCCTGCCCGCGCACCGGGGCGAGGAAGTGACGGCTGAAGTGATTGATGGCCCGCGCTCGGTGATCTTTGATCAGGCGGAGAACCGCCTGCATGTGCAGAAGGCTCTGGTGCTGACGCTTCTAGGATTGTAGATTGCAGATTGTAGATTGCAGATTTCAGCAATCTACAATCTACAATCTGCAATTCAAAACACTATTGTAGGTTTCAGATTATAGATTGCAAATTTCTGCAATCTATAATCTGCAATCTGCAATCTGCAATTCAAACACTATGGCAGGAAACCGCGCAATCTTCGAGCGAGCGATGGAGCAGAGCCGTGAGGCCGCCCACAGTGGGCGCTGGGACGATTCACTCAAAAGCGCGATCCGTGCGCTGCAAGAGTTCTCCCAGGATACCGACGCACGAATCGCCGCCGCTGTGGCTCTGTTCAATACCGGCAAGCTTGATCGCGCGCTCCAGATCTTTGAGGATCTGCGGGCCTCCGATCAGAATAACCCGTTCTACCTCGGCCATATCGCCCAGTGCAATAGCCGCCAAGGGAACGCGGGCGCGGCGGTGGTAAGTTACCGGAGCTTGGCCGATCTGCATATCACCCAGCGCCGCCCGGCCCAGGCTGTTGATCCGCTGCGCGAGTTGCTCACCCTGCGTCCTGATTTGGACGATGATCGGCGCAAGCTGGCCAAACTCTATGAAGATCTTGGGGCGATACGTGAGGCGGCTAGTGAACATCTGACTCTGGCCCGCCGCCTCTATGACTCCCGTCAGCTTGATGCGGCTGCCCAGGTGGCCGAACTCGCCCTGCGCCTCGACCCGAACTCCCGCGAAGCGAAGGATCTGATCGTTACCCTGCGCGATACCATGGCCCGCGATGCGGGAGTCAGCGAACTGCCCCCCCCAAAACCCGGCAGCAATGAGCCACGGGCATTCAAGGGCGGGATGACCAGCGCACTTCGCTTACAGCAGTTCCAGATCGAAAAATTGATCGAGCAGGCGATTAAAAAGCAAGAGGCGGGCGACTCAGATGGTGCGGCGGAGCTTTATGAGCAGGCCGTGGACGCAGGGCTCCAGCGGGCCGATGTCCTCTACTCGCTCGGCCTCATCTACCAGGAGCGCGGCGACCACAAGTCCGCCGTAGGTATACTCACCCGTGCCGCCGCCGATCCTGAGTACGCCCTCTCGTCGCACTTCGCCCTTGGCCAAAGCCACCGTGAGCTTGGGCAATTGCCTCAGGCCGCTCAGGAGTTCGAGCAGACAATTGGCTTAGTGGATCTCGAGTCGATTGGGCGCAACGAAGCCGACGACCTGATCAATATGTATGAGTCGGCAGCGACGATCTACACCGAGATCGGTGACATCGCCCGCGCCGCCGCGCTCTACTCAACCCTCAGCACCTTCCTGGAAGGCAAGCGCTGGGGCCGCGACCGAGCCGCCGAGTTCAAGCAGCGCGCCAAGGAATTGTCCGAGCGTAATATGTTCGCCAAGCTGCGCACGCTTAGCTCCGGCTCGCTCGCCCCGCAGCCCGGCCCGGACGCGCCCTCGCTGCCGGAAGAGCAGATGCCGAAGACCTGGGGGAAGATCCGACCGATCACCGACTTCTTGCGCAGCGACCGCCCCGCCGTCACCGGCCCCCTGAGCGAGTCGCCGCCGCCGAAGCTCATCTCCGAGCCGATGCTCATCCTGGAGTCGATGCCGGCGATTGCCGCACCAAACTTCGCACCGGCAATCGCGCTTGATACCAGTGATCTGGGGGAAGATGCACGTAGGTGGGTCAGTCTCAGCGATACCTACCTTGAACAGGGACTGATCGAGGCGGCGCTCGACGCCTGCCTTGAGGTGATTCGGGTCAACGTAGACTACCTGCCCGTTCACTTGCGCATGGGCGAGATCTACGAGCGCCAGGGCCGACCTGAAGAGGCGGTGACGAAGTACCAGTTGCTGATTGAAACCTACCGGGTGCGCAATGAACCCGAGAAGGCGATCAATGTTTACTTCCGCTTCATTGAGCTGTCGCATGACACAGTCAATGCCCGCACCCGGCTCGCCGAGATTCTCAAAAATGCCGGTAGGCTTGATGAGGCTGTCGAGCAGTTGATCCACGTCGCCAACGGCTACTATCGGCTTGGCCAGAGCAATAAGGCTCTGGAGGAATACCGCCGCTTGCTCCAGTGGTCGCCAAAGAGCCGCGAGGGGCATAGCCAGTATGGCATGGCCCTGCTCAAGCTGGAACGTTTTGAGGCCGCCCTCGGCGAATTCCGCAAAGCCCTAGAACTGGGAGCCGACAACGATCTGGTGGCAATTTCCCGGCTGAATATCACCCTGGCCTTGATGGGTGACCAACCCGCCGCCGTGTGGGACTCGCTGGCCACGCTGCTCGATCAGATCAAGCAGCGCCCGCAGGAGTTCAGCCACGTTCAGTCTGAGTATCGCTCGGCCTTGCTGATCTCCGATGCGGGGATTCTGCACTACATTCTGGCGATTATCCAGCAGTACTCGGGGCAGCACAACTCGGCCCTGCTGGAGCTTGAGCAGGCTCAGGCCACACTTGAGAGCGACAGCGACCCATTGCTGCACCCGGTGTTGATCTACCAGGCCGCCGCCGACAGCTATATCGCCCTGGGCAATGCCGAGGAGGCTCTGGCGCAACTGCACAAGGGTCAGGCGGTGGCCGGGCGTAGCCCGGCAGACCCGAATATCAAGCACACTTTCGCTGTGCCTCTGGCCAAAGGCGAACTGGCTCGGCGTATGGCCGAGGCATACGCCGCCAGTGACGACCTCAGCGGCGCGGAGCAGGCTCTTGTTGAGGCCAAGAAGCTGGTTCCCTACGACCGGGCGATCCACACGAAGCTGGCCGATGTTTACTTTCGCCAGGGCAAGCTCAGCGAGGCGCTGACTCAGCTTGAGGAACTGGCCGGGTACTACGAGGAGCGCCAGCAACTCGACCGGGCGATTGAGATGTTGGAGTACGCGCTCAAGCTGGCCCCCAACCATATCGGGATCAGCGGGCGGCTGGCGCGCATGCAGTTGCGCCGTGGCTACCTTGATAAGGGTGTGGACGGGCTGTTGCGCGCCGCTGACCTTCAGCGTAAGGCCGGACAGCTCAAGGATGCCGTCGCCTCGCTTCAGGAGGCGGCCCAGGTTCACTGGATGCTCAGCGAACACGAGAAGGCCCGCCAGGTCTACGATAAGATCATCCTGATCGCGCCCAACGATATCGAGGCCCGCCAGTGGCTGGCCCTCATGCATACCCTCGCCCGTCGTACCAGCGAGGCCGTGGCCGAGAAGAAGCAGATCGCCCGCATCTTCGCCCAGCAGCGTGATTACGATGGCGCCATCGCCGAGTTGCACCAGATCATCGGACTCGACCAGAAGGATATTGATGCCTACTTTCTTCTGGGCGACATGCTTATGCGCCGCGAAGAATATGGACAAGCCGTACAGCTCTACGGGCGCATGTTGAAGATGGAGGGCATCGAGACGCAGCGCGTTGAGGCTCTGGCCTTAGCTGCAAATCGCATGCTCCAGCAGCGCCAGTCGCAAACAAAAAGTTAGGGGAATGGAACTCGCACGCCTCTGGTCACGGCTCAATCCGCTTACGTCACCCTTCGCCCTGATTGACATCGTGATCGTCGCCGTCTTGTTCTACTGGATCTTCGGCGTGATCCGTGGCACACGGGCGGTGCAATTGCTGCGCGGCATGGGGGTGGTGCTGTTGGCCGCGTTTGTCGTTGGCACTGTATCCAATGGCCGCCTTGCCACGCTGTCGTGGTTGCTGAGTAATATCATCAACCCGACCCTGATCGTCGGCGTACCCGTGCTTTTTCAGCCCGAGTTGCGCCGAGCCTTGGAGAGCCTGGGCCGCTCCAGCAACCTGATTGGACGGCCCTTCGGCGGGGCGAACCGCTCGGAGTTGCTGGAGACGATCACCGTGATCTGTCGCGCAACGGCCCTGCTCTCGCAGCAGGGCGTGGGTGCCCTGATCGTGATCGAGCGTACCACCCAGCTTCAGGAATACGCCGACCGGGGGATCATACTCGACTCGCAGATCTCCGCACCGCTGCTCCTGAACATTTTTTACCCGAACTCGCCGCTTCACGATATGGCCGTGATCGTACGCGGCACCCGCATCCTCGCGGCCAACGTGGTGATGCCGCTGAGCGAAGATGTGATTGGCCCACGACGTTATGGCACGCGCCACCGTGCCGCCAAAGGTATTAGTGAACAGACTGACGCAATCTCGGTGGTGGTCTCTGAAGAGACGGGGGCGATCTCGCTTGTGAATGATGGGCGCATGGCGAGCTTCCTGAATGAGACGCGCCTGCGCAGTATGCTCGCCGGACTCTTGCGCGTGCCACTGGACGAGGAGAAGAAGTGATGGTGCCGGTCGAATGACAGCTCTGCGCGCGATGATGCTACGAGCGATTCTGGCTCTCGGCCTGAGCTTCTCCCTCTGGGCGTTTGTTTCGTTTAGCCAGAACCCCGAGGAGTTGGTTCCCTTTGATGGCCTCACACCACAGGTGATTGGTCTGCGTGGCGGCCTGGTGATTGTGGACGCCAATGGATTACCGAGCCCAAGCCTGCCGAGCGTTGATGTCACACTGCGCACCGACCGCAATCAGCGCACCGAGCTGCGTCCGGTTGATATACGCACGGTGGTTGACCTGAGCGGATTCGCGGCGGGTGAGCATATTGTGCCGGTGAATGTCCAGGCCACCCGCAGCACGATCTCGTTCTCTGTGCCTGCCGATGGAGTCACGCCCTCGGCGCTGCCGGTGCGGCTTGAGGATGTGATCAGCGCCACGGTGCCGATTGATCTGAAGATCATGGGGAACCTGCCCTTCAGCTTCGAGCGCGGCGCACCGCAGATCTCGGTCAATAACACAGACATCACTCAGGTGCAGATCTCTGGTCCGCAGAACCGGGTGCAGCAGGTTGTGGCGGCCCAGACAACAGCCAATATCGAGCAGTTGCGGGCTAGTTACCAGGCTCCGCTGACTATCGAGGCAATCGGTGCAAACGGCCAGCCTGTTGATGGCGTAAAGATCACTCCCTCCACAGTCACAGTCCGTATCCCGATTACTTCTGTGGTCGGGCTGAAGCTGGTGCCGGTTAAGGCTGCGATCACCGGCCTGCCCGCCCCCGGCTACGCTATCACGGCGGTGCAGGTAGACCCGCCCCTGATCGCGCTGACGGGTAGTTCTGGCCCTCTCGATGCGGTGGCCGTGTTGAAGAGTGAGGAGATTGACATCGCCGGGGCGCACAGTTCCCTGGAACGTCAGGCCCACATCATCTTCCCTACCGGCACCTCGCCGCAGATCGGCGAACCCGCCAGTGTGCGGGTGACGGTGCTGATCGCCCCCCTGGATCAGGCATTTCAGGTCACCCTGCCCGCCCAGGTGATCCTCACGGGAATAGGCAACGGGCTGATAGCGAGCGTCACACCCACGGTTGTCTCGATAACGATGAGCGGCAATAGTTCAATCCTTGATCAGGTGGCGCAGCAGACGATACAGGCTAGTGTCAACCTCAGCGGACTGCGAGCTGGGATCTACCATCTGCCGGTAACGGTGAACCTACCCAAAGGCGTGCGTCTCGAAGGGGATCTGCCGGTCGTGACCGTGCAACTGCAAATGCCCCTACCCGCATCCACCGCCACGCCCACCGCTAGCACACCCACAGATGTGACAACACCAACGTCATCGTTAGGGACACCTGCCGCTATAGGTACACCACCGACCGTGGGAACGCCCGAGGTCACAGGGACAGCCATGGCAACGGCAATTGTGCCGACGACGCCCACCCCTCTTCCCCCTGAGACTCCGCCGCCAACTGTAACGCCTTAGAGTGTGGCCCGGCGATGTCTGACCAATTGGGAATCTGTTTGGGGGACTGCTCACCCCGAACCCTTCCCAAAGTTCGCCCGATCAGGTGTATTCAGCTATGGCCGTACAAGGCCACCTAAGGAGAAACAGCGTGACCGAGCAACTGGGTACTGCCACCCGCCCACTGCGCGTCGCCATCGTGGGCGCCGGCCCCGCCGGATTCTATGCAGCTGAGGCGCTGCTCAAACAGAAGGATCTGGTCGTCCACATTGACATGTTCAATCGGCTGCCCACCCCCTACGGACTTGTGCGCGAGGGCGTTGCCCCCGATCACCAGTCCATTAAGGCCGTGACCCGCATTTACGACAAGGTAGCCGCTGCGCCGAATGTGCGCTACTTTGGCAATGTCATCTTTGGCCGTGACATCGGCCACGAGGATGTAAAGCAACTCTACGACCAGGTTGTCTACGCCGTAGGTGCCCAGTCCGACCGCAAGATGGGTATTACCGGCGAGGATCTCGACGGCAGCTTTCCGGCGACGATTTTCGTGGGCTGGTATAACGGTCACCCCGACTACCGCGACCTGGAATTCAATCTCTCGCACGAGCGGGTGCTGGTGGTAGGCAATGGCAACGTGGCCATGGACGTGGCGCGTATTTTGGCGACCGATCCCGACGACCTAGCGAAGACGGATATTGCCGATCACGCCCTGGAGGCTCTGCGCAAGAGCAAGGTGCGCGAGGTGGTGATGCTGGGGCGGCGCGGCCCAGCCCAGGCCGCCTTCACCAACCCTGAGCTGAAAGAGTTTGGCGAACTCAACGGCGTGGATGTGATCATTGATCCAACCGACATTGTTCTCGACGAGGTAAGTGAGGCATCGCTCAGCGACGACAAGACCGCACGCAGGAATGTTGAACTTATGCGAACCTACGCCGAGCGGGGTACCACGGGTGCTCCTCGGCGAATCGTGATGAAGTTCTTGGTCTCCCCCGTGGGCGTGATCGGCTCCGGCGGTAGGGTGGCAGCAGTGACCATGGAGTACAACGATCTGAAACAGGCCGCCGACGGTAGTCTGCGAGCTATCGGCAGCGGCAAGTATGAAACGTACCAGTGCGGGATGATCCTGCGCTCGGTGGGCTACCGTGGCTCGCCCATCCCTGGCGTGCCCTTCAGCGACTCCTCGGGCACCATCCCGAACGTGGCCGGTCGGGTGTTCCACAACCGCGACGAGGTACTCCCTGGCGAGTATGTCGTCGGCTGGGCCAAGCGCGGGCCGTCCGGCATCATTGGCACCAACAAGCCCGACTCGGTCTCGACCGTATCTTCGATGCTGGAGGATCTTGCGGAGATCGAGGGCATCCCTGACGAGAAGCGTGACCTGAATCTGATCGAGGATCTGCTGCGCGCTCGCCACGTAGACTATGTGAGCTACAACGACTGGCAGATTCTCGACGCTCACGAGATTGCTGCCGGAGCCGCCCAGGGCCGTCCGCGTGTGAAGGAGACCCGCGTGGCCGAGATGATGAAGATCATCCGCGCCGGTCGCGGGTGATCGTAACGTGTAGAGACGCCCCGCCGGGGCGTCTCTACAAGGGTACCCAATGCGTATTGTGATGATCGCCCCCTTCGGTATCCGGCCCAAGGGCACCCTGCTGGCGCGCATGCTGCCCTTGGCCCAGGCGCTCGCCCGTCGCGGGCATCATCTGGTGATCGTTGCGCCGCCCGTACAGAACCCGGAGGATGCGGGCACTCGCGTCACATACGGCGCGGTGACAGTGGCCCACACGAACCTGCCCCGTCTGTCTGGCCCCCTGTCCGTCGTCGAGCAGAGCCTGAGTCTGCTGCGCCTAGCCCTCGCCGAAAAGCCCGACCTGCTGCACCTCTTTAAGCCCAAAGGCTACGGCGGACTCGCCGCCCTAGCCGCCCGCACTCTGCGCCCACGCCTGCCCCTGGTGGTTGATACCGACGACTGGGAGGGCTGGGGCGGATGGAACGATCTGCTGCCTTACCCCGCCTCGGCCAAGGCGCTCTTTGCGTGGCAGGAACACGATCTGCCCCGCCGCGCCGATGCGGTGACGGTGGCGAGCCGCACGCTAGAGAGCCTCGTCTGGAGCTTTGGCGTGCCGCCGGGGCGAGTGTTCTACCTGCCGAATGGACACCTGCCACCTGCCTCCCGCCACCTGCCACCTGCCTCCCGCCACCTGCCTCCCGCCATACTTCTCTACACCCGCTTCTGGGAGATCGATCTGCCCGAGTTGGTGGCGGCGCTGGTGGCTATCCATCAGGCCCGGCCCGAGGTGCGCCTGGTGGTGGTGGGCCGGGGTGAGGCCGGTGAGGAGCATCGGATGATCGCGCTGGCTGAGCGGGCCGGCATCGGTGCGATGATAGATTACCGGGGCTGGCTCCCGCCCGCTCAGATTCCCGCCACGATGGCTGAGGCTACTATCGCCCTTGCACCGCTTCAGGACACTCTGATCAACCGCGCTCGTGGCCTTGCCAAGCTCCTAGAGTTAATGGGCGCCGGTCTGCCGATTGTGGCGAGCGCCGTGGGCCAGGCGAGCGAGTACCTAGAACACGAGCGCAGCGGGCTGCTCTGCGCCCCCAGCGACCCGGCGGCGCTGGCTGCCGCCGCCCTGCGCATGCTGAACGACCCCGGCTTGCAAGTGACGCTCTCGGCTGGTGCATGGGCCGCCGCCGCTCGCTTCTCATGGGATGCGCTGGCGGTTACGGCTGAACAAGCCTATGGTTGTGTATCATTTTAAAATAAATAATTCATCAACGTAATGAGTAGTGATTATGACTCACAAGCCTGAAGAGCTGGATGTCGCTGGGGTGCTGGAGGCGTTGCGGGCCGAGGTTCGTGCCCAGCGGGCGAACGGGGGCGAGGAGACGGCGAACACGGCCATGAGCGCGATTGAACGCGAGCTGTACCATTGCGCCGAGCAGCTTGAGATTTCCCGCGTGGTCAGCGCTCACTGGCCGCTAGAGGGTAAGAACCTCTATGAGCGGGGTTGGATGCTGGTGCATAAACTGGTGCGCCGCAGCCTGCGCTGGTATATCAAACCGATTGTCGATCAGCAGAATGCTTTTAACGATGTTGGGGCGCGCTCGATCCGGCTGCTAATCGAGGCGCACGCCGAACTGCGCGATCAACTGGCGGATCTGCGGCGTAGCCATGATCTCTCTTCGCCCCCTTCACCTCCACCGGCGCGGGAAATCGTGACTCCTGACACCGATCTTCAGCAGATGATTGAGCGCACGGGGCGGGCCGAGCCTCCCGCCGCCCTGCCTGATCTCGCTCTGCGCCCGCTGCCTGCCCAGGCGACGGAGCGGGCCACGGTGAATGCTCACTGGGATCTTGGCGGCGATACGTTGCCCACCAAAGCCCGCGCTCTGATCCAAAAAGGCGTTCGCCAGTATTTGCGCTGGATGATCAACCCGATTGTTGAGCAACAGAACGCGGCCAATGTCTCCGTCGCCGGGGTGCTGTCGCACCTGATTGCCGCCGATGCCGAGCTGCGGGCGCAGCTCGCGGCGCTGCGTGCCCGCCGATGATAACGCTCATTCTGCCCTGGTTTGGCCCCGATAGCGCCGGTGGGGCGGAGTCCCAGGCCCGCAGCTTGGCCCGTGCCCTGCGGGCAACCGGCTACCCGGTGCGGGTCTGGGCCAGCACCGGGCGCGACTCGTTCCAGCCCGGTGATTCCGGCCAGCCTTACGGTACCCGCCCGCACTACGCACCCGGCCCCGGCGAGGTGGATGGCGTGCCGGTCTGGCGGTTTCGCCCTTCACCTGCTGGCCCTGGCGGTGTGCCGCGATTCTTCGCCACTCACCCCACACTGCTGCCCCCCCTTGAGGGTTTTGCCCAGCACGAACTGGCGCTGCTCGGCTCGCTATTGGGCAGCGATGAGCTGTACGAGGCGATCTGGGCGACCCGCAATGATCCGGATGTCCGTTTTGTCTTTTTGCCCTACCCGTTCCCGACAACATTCTGGGGTACGCAACTGGTGCCCGAGCGCAGCTACCTGCTGGCCTGTCTGCACGATGAACCCTACGCGCGCTACGCCACCTACCGGCAGATGTTTGGGCGGGCCTGCGGCATGCTCGCCAACAGCCATCCTGAGGCGGATCTGGCCCGTGCCCTCTACGGGTTGCCCACTGAGCGGATCTGTGTGGCCGGCGAGGGCATCAACCTGACCCCCCGTGGCGATGGTGAGCGATTCCGGCGTCGGCACGGCCTGGGAGACCAGCCCCTGCTGCTCTATGCCGGACGGCGCGATCAGAGCAAGAACGTCCCGCTGCTGCTGGCCTACACCCGCGAGTATTGGGCGCGGCGCGGCGGATCGCTCTGTCTGGCCCTCATGGGTGCTGCCGACCTCGATAGCGCCGTTGGATATACGCCGGGGCTGGCAGATCTGATTCTTGATCTGGGTTTCCAGAGTGACCAGGATAAACAGGATGCCTACGCCGCCGCCGATGTCTTCATCCAGCCGTCGCTCTACGAGAGCTTTAGCATTGTGCTGATGGAGGCGTGGCTCCAGGGAACGCCAGCCCTGGTCAATGCCGGTTGTGCCGTCACCGCTGACCACGTCCGGCGCTGTGGCGGTGGCCTGGCCTTCGGCTCGTTTGGCGAGTTCGCCGCCAGCCTTGACCTGCTGCTCGCTCGGCCCGATCTGCGCCACGATCTTGGTGCGCGGGGCCGAGCCTATGTACGTGAAACCTGCGATTGGGAGACCGTCGCCCGCCGTACGGCGGATTTTGTGCTGAGACAAGGTTTCAGCGGAACCAATTTTACGTGACAGTTTGTGCTGGCCCCCTCACCCCCCTGCCCCCTCTCCCACCAGGGGAGAGGGGGAGATGTCGCATCAGGATGCGCAAGATCGGCTCCCCTCCCCCCGTGTGGGGGAGGGGCTGGGGGTGGGGGTTGTTCGGCAACAAACTGTAAAGCACCTACAAGCCATGTCTGAGCAACCCATGATAGCCAAGCGTATTCTGATCTGTACGGCGCAGGTGCCGTTTATCCGTGGCGGGGCCGAATATTTGGTTGAGGGGCTATACGACGCCTTGCGCGAGCGCGGGCATGTGGTGGATGTGATAGCCCTGCCGTACCAGTGGAGTCCTCCCGAGCGCATCCCCGAGAGCGCCCTGGCCTGGCGTATGCTCGACATCACCCAGTCGAACGGCCAGCCGGTTGATCACGTGATCTGCACAAAATTCCCCTCGTACATGGTGCGTCACCCGCGCAAGGTCCTCTGGCTGGTTCATCAGCACCGTCAGGCATACGACTGGTACGGCACGCCGCTGAGCGATCTTACCAATATCCCCGAACATCGCCAGGTGCGTGACGAGATTTTTCGTATGGATCGGCGCGGCATGGGCGAGTGCTACGCCCACTACACGATCTCGCGCAATGTGAGCGCCCGCCTCAAACGCTTTAATAACATTGAGAGTACGGCACTCTACCCGCCAAGCCGCTACGCCGCTGATCTGCGGATCGGGCCGTACGGCGACTACATCCTCTCCGCGTCACGTCTGGATCGGGCCAAGCGGCTCGACCTGCTGCTCGATGCGGCGGCACGCATGCGCTCGCCCCTGCCGGTGCTGCTGGCGGGCACCGGCCCGGATCGCCAGCGCCTGGAAGACATCGCGGCGAAGCTGGATCTTGGCGAGCGGGTGCGCTTCCTGGGCTTTGTTAGCGATGCTGAACTGGTGGAACTGTACGCCGGGGCGCGGGCGGTCTACTACGCCCCGGTGGACGAGGATTACGGATTCGCCACGGTGGAGGCGTTCGGCGCGGCGCGCCCCGTGGTGACAACAGATGACGCAGGCGGAGTGCTTGAATTTGTTCAGGATGGGCTGAACGGACTGATCTGCGCCCCCGAGCCTGCCGCCCTTGCCCGCGCCCTGGACGCCGTCGCCGCAGATCCGGCCCTCGCCGAGCGTATGGGCCGTGCCGGTCGCCCTCTGGTGGATGGTATCACCTGGGATAAAGTCGTGGATGCGTTGGTGCCACATACGCTGTAGGGGCGCGTCGCGACGCGCCCCTACCAAGGAATGTTTCCACATGCGTTGTAGGGGCGCGTCGCGACGCGCCCCTACCAAGGAATGTTTCCATGTCAATCGTCGTCATTGGCGGCGGGGCCATCGGCTTGCTGGTGGCCGGTCGTCTGGCCATTGCGGGCCAGCAGCCGAGCGCCCTGCTGGCCCGCCCGAGCAGCGTGGCCGCTCTGTCCGCCCGCCCACTCACCATCTCGCTAAAAGGGACGATCACCGCCGTGCCGCACCTGCGTGTCGCCAGCGGTATCGCCGATCTGCCCGCCGATTGCCGCCACCCTGATCTCGCCATTCTCTGCGTGAAAGGTTACGATACGCCGGGTGCGATCACCACCCTGCGTGAGCTAGGTGCCGGGCGTACCCTCACGCTCCAGAACGGTATCGGCAACGAGGAGATTCTGGCTGAGGCGCTCGGCAGCGAGCATGTTATTTCTGGGGCGATTACCACCTCGGTTGACCTGGCCAACCCCAGCGAGATCATCGTCACCAAGCAGGGCGGGATCGGACTGGCCCCCTGCGAACGGACATCCGCGCTGGAACCCTGGACCGCCGCGCTGACGGCGGCGGGCTTTCGGACACAGATTTTCGAGAACTACCGCTCGATGAAGTGGTCAAAGGCTCTGCTGAACATGCTGGGCAACGCCAGCGCAGCCATCCTGGGCATGTCGGTGGCTGAAGTCTACGCCGACAACCGGCTGGTAAAAATGGAGCGGCGGGCCTTCCGCGAGGCGCTGGCCGTCATGCGGCGGATCGGGGCGAAACCCATAGATCTGCCGAGTTATCCGGCGGCCCTGCTCGCACAGGCGATGGTTTGGCTTCCCACACCGGTTCTCTTCCCGCTGCTGCGCAAGGTAGTGGCGGGCGGGCGCGGCGGCAAAGACCCCTCGCTGCTGCGCGATCTGCGGGCGGGCCGACAACGCTCCGAGGGCGAGTTCCTCTACGGGGCCATCGCCGCCGAGTCTGCCCGCCAATCCCTCCCCGCCCCGGTGAACGCCAGTCTCTGGCGTATCCTGGGCGGCATCGCGGCGGGAACCATCCCCTGGGATGACTATCGCGGAAAACCCGAAACCTTATTGGGGGCGATGGTGTAGGGGCGATCCCTCATCCCACGCGCCGGATGCGGGCCACGAGATCGCTCAGCGCAACCGCCGTGGCCCCCCAGACCTTCTGGCCCGCCAGGGCGAAGAAGGGCACCTGGAGGCGCATCCCGTGCAAATCCCACTCTTCGATGACAATGCTGGCCGGGTCGAGTAACTGGCTGAGGGAGACACTGAAGACCAGTTCAACTTCGCCGGGGTGCGGGAGCATCTCGGGGGCGGTTGCGCTCAGCCCGACCACCGGGGTGAGCATAAAGTTACTCGGCTGAATGTAAAAGCTGCGGAGCGTGCCCAGCACCTCCACGCTTGCGGGCGGGATGCCTAGCTCCTCCTCGGCCTCGCGCAGGGCCGTGGAGACCGGGCCATCGTCCTCTGGGTCAAGCGAGCCGCCGGGCAGCGCCACCTGGCCCTTGTGGGTGGGCAAGTGGCCGGTACGCACCGTCAGCGGCACATACAGCTCACCGTCCTGCGGGTAGAGCAGCAGCAGGGCCGCAGCGGGGCGGGGCGTGGCCCCCGGCGGCGGCTCCAGATGCCGGGCCATGTGCCCTTGCGTATCGCGCATCAGCAGCAACTCCGCAAGCGTCGTCGCGCCGCCATCGGCCATTGCTCGGCGCACAATGGCGGCCTGGGAGTGCCAGTACATCTCATCCCCTACGCGGAAAGATATGCTCGGCTATCGTGACGAACCTGTCGGCATCATCCGTATAGATCATCTGGCTGATGTGGATGGCGCGATCCTCAACCTCGATCAGGTTGCAGGAATTCTTGCCATGTTCACGGCCATGTCCACGGCTCGATGTACTCGTGCCGCTCTGGCAGATGATTGTGCCGTTGCGCAGATCGTGGGCTACGTCGAGGGTGTTGCCCACATAGGAGACGTGGACGTGGCCGCAGAGCAGCAGTTCAACGTTGCACTCGTCCAGTAGCGCCACCGCCGCGTTGGCCCCGCTCATCGTGCGGTTGCGCTCGATGCCGAACGGAGTCAGCACCGGATGATGCCAGACCACCACCTTGCAGGTCTCGGGGCCGTAGCAGGCAAAAATCCCACGCAGATGCGAGATCTGGCGCTGGCTGAGCCTGCCGCCATCCACCGTTAGCCCGTGGGCCGTACATGCGCCAACAACAACCAGACCAGGAACTTCGAAAATCGGGTTGAGGTTATGGCTGATATGGTGGCGGTAGCGACCGAGTGGGTTAAGCAGACGCAGGTGGGCGTTAAAGAGCGGGACATCGTGGTTGCCCGGTACTACCAATTGTGGGGTAGGCAGAGCGGCGCACAGCTCTTTTGCGGCCCGCCACTGGTCGGCGAAGTCGGCACGCTGCACAAAGTCGCCCGAGATCACCAGCAGATCGGGCTTAATGTCGTGGGCCTGGGCAATCAGTGCCTGGGCAACTGCGGGGCGGAAGGGCGGGCCGACATGGACATCAGAGATATGCAAGATCCGGTAGCGCACGAGGGGATCACTCCTGGCTGGGTGCGGGCGTGGCCGGATGGGCCTTCTCCATCGCCAGGGTGAACAGAGATTTCCCGATCAGGATGGCCTCAACGGATGCGATGAGGACAAGTCCGTACCGCAAGATAGCTATAATCACATCTGCCATAGCTGGCACTCCATTCTGGCACGTCTATCTCTCATGAAGTACATCGCCGCCGGTTGGGGCCACCGTGTTTGCCGAGGTTCTCGCCACGCCGCTGCGATGCTCGACATAGATCGAGATCCCAGGGGCAGCAGAGACCAGCAGCATAAGGACAAGTAAGCTGAGCCAAAGCATAGGACTCTCCAGTCATTATATGAGAACGGGCGTATGTGGTGTTGCACATACCCCACGCGAAGAGACAACAATACAGCTCACAACATTGGGAAGGATGAACATCTTAGCATATGTTACCTGCTCCATCGCCGGGGGATATGAGCCGGTGGCTGATATGTGGCTGATATGTGACTGATGAGCCGGGAATGATATCAGAGAAGGTGACGCGATGCCTGAAACTTTCCCTTCCTCAGCACCCCCGTGACCAGAAGGTAGAACCCGGCCCCCAGCGATGCTGCCACCGCCAGCCAGAGCAGCAGGGGCAGCAGTTCCGTGCGCCAGACATAGGTGTGGCCCACTGCGAGGGCTGGCAGCAGCGGTGCGCTGAGGGTGCGGGCAAACTCCAGCACGCCCCATAGTACCGCCGAGCCCAGAGCAGAAATCGCAATCCTGCGCCAGAGATCGGCGTTACGCCAGAGACCAGGCAGGGCTGCGCCGAGCAGCAGCAGCAACAGCAGCGCCTCCAGGTTGTTCGCCACGCTAAACGCGAGCGCCAGGTCACCGATGTCACCGCCCGTGCCCAGCAGCCACGTCCCCAGACTCAGGTTCAGCGCCACCTGGAGCATCCCCACGATCACCGGCGTCCAGGTGCGCTGGAGGGCGTAAAAAGTGCGGATGAGGATCTCGGAGGCGGCGAAGGCGGGCAGGGCTGCCGCGTAGCCCGCCAGAGCTAGGGTGGTGTAATTCAGCGAGAGCGCATTAAACTCGCCGCGCTCGAAGAGCGCCCGCGCCGCCGGAAAGCCCAGGGCCAGCAGACCCGCCATCGCCGGCATGGTCAGCCAGAGAATGGTGCCCAGGGTGCGACGCACATCAGCGGCCAGTTCGTCAAGGCGATCCTCGGCCACCAGCCGGGCCAGACGCGGGAAAGCCACTTGGCTCAGGCTCAGCGAGAAGATGCCGTAGGGCAGGAGCATAAGCTGGTAGGCGTAGATCAGCCCGGCCACCTTGGCGTCACCGTCGATCAGACGGGCGGCCAGAGCGGATGTGGCCACCACACTGATGTGGGCGGCGGCCTGTCCGATCACACGCGGCCCCATGTGGCGAGCGACCAGGCCCAGTTCGGTCATATGCCGACCCATGCCGAGTCGCAGGCGCATACCCATCCTTAGCAGGGCGGGCAGTTGCACCAGGACGTACAGCATCGCCCCGACCACCACGCCCCAGGCCATGCCCCAAATTCCTAGCCAGGGCGCACAGATCGCCCCGCCAATGATTCCGAGGTTGTAGATCGAAGGTGCCAGCGCCGGCATGGTGAAGCGGTCGCGGGCATTCAGCGCGGCCATCGCTAGCCCGCCCACACCCAGCAGCAGCGGCGAGAGCAGAAAGAGCCGAGCCATTTTTACGATCAGGTCGAGGGTTGCTGGCTCAAAACCCTTGCCGCCATAGACGACGTGTACCAGCCAGGGTGCCGCCGCAAAGATCGCCGCACTGGCCAGCGACAAGGCTAGCAGCGCCCAGGTTAGCACCGCACCAGCCACCTGCCAGGCCCGCTCCTCACCATCGCGCTCCCAAACCTGAATAAACACCGGGATGAAACTGCTGCCCAGCGCCCCGCCGATGATCACTAAATAGAGCAGATCTACGATCTGAAATGCCGTGCGGTAGGCTGTCATTTGGGGCGATGTGCCGAAATAGTAGGCGGCGATAATGTCACGTAGCACGCCAGTAGCACGGCTCAGCACGAAGCCGCCCATCACGATCAGACTGTTCCTCATGGTACCGGAGCGGACGCGGCGTATCAGCGCGGCAAGTTGCACGTAGGGCGTCCTTATGCTATACTTTCCCGCTAGTGGCTTGCACCAGCGAGCAAACGGGAGGGGCGAAGGTGGCACATGCCACCTGACACCCCTCCCAACCGTGTGAACATCGTGGCAGCAGATCATATCGGAGGAATCGAGCCTTGGCAAATACGAAGTCGGCAAAGAAGCGCATTGGCACCAATGCCCGCAAGCATACCCGCAACCAGATGTACCGCTCCCAGGTGAAGACGGCGGTGAAGAAGGCTGAGCAGTCAATCTTCAGCGGCACCCCCGATGAGGCCGCCATTCGCGCCGCCATCAGCACCCTCGACAAGGCTGCGGTGAAGGGCATTATCCACAAGAACAACGCAGCCCGCCGCAAGTCGCGCCTGGTAAAGAAACTGGGCGGCAACGCTACCGTTGCGGTGTAGGCTTCCGTCGGTAACAAAAAAAGAGATGTGGCAGAGAGCACGCTCTCTGCCACATCTCTTTTTTGTTACCGGCACGCTTCAGCCACAAACAGCTCAAGAGCCACCTCGGGCTGGATGCGCCCGGTCTTGGTGGCCAGATCTAAATCCAGGAGCCGGTCGTGCAGGCGCTCCAATTCGCCCGCCGCAAAGCCGCGCACCTGCTCCATCGCCTTGCGCACCACAAACGGGCGCTGGCCCAACTCGGTGGCGATGTCGTCGGGGCGACGGCGCTGCGCGCTCAGCTCGCGGACGCCAAGCAGGACGCGCACCTGTCGAGCCAGCATAAACATAATGTACGTGGGAGCCTGACCATCATCCAGCAGCCGTCGGGCACCGCGCAGGGCGTTGCCCAGATGTCGGGCGCTCAGATCATCAATGAAGCTGAACAGGTTCTGCTCCTGCCCGTCCTGCACCAGCAGATCCACATCGGCGGGGCTGATCCGACCACCCCGGCCCACGTAGCTTGCCAGCTTGTCTAGTTCATTCACCAAGGCCCAGCTATCGCTGCCCACAAACTCAATCAGCCGCTGCGAGGCGTCCTTCTCCAGGCGCACACCGAGCGCCTTGGCCCGCTCGGCCACCCAGCGCGTCAGCTCAGAACCCTGGAGCGGAATGAACTCCTCAATCGTGGCCGACTTCTTCAGGTAGGTGAAGAGAATACTGCGGCGGTCAACCTCATCGCTTTCGACAAAAACCACATCGCAAGCGGGTGGCACCTGGCTCAGGTAGTCCCGCAGATTCTCGCGATCCTTGCCTGCCTTCGTGTGCTTCAGCGCATCAGAAACGATCACCAAGCGCTTGTCGGAGAGGAAGGGCATCGCCTCGCAGGCCATCGCCAGGGTGTCAATCTTCAGCTTGCGCCCCTCTAGCGTGGACACGTTGAGATCGGCCAAGTCAGGAGGAAAATCGGCGCGCATACGGGCCAGAGCCTGGCTGCGCTGGTATTCATCGGCACCGTGGAAGAGGTAGATCATGGGCGGATTTTAGATTTTAGATTTTAGATTGTAGATTGTGGATTGTGGATTGCAGCAGCTACAATCCACAATCCACAATCTACAATCTAAAATACAAAGTGGTGCCCTCGCTGCCGTGGATGGGCCAGTTTCGAACCTGCGGACGCAGGGGGGTGCCCGCCTGTGAGTTTCTGCGGCCCGCCGCATAGCTCAACTCGTTAGAGCGAAGCTCCCATCGAAACCGTGTTGGCTCAAAACACGTACCCACCTCACGTACAGCCAGGGCAGCCGGATGATACCACCCGACAGGGGGGAGTGCAAACTGCGGATTTTGGATTTTGGATTTTGGATTGCAGCAGCTAAGACAAGGTTCACGGATACTTTACAGTTTAGGTATATGCAAGGCTTTCTGATGCGCTCGGCCTGATACCGGAAACCCGGCACCTGAAACCTTGTCTAAAATCCACAATCCACAATCCACAATCCAAAATCCGCAATAAACGCTAGTGCGACTCAGTGTCGAGGGTTTGGAGTATGGCCAGGCCAAAGCGGGCGGCGCGCTCCAGAGCCTCGGGCTGAATGTTGCCAATGGCGTCGGTGGCGCTGTGCCAGTTGGCGGGCCAGCCGTCCACATCAAGGCCCACCAGGCAGATTCCACGGTAGCCACGGCGGCGCAGGGCGGCAACCTGATCCAGCATCATCATCTTCGTCCCGAACACACCGAAGCGTCGGTTTGCGTGCGCGGTGCGCTCCACCAGAGCCACCGACTCGCTATCTGGCGCATAGTCGCTCAGGTGGGAGAAGCCGCTGTGGTGCGTGACGTAGGCCAGGTTGCCCCGGCCAACCATCTGGAAGTTGAGGAATCCGGCGCGGCGCATCTGCTGCTCGCCATACTCGTCCAGCAGCGCGTGGACGCCCTTCAAGCCAACCTCCTCCGCTCCGGTGAAGACCAGCCAGACCTCGGTGTGCTGAAGGGGTTGGGCCTGTAGAGCGGCACCGATCCCCAGCAGACAGGCGACGGCACTGGCGTTATCGTTGGCCCCGTCAACAAAATTTCCCTTCTCGTCGGCCACAATGGCCCCGAGTCCGGCGATTTGTCCAGCGGTAATCACGTTGCTGAGCCAGTTCCCGCCCGTCACCTGAGCAACGGCCCCAGCAGCCTGAAGTCCGATCATCGCCGTGGCGGTGGTCGGCAGAGACGCCTTGCGCGCAGAACTGAACGACTCCCGATGGCGGTTGGTGTCGGTGTGGGCGAGCAGAACCATCGTGTTGCGGTAGCGACCAGCGGGCGGGATGCGGACAATCAGGTTCGCCGAGGTGCGCTGCGTACCGACGCGATCAAGGGGCTGGCGCAGCCCGCTGACCGCACGCCAAGTGAGGTAGGCCCCAGCAGCTCCGAGGATCGCACCCGCAAACCTGCCGAGCTTTCCCAGACGGCCCAGCAGCATCCCGGTGAGGGAGAGGGCGAAGGGCGTGCCCAGCGCATACGCCCAACTGTCGGGGGTCTCGAATGGCTGCGCCTTTATCTCGGCGATCCCGATCTCATTCAGAGCTTTGCGAATGTAGGTACGAGCGCGGGCCTCGGTATCGTGGCCAGCCGGGCGCGGGCCAATGTTGTAGGCGAGCGCGGAGACATGGCGCAACAGCGACTCTCCGTCGAGCGGGTCAATCGCAGGTGCAGCGTTCTCATGGGTATCGATCATAAAGCGGCCTCCTCAAAAAATGGGTGCGGGTGAGGCTGTGTGTACCTCTTCACGCATAATTCTGATAGCTATAGTATTGATCATGGAGTCAAGTCTTGGTATGCGCGGCTTCGCCATCGCAGGCAATGCTCTTTGGAAGGCTTGACAATAATACATGTTTCCTTCACTATTTCTGTTAGACAAGGTGTCAGGTGTCAGGTGTCAGGTGTCAGGTTTACAGTTCGTAGTGTAGGCTTCCAGCCTACCGACGCGCATCTGGCCGCCTGGAAGGCGGCACTACGAACGCCGTAGACTGTAAAGCTGGATTGAACCATGTCTTAAGGTGAACCTACCAAGACAAGAGAGTAGAGCCACGTATGTCTTTCGACTTCGACCAGATCATCCCCCGTCGCGGCACTGGCAGCATCAAATGGGAGCATTACCCCGAGGATGTGCTCCCCATGTGGGTTGCCGATATGGACTTTGTCTCGCCTGAGCCGGTTGTCCGCGCCCTGCGCGAGCGCGCCGAACACGGCATCTTTGGCTACCCCTCGCCGCCTGCTGATCTGGTGCCGCTGATTTGCCAGCGTATGGCCGACCTATACAACTGGCAGGTGATGCCTGAGCAGGTTTTGTTTGTGCCCGGCCTTGTCTCGGCGATCAACGTCCTCTGCCGAGCCATCGGCCAGCCGGGTGACCACGTTGTCACCCTTACCCCTGCCTATATGCCTTTCTTCAGCGCCCCCACTAACCAGGGCCGTATCTGCGATACCTTCGATATGACCCGTGTGGATCAGGGCGACGGCACGATCAGCTACCGCCTCGACCTTGAGGGTTTCGCCGCTAGCCTGCATCCGCAGACGCGCTTGATCCTGCTCAGCCAGCCCCACAATCCAATCGGTATTGAGTATGATCGCGAGACTCTGGCCCGCCTCTCCGAGATCTGCATCGAGCGCGGGATCGTGATCTGCTCAGATGAGATCCACTGCGACCTCGTGCTAGGCGATACCTGTCATACCCCGACGGCATCCATCTCGCCGGAGATTGCCGCAAATACGGTGACGCTGCTGGCCCCCAGCAAAACGTTCAACCTGCCCGGACT
The DNA here is from genome assembly GCA_037134395.1 of Chloroflexales bacterium. Taxonomy (GTDB): domain Bacteria; phylum Chloroflexota; class Chloroflexia; order Chloroflexales; family Chloroflexaceae; genus Oscillochloris. The sequence continues at coordinate 27,938 of JBAXMH010000011.1, forward strand.
CGGCTGTGGTATTGCTATCGTGCAGAACGAGAAACTGCGTAGAAAGATCCACAAGGCCGAGGTCGGGATCGTGCCCCACGTGAACGCCTTCGGCTACATCGGAGCCTACGCCGCCTACCGCGAGGGCGGTCCCTGGCTGGATGCTCTGCGCGCCTACCTGACCGAGAATCGCGACTTTCTGGTGAACTATCTGGCTGAGCATATGCCACAACTGCGTACGACAGTGCCTAACGCCACTTACCTCGCATGGATTGACTGCCGCGAGGCCGGGATTGTGGGCAATCCGGCCGCCTTCTTCTTGGAAAAGGCCAAACTGGCCCTCTCCGATGGTCATGCCTTCGGAGAGAACGGCACCGGCTTTGTACGACTCAATTTCGGTTGCCCACGACCAACTCTTCTCGATGGCCTTACCCGCATGCGCGACGCCCTGTAGCCAGGGTTATAAGGGAGAGGGTGCCACTCCTGAAAAGAGAGACAGGCGGCGGAGGTTTTGCCAGCTTTGCTGGCAACCTCCGCCGCCTGTCTCTCTGTCCAGAAACCTACGTTTATTCCTGGGTTTCGACAACAACATCGGTGGGTTGAGCGATGCCCTCGCCACCCTCCTTCTGCTCTGCCAGCGCACGCAGCACACTGAAAAGCTCCACGTCCAGAATGACTCCGGTTGGGTAGCCCTTCTGAGTCACAATGATTGGCTGGTGCTGTGCCCGCGAACGCTTAATCAGCGCGGCCAATGACGAGGCTGCTTTGGAGATGGGAACAACGCCTTGGTTGAGATCGACATCCAACGTATACTTTTTCAGATCGACCATAAGAGCCTCCCTCACATCTAGGCGTACATTACGCCTACTTAGGTTAGGAAATAATGCGCTATGACGGTGTTCACCGTCAAAGGCTTGTCAGAAAAAGTACCGTTTGTCACAGTACTTGTGAGACTGACGGATGATATATTACCACTTTTTAACCAATTTGGCTAGCCCCCTACTCTACACAATCAATGCTATTTTTCTCATCAAAATGGGATAGGATATGGGCATATTTTTATTCGCCTATCCCATCGCCCGCCGGGGGATGAAGCCTCCGGCCCTCGTCGGCAAAAGCCACCGAATCCAGACATCCATGTGCGGGGCGCACACCATCGCAATGAAAATGGCGGCTAACGGCTAGCGGCTAACGGCTAGCGGTTATATGCCTGTCATTGCGCTATCAAGCACGCGCTGGAATGCGTCCATATCGGCCTTCATATCGCGCAGACGGTCAGCTACTTGGCCGCTCATTGAGCTGGCAGCTACGGCATCTGCGGTGCGGAGACGGACAGTTTCGGCCAAGACGTTATCCAGGCTGGCGTCAATATTGGCGAGTTGGGCATTGATCCGCCCGATGTAGGTTGCCAGATCGGCTGCGTTACGCTGGCGATTCGCCAGGGCACCGCGAGTCTCCTGGAGTTGCTGGATGGTGTAGGAGTCCCTTGTAGTGGCGATCTGGGCGTCAATACCCTTAATCTGATCTTGGAGTTGGCGCGGGTTTGTGGTGGCGAGATACTGCTCGATGATCTGGCCCTTGCTGGCCAGATCGTGGGCCTCGGTGACGAGTTCGCGGCTCTGGGCGACTACCGGGCGCAGGGCGTTGGCCAGTGGCCCAGGCGCAGCCTCTACCGAACGCTCAACCTCGCGCTGCGAGCGATCAATCTCGGTGACGATAGCCCGAAAAGTGGGACTGGTGAGCTTCGGCATGGCAACCGGGCGCTGCGCAACCACCGTAAGATCGGGATCGCGGGCGACCAGAAACACGGCTGCAATGTAGGCAATAAGGCCCAGGGGCAGTAGCCAGATCGCCACCGCCAGCCCACCGAAGACCGACGCCAACAAGACGGTGATGTGCAGGGGTCGGGTTGCGGCTATGATGACGTTTTTCATAATTTTATCGGCGCAGCAGGGGCGCAGCCGCGAGCCACGCCCGCTGCTGTGCCCCTCGTCGTGTTAAAAATATCGGCTCAGGTTCTCGAAGATCTGGGCGATGTCGCCGGTGTCGCCGACAACAACGATGGTGCGCGAGAACTCGGCAATCGCATCAAGGATGCCACGGTCGGCGTCGGCACCATAGGCCACTGGGAAGATGCTCACGCCGGTCTCATCAAAGCTGCCCTTAATCGCATCAATGCTCAGGTTGCTGGAGTTGTCGGCACCGTCGGAGAGCAGCACAATTGCCTGAATGCGCTCTTCCCCGGTTCGCGACAAGCTAGCGAGGGACTGGCGAGCCAGATCAATGGCGTCGAAGACCGCCGTTTTTCCACTGGCGCGCATCTGGCCGATAGCGGTCTGGAGGGCGATACGGTTGTCTTTCAACGATGCAGGCGGCACAACTTGGGTGGCGCTGTTCGAGAAGGTGATCAAGCCGACGCGGTCGTCGGGCAGAATGCGCAGCAGGAAGCTTTCCATACCAGCCTTGGTCGACTCCAGTTTATCGCCCTCCATTGATCCTGAAACGTCAACCACGAGCATAATGTCGGCACGCTTGCGGTTGACCGCCCAGGAGTTTTTTACGGCGACGATCACATCGGCCTTGGGTGCCTCCAGAATCGTCTGCACGCCCTGGGGCTGTACGCCATAAACTGGGCTGATCGGATCGGCCAGCGGCACATTCACATTAGCCGGGCGGAAGCCGTAGCTCATGGCCTTACGCTGGCTCTCGTCAGTCAGCAGGAAGTCGTAGAACACCTTGGCGGCTTGCCGCTCCTCGGGGCTGGCCGAGGCCATCACAATGTAGGGATCGTCGTGCCAGAAGGTGCCCTCTTTGGGGTAGATCGCCACCAGAGGCGTGGTGGGCGGATCAACCTTGTTAAAGTCAATCAGCGTAATCTCCTCCATCGGGAAGGCCGAGATATAGCTCATGCCGAACTTCTTCATGTTCTGGCTGAAGATCAGCGTGTTGTAGCCATAGTGCTTGATACCCTGGCCAAGATCGCGGACAAACTGCTGAGATTGGGCGCTCTGCACGTCGGCAGCGGTGAGACCCTGCTGCTTGTTGGTAGCGGCGTAGAACTCGGCGATCAGGGTGCTGAGGGCGCTGGTGCTGATCTCGGGGTCGGTGTGGCCCCAGGAGAAGCGGCCCCACTCGGGGTGGCCAAACTTGCCCCAGCCTTGCGGATCCTTGATCAGACCGAGCATATCGCTCCAGCCAATCGGTTTGTTTGGCCAGCCGAGAGCCTCGGCCATAGGTTTCCACATGCCGATCACCACCGGGGTGAGAACCAGTGGCTCGCTCGAAACGGCCACGCCCTGGTTATTAGACTCCTGCTTGAGGACCTCTAGCCACGTGCTGGCCGAAGGACTCCAGACGGTGGTTTTTAGGCTGCCGTTCTTGATCTCGGTACGCGCAGCTCCCGACGACTTGTTGGTGCCGGTCACGAAGATCGGCTTATCGCCGGCCTTCACCTTTTGGCTGTTGAAGGTGGTGATACGCTCAGTGAGCCAGGTCTCCTTCTCGGGACTGTAGGCGATGCTGATATTCAAGGCATTCGCGGGCGTGGTGCTGCCGCTGCCGCCGCTGCTACTGCCAGGCGATCCACCGCAGGCGGAGATAGCGCTGGCGAACATGGTCACTAGGAGCAGGATGGAGATTCGTCGCATAGATATATCCTTTTCCAGATCAATCTCTCATAGTCCTGTCACCCTGAGCGAAGCGAAGGGTCTGCCAGGATGTTGGAATAGATGCTTCGCTTCGCTCAGCATGACATACTCCGTCAGAAAGATGGTGTCACTGGCTGGCTGCCTTCCACGCGGCGAGCAGCGCCGTGGTCACCTCATCGGCAGGGATGCTCAACTGATTCGGGATGGCGATCTGAACCCCCCTATCGGCATAACGGACAAAGGGATTCGTCGTATCGCCGGGGGTAATCTGCACCTGCGGGCTAGCGGGGCGGAAACCGTACTGCTGGAGGGCGAGTTGCTGGATCTCAGGCGAGAGCAGGAAGTCGCGGAACTGGATGGCCGCCTTGCTCTGCTCGGGTGTGACCCAGGGCGCGTTGAGCAGCGCGTAGGGATGTTCACTCAGAATAGTCGTGGGTGGGTAGAAGACATGCAGGCCACCGTTTTCACTGGCCTTTGGTAGCCCCAGCGCCCCGATAGCCAAGTTCTCATAGACGGCGACGAAGTCGTACTTGCTTGGCCCGAAGCGAAGCATATCGGTTGCCAGAGTGCCGGTACTCTCCTCACCTTGAGGCACCGCACGCTCCACGCCGCGCAGCCAATCAAGGAATGCAGGCGATTTGGCAGTTTCCTCATTCACGCTACCGTAGCCGTCAGCGAGCAGCAGCAGAGTCATGAATCCGCTGTTCGAGGACTCGGGATTGGTATGGCCAAAGTGCATGCGGCCCCCAGACGCAACCAGTGCGGACTGGATGGACATCCAGTAGTCGTTGGGAGAAGCCTGCTCAATCGGGGCGGCGCGATCCCGCCAGGCTAGCAGCACCAGGGGGGTGATCACCAGCGACTTGGGAGCCTCGGCAGCGATAATCATGCCCCCCTTGGCCCCCTTGGCGACCATCCACGCTGTGCGGAGTTGATCGACCTGTATCATGCTGGCCGGGCTGACCACCGTTGGCTGGTAGCCACCCTGCACAATATCCGTGACCATCTCGCGTGAAGCCTTGCCCTCAAGCACAACCTGGATGGCTCGCCCGCCAATATGGGGATTGGTGGCCGCGAAGCGGGTGGCGGCATCCTTCAGCCACTGCTCCTTTTCCGTGCTATAGGCAATCGTGACGACTACGGGCGCACTGCCGGGGCCAATCGTGGCAAGCTGGAAGGGTGCCCACCCAAGGGGGCCGACAAATAGCGTAACGAGCGTGATCAACAGGGCCAGCAGAAGGTAGCCGCCAGAGAGCATCCGTGAGAGACGCAGCATGAGAGCCTCAGCGCAATAACGCGCTAAGCGGAATGATTGAGCTACTGACGCGATAGTCTTTTTCAGATCCCAATGAGTCTGGCTCAATCATTTCGTTCAGCGCAAGAAGGTGGGCGATCACCATGGCCCACATCTTAGCATTTGGCGACGTATCGCGCCATAGGGCAGGTGCTACTCAGGCGGCACAACGCCGATAGTGAGCAAAATATTGGCGTAGATCCGCCGCTCGCCGGTGGCGATGGCCAGGGCCAAATCGGGGCCACGGGCCAAGTCGTAGAAGGCGAACCGCTCGTGGATCTGAAGCGCTACGCCGGGCAAGATCTGACGGAACTCGGCGAAGATTGGCGGCTCAGGGCCATCGTCGGGCACCATGACATGAGCGGACTCAATCGGGATGGCACCCGCCAGCACCGCAAGGACATCGGTGGCGCGTAGCAGGTCGGGGGCCAAGTTCAGGTAGACACGTCGGCAGGTCTGGCTTGAGCGCGTAGCCAGGGGATAGTTTCCGTCAGCGATCAACACTTGGGCGCCGTGACCGGCCTCGCCCAAGGCGCGCAGTACCTCGGGGTGGAGCAAGGGGTAGGTGAGCATAGCATTCCTTCACGGTGGCAATCTCGGGGGTCGTAGATCTGGCTGGGGAGGAGCATATACAGAGACGGAGCAATTGTCACCCGATTATACTCCGTATGGACGTGAGTACTGGTATGGCATGCCGACAGTGCGGACGGTAGGAGGTTTGATCGTACTACCGTGTGCGGTACGGTTTAGAAAGATTACATATTTGTTATCATCCCGTAACCTTTCTGACATGTTGCACGTTCTAAAAATTGATAACCCAGCGGGATAAGAATCATTGCCATCGCCCCTTGTGCGACAGCACGTACACCACACCCTCGCTTTAGCGCGTACATTGATAGTCTTACCCCCAGTAGTAGAGGATCTTCTGTGAGTCGCGGCACTCCCCGCTACAGACGATATGGCCGCAGACGTAGGTCGTGAATTATTTGGTGGGCGAGAGCGTTGCCAGACGTGTATGAGGAACGGAATACCAGTATGCACAAGGTCTTAGTGAGCGTGGTAATACCAGCCTGGAACGAAGCGGAGAACCTGCCCCATGTGCTGCCGCAGATCTCGCACGATGTTCACGAAGTGATCCTTGTTGATGGACACTCGACCGACGGGACGGCAGACGTGGCGCTAGGGTTGCACCCGCGAGTGCGTGTGGTCTGTCAGGAAGGGCGCGGTAAGGGGGCAGCCCTGCGCACCGGGTTTGCTGCGGCCACAGGCGACGTGATTGTGATGCTGGATGCCGACGGCTCAACTGACCCACGCGAGATGCCGATGTATATTGGTGCGCTGATGGCCGGAGCCGACTTTGTGAAGGGCTCGCGCTTCCTCCAGGGTGGCGGAACTAGCGATATGTCACCGCTGCGATGGATGGGCAATATGGGCTTTGTGATGACGGTACGGCTGTTGTTCGGTGGCCAGTACAGCGACCTCTGCTACGGCTATAACGCTTTCTGGCGGCACGTACTGCCCCAACTTGACCTTGATGGCGATGGCTTTGAGATTGAGACGATGATGAATGTGCGGGCGCTGAAGGCTGGGCTGCGGATCACTGAGGTGCCGAGCTTTGAACATGAGCGTATCCACGGTGTCAGTCATCTACGTACCTTCGCCGACGGCTGGCGCGTGCTGAAGACAATTCTGCGCGAGGGTATGGGCAGCATCATGAATGCACCCACCACGCGGACAATGTCCACGATGATCCCTGTGGCTCCGTTACAGCCTGCTGCCCCCGTGTTGAGGACAATGGGCCACTTCCGACCTAGCGCCGAGCCGCATCACATCCTGAGCCATTCGGTAGAGGTTGAGCTTCTTGAGCGCGAAGTGGGTAGCATATGACCGAGGCGACCTGCGGTATCTCGGTTATTATCTGCGCCTACACCGAGCAACGCTGGGATGCGCTTTGTGCTGCGGTCAATTCGATGCAGCGACAAAGCCTGCCGCCTGATGAGATCATTGTGGTGATTGACCACAACCCGGCCCTGTTTGAACGGGCGCACGCGCAGATTGCTGCAGCCACGGTGATCGCCAACACCAATACCCGTGGCCTGTCGGGCGCACGCAATACGGGGCTAGACGCCGCACACGGCGCGATTATCGCTTTCATGGACGAGGATGCCGCTGCCGCCCCTGATTGGCTGGCCCGGATCAGCGCATGCTACAGCGACCCACGTATCCTCGGGGTGGGCGGAGCCATTGAGCCGGATTGGCAGTGCGGTCGCCCGACATGGTTCCCCGCTGAGTTTGACTGGGTCATTGGGTGCACCTACCGGGGGATGCCCACCACGCCCACGCCGGTGCGCAACCTGATCGGCTGCAACATGTCGTTCCGCCGTGAGGTCTTTGTCCAGGCTGGCCCTTTCCAGAACGGTATGGGGCGAGTGGGGACGCTGCCGGTGGGCTGTGAGGAGACGGAGTTCTGTATTCGCCTCGCGCAACTGGTGCCGGGAAGTATTCTTCAGTACGACCCGCAAGCTCGGGTCAACCACCAGGTCCTCGCCACGCGGGCACGCTGGGCCTACTTTCGCTCGCGCTGCTATAACGAGGGTCGCTCGAAGGCTCTGGTCGCTGGGCTGGTCGGATCGCATGATGGCCTAGCAACCGAGCGCTCCTACACGCTACGCACACTGCCCCAGGGGGTCGTGCGCGGCATTGCCGACGCCCTGCGGGGCGATGGCGCGGGTCTGCTACGTGCGGGCGCAATTGTGGCGGGCCTGCTGATCACCGCCAGCGGGTACGTTGTCGGCAAGGCCGAGGCACAGCACCGCGCCATGCGCGCACCTGTCGCCCCTCCCGTTAGCACTATCAGGAACGCCAGGTCGTCATGAGGATCTTACAGATCACGCCGCACTACTACCCGCAGCGGGGCGGGGTCGAGCGACACGTGCAGTCAATTAGCGAAGGACTGGTTGCCCACGGCCACGATGTGGTGGTGATCACAATGGCGATGCCGGGAGCGGTCGCCGCTGAGCGGATCAATGCGGTACCTGTCTATCGCCTACAGGCGGTGGGGCCAACATCTGCCTACCACATGCCGTTGGGTCTCGCTGACTGTCTGGTCAACTGCCCCAACTTCGATATCATCCATGTCCATAACTACCACGCGGCCATGCTCCCGATAGCGGCGGCCCTCGTCCCTGGGCGACTTGTGATCACGCCGCACCTCAATGATCGGCCCCACAGCCGCATCGCTGGCCTACTCCATATGCCCTACTCCGTGGTCGGTCGCTGGAGCCTGCGGCGGGCCAGAGCCATCGTCTGCGTCAGCGCAGCCGAGCGCGCCCGCCTGCTGAGCCGCTTCGGCCTGCAACCCGAACGCATCACGGTGATTCCTAATGGCGTGGATCTCGCTGGCGCATCAGGCGCGCACGCCGTACAGCGCGATCCTAACCTGCTCCTGGCGGTTGGTCGGCTCCAGGCATATAAGGGTGTTGACCGAGCCATCGCTGCGCTGACCCGACTCCCCGCTGCGTATCGCTTGGTGGTTGTAGGCGAAGGGCCATGTCGTGCGGATCTCCAGGCCCATGCCGAGCGCCTGGGCGTTGCCGGTCGCGTCACCTTTGTGGGTGCCGTTAGCGATGATCAACTCGCGGGCTGGTACCGGCGGGCGAGCGTGATGCTGGCCATGTCATCGGCTGAGGCATTCGGAATCACGGTTATCGAGGCGCTCGCGCAAGGCTGTCAGGCTGTCTGTCACGACATCCCCGCATTTCGCGACTTGGCGGCGCATCTGCCGGCCCATATCAGCATTGTGTCGGGTGACTCCGCCGAGGCGGTGGCCGCAGCCACATTGAAGGCCGCGCACTCCCCCGCAGCGGCTGCCGACCTCGCACCGTTTAGCTGGAGCCGCATTGTCGAGCGCCTGATAACGCTCTACGCAGAGGTTGCCAACCAGGATTCGTTCGGCTCCAGGGCTGATTTGTTAAACTCAAGGATTGGCATACGTGCATAAAAAGGCGACAATCGCACAGATCACCGGAGGAGCGGTCATCTCGGCTAACACACGCTACGTTG
>JBAXMH010000012.1:0-36650 GCA_037134395.1 Chloroflexales bacterium
ACCGTGGCCTTGTCTATCGTGACCAGGGTCAACTGGACAAGGCGCTGAACGACTTCACACAGGCGATTATCCTTAACCCCACGTATAACTACGCCTACTACAACCGTGGCCTTGTCTATCGTGACCAGGGTCAACTGGACAAGGCGCTGAACGACTTTACACAGTCCATCACTCTTGATCCCAAAGGTGCCGCTGCCTATTACACTCGTGGCCTTGTCTATCGTGACCAGGGTCAACTGGATAAGGCACTGTCGGACTTTACGCAAGCCATCACCCTCGACCCGAAGGGTGCCGCTGCCTATTACACTCGTGGACAGATCTATCAGCAGCGCAATGATCGCGACGCGGCCATATCTGACTTTCGCAAGGCGCGTGATCTCTACACCACTCCCAGTGATAAACAGAATGTGACTGACCAACTGAAAGCCCTTGGCGCAGAGTAGCCGCCAATCGTAGGAACCCACCATGCCCCTCCCCAACGCCGTCGCCAACCCGATCATCAACGACCCCTTCGCCGAGCCGGGGCAGTACTACGATTTCAGCGGCGACTCGCCGAAGCTCCAGAGTGGCCGTCGCCCCGCGAGCTACGTGCGGGGCAACAAGGCCCAGGTGCGCAGCCTCGCCCAGCAGGATGTGATCCCGCTCGATCTCGTGGCCTCCATCCGGGCACGGGTCACAGCATGGCGCGAGGGCGGCTACCAGGGTGTCACCCGTATCACCGCCGAGCTGCTGCGCCACTGGAACGCCCCCGACCGCCAGCGCCGCCTCTTCTTCGCCCAGCGCGAGGCCGCTGAGACGGCGATCTGGCTGGTTGAGGCGTCGCCCGCCGCCAAGGCCGGCATCGACGTGCCCAAAGATGGCGGGGCGTTCACCCGCTACTGCCTCAAGATGGCGACCGGCAGCGGCAAGACGACGGTGATGGGCATGCTGATCGCATGGAGCGTGCTGAACAAGGTGCAGCACCGCCAGGACAAGCGGTTCTCCGATGCGGTGCTGATCGTCGCGCCCAACCTCACGGTCAGAGAGCGGCTTCAGGTGCTTATCCCCAGCCGCAGCGACAACTACTACGAGCGCTTTGACCTCGTGCCCCCGGCGCTGTTGCCCCAGCTTGGGCGCGGTAGGTTCTTCATCACTAACTGGCATCTCTTCCAGCCCCAGGACGACACAGGTACCCGCAGCGTTGTCCAGCTTGGCCTGGAGAGCGATACGGCTTTCTGTAGCCGTGTGCTGCGTGACCTCGGCCCCAAGGGGAATCTCCTCGTGGTCAACGACGAGTCCCACCACGCCTACCGCATCCAGTATAACCAGGAGCCGCCCCTGCTTCAGATGCTCGGCGAGGGTACGGGCGTGCGCCGCAAGGTGCGCGTGGAGAGCGCCGCCAGCGAGGAGAACAAGGAGGCCACGGTCTGGGTCGGCGGCCTCGACCGCATCCACCGCGTGCGCGGTATCAACCTCTGCCTCGACCTCTCGGCCACGCCCTACTACATCAGCGGCAGCGGGCGCGAGGAGGGCACGCCCTTCGACTGGATCGTCAGCGACTTCGGCCTCGTGGACGCCATTGAGAGTGGGCTCGTCAAGGTGCCGCGCATCCCGATTGATGACAACAGCGGCGACCCGCGCCCGCGCTACTTCAGCCTGTGGGAGCATATCAAGGTCACGCTGCCCAAGAAGACGACCAAGGGCGACCAGGGCGGCGATGCGCTGATGCAGATCCTCATTGGCGTCGAGGGTGCCCTGGCGACCCTGGCCAGCGAGTGGAAGAAGACGTTCGATACCTGGGGCGAGTCTGGCCGCGCCACCCCGCCGGTGCTTATCCTGGTCTGTAACGACACGGCGACGGCCAGCGTCATCCACCGCTATATCGCCGACGGCAAGCTGATGCCGGAGCTAAAGAACCAGATCGGCCAGCCCGAGATAACGATCCGCATTGACTCGCGCCTGCTGGAGCAGGCCGAGTCGCGCAACGACGGCGAGAGCCGCACGGACGCCGCTGAGCGCCTGCGCGAGGTGCTGGCGACCGTGGGCAAGCCCGGCGCATCGGGCGCGCAGATCCGCTGCGTGGTCAGCGTGGGGATGCTGACCGAGGGCTGGGACGCCCAGACCGTCACCCACATCCTGGGTCTGCGGGCCTTCACCTCGCAGCTGCTCTGTGAGCAGGTCGTTGGGCGCGGACTTCGTCGCTCCAGCTACGACGACCTCAGCCAGCCGGAGTTTGTCGATGTCTACGGCATTCCCTTCCAGGCCATCCCGGTGCAGGAGGTCAAGGCGACCACGGCGAAGCCGCCGCCCGATGTTCGCACGGTGCGGGCGCTGGCCGACCGTGAGCCGATGACGATCATCTTCCCGCGTGTCACCGGCTACCTCAGCGACATCCGCGAACACGTCACCGCCGACATCGCGGGCCTGCCGATGCTCAAGGTCACGCCGACCGCCGAGCCGACCCAGGTAACGGCCAGCGCACCCGTGGGTCAGATGGTGGGCGTTATGGCGGTGGCCCCTAGCGTGCAGCAGGATCGTGAGCAGTTCTACCGGGCCAACCGGCTCCAGAGCACTGCCTTCCGCATCGCGGCGCAGATCGTCAAGGACTTCCACCAGGACGCGAACCGCCAGCAGCTTTTTCCCGAGGTGCTGCGCCTTGTTACTACCTATATCGAAGACCGGGTTGACCTGAGCGATGAGGCCAAGATTCAGGATGTCGCCCTGGCCAAGTACCAGACCGAGATCGCGGAGCGGGTTCGCACCGCGCTGCGCTCGGTGACGCCCGTGGGCACGCCGCCGATCCTCCCCGTCCTCGACAGCTACCGGCCCATCGGTAGCACCGCCGATGTCGTCTTCACCACGACGCGCAAGGTGTGGCCGACGACCAAGAGCCACGTCTCGCACGTGGTGCTGGAGTCAAGCTGGGAAAAGCGGGCCGCGCAGGTGTTGGAGTCGCACCCGAACGTGCGCTACTACGTGCGCAACTACAAGCTCGACTTCACCGTCCCCTACCGCTTCGCCGAGGCCAACCATCTCTACGTGCCCGACTTCATTGTCGTGCTGGGGAAAGACCCCGCCGATTCCGCCAGCCCGCAGATGAACTTTATCCTGGAGATTAAGGGCGAGGAGGATGAGAAGGATCGGGCCAAGGCCGCCGGTGCCCGCCGCTGGTGCGATGCGGTCAACTACGTGGGCCAGTGGGGCCGCTGGCACTACGAGGTCTGTAAGGACGTGGATTACCTTAGGACGAAGCTGGATGAGGTGGTCAGTGTGAGGATGTAGCTGCCAGGACGAGGCAGATGTTGGGGTCGGCGTTTACCACACATACCGCAGAGGGGATATATCTCATGGCTCGCCGAGGGGGGATCATCCACGCGCTTAATCAGGCCCAACGGGAGGCCGAGCGTCGGCAGAAGGCGTACCTGCGTGCGCAGGCCCAGGCTGCCAGGGCCTACGAGCAGGCGCAAAAAGCCTACGAGCGTGCGTCCGCCGCCGACCAGAAGGAGAAGGCTCGCCTCTACGCCGAGTCCCGCGCCGCCCAGGCCGCGATGCAGGCCGATGAGGTCGAGCGCACCGTCGCCGCGCTCAGCAGCATCCTCGCCGACACCCTCGACGTTGATGATTTCTTCGACCTGGACTCCGCTCAAGCGGAAGCCGACTATTGCCCCCTTCGACCCAGGCAGGCTGGCGGTCGTCGAGCCCCCGCCCGCCCCCGCCGCCTACGCAATCGCGCCGCTCTCGACCTTCCAGAGGCTCGTCCCCGGCGCGAAGGCGAAGCACGCCCAGCACGCGACCGAGGCCCAGAAGCGTCTCGATGCGGATACGGTGGCCCACGCCGCACGCGAGGCCGAGCGCGCCGCACGCCTGACCGTCACGCGCCAGGCGTACGACCAGCAGGTCGCCGAGATCGAGGCCGAGACCGCTGCCCAGCACGCCGAGATCGAGGCGATGAAGGTCGCCTACGCCGCCGGGAGGCCCGACCTCGTCGCTACCTACTCGTCGCTGGTTCTGGAGTCGAGCCTCTACCCCGACGACTTCCCGCAACGGGCGAGGGTCGCCTACGTCCCCGAGTCAAAGCAGCTCGTCGTGGAGTACGACATGCCGCCATTTGAGGTGGTGCCAGCCGTCGCTGGCTATAAGTACGTCAAGGCGAAGGACGAGATCACCGAGGCGCCCCGCCCCGCCACGCAGCGCAAGGCCCTCTACGCCTCGGTGATCGCCCAGGTGACGCTGCGCACGCTCCACGAGGTCTTCGAGGCCGACCGCGCCCGCCACATCGAGACGCTGATCTTCAGCGGCTACGTCGACTCAATCGACCGCGCCACCGGCCAGCCCGCCCGCACCTGTGTGGTCACGGTGCGAACCGTGCGGGATACGTTCGCCCAGATCAATCTGCGCCTGGTTGGGGTACAGCCGAGATACGTGTAAAAACAGGAAGTAAGCGATTCCGTGTAATTTAAGGATCACTGTCCGGCTGGTTGGGCGTATCAGTCGACAACACCCAGCCCGCGATCAGCGCAAAGTCGGGAGGGGCGCGCTCGGAAAGCGTGTACTCACCAAAGCGTTTGATATGGCTCGTGATATAGGGGCTGAGGGTGGCCACATCTTCCGGGCGCACCACCACGCCCTCGGCGATCAGGCTCTGGAGTACGGCCGTCATATCATAGACGTTATGCAGGATGACGGCATTGGCCAACACGTCGGTGTATTTCACCGCCTTCTCCGACTCCTCGGGGTCACGGTCGTGGAGCAGACCCGCGTTCCCAAAGCTCAGCCACGCGCAGAAGCCGTTGTACGCCTCCACCTTATTCGTGCTCGCCGTGATCTCGATCCGCAAGGGCTGATCAGAGATGTAGCGGAGCAGGAAGAGCGTGCGGATCACCCGCCCAAGCTCGCGGAAGACTTGATACAGCCGGTTCTTGCGGCTCTCGTTTCCCAAGCGGCGTAAGATCGCCTCGGAGGTAATCTTCCCTGCGCGAATGGACAAGACCACCTGCACCAGATCCTGCCAGTGCCGCTCGATCAGTGCCCAGTCGATGGCACCGCCGAAGCGTGACTCGATGTGCTTGTAGGTCGTGGTCGGGTCAGCCTTGGAGAAGTTCAGGTCTTTCCCGTTACGGATGCGCGGCAAGAGCTCGATGCCCAGCAGATGGGCCAGCGCGAAGACTGGCGTGGACTGGCCCTGCGTGTCGGCGTGGACACGGCGGGGGCGTAGCTCGGACTGGTTTTGGAGCAGGCCCTCAATGATATAGATGGCCTCCCAGACCCCGCAGGGAATGAAGTGGCTGAAGATCGCGATGTAGTTATCAGCGACATGGTGATAGGCAATCCCGCCGCGCATCCGATAGCGAAAGTGGAACTCCGCCATCGGGTTCGTGTCCACGAGGGGTAGCATCGTCCCGTCGGCGGCGACACTCCGCCCCTGCCCCCACAGGCGCGGCAGGGTGAGCGGGTGGTAGACATTGATGATGTCGGCCTGTGCCGCATGGAGTTTGGCGCTGGTGACATGGCGCTGGTTCAGATACGAGAGGCTGCGGGCGCTGATCGCGTCGCGCATATGCCGGGCCGCCTGGGTTGGCCCCAGGTTGGTTCCATAGGCGAAGAGCAGCCGCGCATACGCCGCCGTCGGTGTGTCCAGCTTGGGTTCGGTTCCCGCCGGTGGCCCCAGATGGCGCGTGCAGGTCGTCCACGCAGTGACGGTCGCGATGATATCGAGCAGGTGGCGATCTGGAAGCCGGGCGATCACGAGCCGTTCTAATGCCAGCGCAGTGGGCGCAATCGTGCGACGGGGTGGGCGTTTGAACACCAGCTCCCCATTGGCCAAGATCGTCACCTGGCTATCGTCAGGGATTTGTTGATCGACCAGTGCTGCGGCATCGGCGAGCCGTTGTTGGAGATCGCGCACAAAAGCGGTCGCGGTTGGCGGTAGGCCCATCTCCTGCGCCCAGGCGGCGACCTGGGGCGCACAGTCGGCCCAGGGAAGCAATTGCGTCCGGGTGTCGGGGTAGTGGGTGGTGCCGACGACGGCGATGTCGCCGGAGCGCAGGTCTGCGGCGAGGCAGACAAAGACGCAGACCTCCAACTGCTGCCGTACCAGCATGCGCTCGCCGTGCTGCCGGGTGATGATGAGGCGTTGCCATGCCTCGGGTGCGAAGGTCAGATCGAGCGTGGCCGGGATGGGGAGCACGCGTCCTTTCCGCTGCTGGTTGGCGCGCAAGAAATCCAGCGCCGCGATGAGGGATGAGTCCTGGCTGGTCGAGCTGAAGGTCAGCGCCTCCAGGAACTGAAAGCACAAACGCCGATGACTGACATACGCCTGCCAGATCAGCGGCAGGTGATTGTTGCTCGTGTAGGCGCGCATCGCCGCACAGCGGTCGTGGAGTACGGTCGCCCCGCCGGTCGCAGCCAACAGGCTCCCCACCTGCACGGTGAGATCATCGGGCGGTGGCGCGGTCGCGTGCAGCTCCAAGACCGCCTGGAACGTCGCGAGCAACTGATCCACCGTCGCCTGGTGTTCCCGCTGGAGTCGCTCCAGTTCCATCCGCGCGGTGCGCTGGAATGCGGTCACGCGCTTGAGGAACATGGTCACGAGGGCATCACGGGTCTGGGCTTGGGCGTGATGGACGAGGCAAACCGCCAGGAGCAGCGCACGGGGTTCCGCGAGGGCACGGACTTCGCCCGCATCGAGGGCGCGGGCTTCGGCCGCGAGGGACTGTATTTTGCGCACTGCGACGCCTTCGAGCACGGAGGCCAAGGTGCCGAGACTCTCCCGCCAGGTCATCTGGGTGAGCAGATCGGCAAAGTGATGATGGGTTGCCCGCTCCGCAGTCTGTTTGAGATCGTTCCATGGCGTGAAGGGGCGGTCGGGCACGGGCGTCAGGAGTGCAAGCAGGCACGCAACCTCGGTGTCCCCGAGTCGGCTGCGTACCAGCGCGGCGAGACGTGCCTGCGATACCGCGCGCACACGGCGCGCCATGCGGTCGAGGGTGCTGAACGCAGGGAGTTCCACACGTTGGGCCGTGAGGGTCTCGAGGGCCACATTGATCAGATCCACCGGGGCGTCAGAGACAGTAGCTGCCTCACGCATGGCGAGCAGGGCGCGGTGGCGGATCGTGCGACCGGTACTGATCAGGCCGAGGCGCTCCCGAATGTGTTGGATGTAGGTCTTGACGGAACGCGATGAGACGCCGAAGATAGAGATAGTCTCGGAAAGCGCAAGGGCCAGCCGCACATGCGCAATGATCACGGTCGGCACCTCGGTGATCACGGGGAAGTAGCCCAGATGCTGGACGGCCTTGAGCAAGACCGCGCAGCAGAGCAGGCCCGCCGGGCGGCGCGTGATAGTCGCCAACCACGTTTGGTCCTCGGCGGTCACGGTATAGTGGTCAGCCAATTCAAGACGGGTGGGGGAGCGGCGATAGAAGGGGTAGGCCGTGCGGTCGATCGCGGCCATGCGGGGCGGCCTTTCGTCAGGACACACAGGCAGGAGCGGAACATGTCTGCTATGGGAGTATAGCAGACATACCAGCCCCGCATCCGGGCCGATCATGTCTGCTAAGGGGCACAAGAACCGGAGCATTCTATGTCTGCTAAGGAACCCGATCAAACGAAGCCCGCGAAGCGGAGTCCCATGCCAACGCTGTCGGACACCGGACAGGCGGCGTTGGATACCTATGCGACCGCGCTGCGCACCACCACGGATACCAGCCCGGTGACGATACGCAACTACCTCAGTGACCTGCGGCAGTTTGTTGCCTGGGCCGAGGCGGAGTGGGCAGCAGGACAAGATGCACTGGTGAGCTTTACGCCCGCACGTCTGACCACCCCGCTGCTGACGCGCTACCGCAGCACCCTCCAGCACACGCGCCAGCTCACACCGGCCTCGGTCAACCGCGCCTTGGTCAGCCTGAAGCGCTATAGCGCCTGGTTGCTGGCCGAATGTGCCATCTCCCGCGATCCCGTCGCCCCGGTCAAGCTCATTCCCGAAACCGCCAGCGCCCCCCGACACCTGGACGACACCGAGGAAGAGGCATTGCTCGCCGCAGTGACAGCGCACGGTAGCACCCGCGACCAGGCGCTCATCACGCTGATGCTGCATACCGGCCTGCGGGCGCGAGAAGTCTGCGGACTGCGTCAGCGCGATGTGACGCTTGGTGTTGAGCGACAATTAGATTTGCCGGTTGATGACAACTAGAATTGCCGGTCGTGCCCCGTTCCTGAGCTGACCTACCATGACCCCTCGAAGGAGGGCGTCATGAAGAACAACCACGAGGTCTTGCGTATGAGACGGGAACGTAGCAACGGAAAAACCCAGGAGCAGGCAGCGGCACACGCGAGTATGAGCGTTCGCACCGCCCGCAAATACGAGCGACTCGGCCAATTGCCCAGTCAGCTCACCCAGCCGCGCACCTATTGCACCCGACCCAACCCGTTCGCCGCCGATTGGCCCTGGGTCTGTGCCCAGTTGGAGCGCGACGCGGCGCTCCAGGCCAAGACGCTCTTCGCCGAGCTGAACGCGCAGGAGCCGGGACGCTATCAGCCCAACCAGCTCCGCACGCTCCAGCGCCATGTCGCCGCATGGCGCGCCCAGTTTGGCCCGGCCCAGGAGGTCATCTTTGAGCAGGTGCATCTGCCGGGCGCACGCGGCGAGTCCGACTTTACCCATATGGAGGAACTCCACGTCACGTTGGGCGGAGTGCCCTTCGCGCACCTGGTCTACCATTTTGTGCTGCCCTACTCCAACATCGAGGCCATCCAGCTCTGCTTCTCGGAGAGCTTCGAGGCGCTGGCCGAGGGGGTCGAGTCATGTCTCTGGCAGGTCGGTGGCACGCCGGCCATGCATCGCACTGATAATCTTTCGGCGGCGGTGGTGAAGATTGCCACCGCGAGCGAGCGGGTCTATACCGACCGCTACCTCGCCCTCATGGCCCACTACCAGATGCGGCCGACCACCAACCAGCCCCGCGTGCCCCACGAGAATGGCGATGTCGAGCAGTCCCACTATCGGTTTAAGGATGTCGTCGACCAGGCGCTCCGGCTACGGGGGAGCCGGGATTTTGCCGACCGAGCGGCCTATACTCGGTGGCTCCAGGATCTGGTGCGACGGCGGAACGCCACCCGCGCCCTGCGCTGGGCCGAGGAGCGCCCCACGCTCCAGCCCTTGCCGACCACACCGCTGAACCCGGCTCAGGATGTGGCCGTCACGGTGAGCCGTTTTTCAACCATTCGCGTCCTCCGCAATGTCTACTCGGTGCCATCGCGACTGATTGGACACGCCCTTCTGGCGCGGGTGCGTGCAGAGACCATCGAGCTGTATCTGGGCGCCAGTCGCATGCTGAACATCCCGCGTCTGCGCGGCACCCAGCAGCATCGGATCGACTATCGCCATATCATCGACTCGTTGGTGCGCAAGCCCGGAGCCTTTGCCCAGTATCGCTACCATGACGCGCTCTTCCCCTCGCTGCGCTTCCGGCAGGCCTACGATCGTCTGCGCCAGCACATGCCCGCACGGGCCGACCAGCAGTATGTCCGCCTGCTGCATCTGGCGGCGACCACCAGCGAGTCCGAGGTCGAGATCGCACTGAGCCTGCTGTGGGATGCGGGGACGGCCCCGACCCACGAGGCGGTGCGTGACCTGGTGCAGGGCCAGCCGACCCCAGCGGTGCCGCAGTTGTCGCCCGCCGCACTCGATTTGTCGGTGTATGACCAGTTGCTGGGTGCGGGGGTGGCCCATGAGTAATCGCTATCTGGAATTGACCACCCTGCTGCGCGGACTCAAGCTCCAGGCCATGGCCGACAGCGTGTCCGAGGTCGCGGTCAAGGCGGCCCGTGCGAACCTCAGCCATGAAGCGTTCCTGTACGAACTGGTGCGATTGGAGCAGGAGCAGCGCACGCAGCGACGGATTGAGCGGCTGCGCCGCGAGCGTGGCCTGCCGCGCGAGAAGACCGGGACGACCCTCCAGATGGCGGTGTTTCCGTCGCTGGTGCGCCAGCAGATTGAGCGCCTGCGGCGCGGCGAGTTTGTGGCCCAGGCGGTGAATGTGGTGGCCGTCGGCCCGCCGGGGGTGGGGAAAAGCCATATCCTCGCGAGTTTGGGGCACCTGTTGGTGGGCCAGGGCGTGCCGGTGCTCTGGAGTTCGACCGCCCAGTTGATGCAGCGCCTGCTGGCGGCCAAGCGCGATCTGCGGTTGCCGCAGGAATTGGCCCGGCTCGACCGGTTTGCCTGCCTGATTCTCGACGACATCGGCTATGTGCAGCACGATCAGGATGAAATGGAGGGGTTATTCACGCTGTTGGCCGAGCGGTACGAGCGCAAGAGCGTGATGCTCTCGACGAACCTCGTGTTTTCGGAGTGGACGCGGATCTTCAAGCACCCGCTCACGACGGTGGCCGCAATTGATCGGGTGGTGCATCACTCGGTCATCCTTGATCTGATGGGGCTGCCAAGCTACCGAGCACAGGCGGCGCGCACCGCGCAGCAGGTGGTGGCCCTGCCCGACGAGTCGCCCTCGCCCGAGGAGCCGCCGCCCAACGGGCCGGAGGATGTGACCGCGCCGAACGGGTAGGATCGGGGCCGGGCAGGACACCATGCCCGCGTCGCGTTGCGAGGGGAACCCGCTCCCGACCGCGGCGGGGTTCGCCCGGTGGGCACACCATGTGGCGATGCGGATCGTCACGGAGGGCGGAGTACCCGGACGGCACGCCCCCCGAGGCCGCCCCAATGTTGTGTAACATTTTAGGACATGGAGGTGTGTGTATGGGACGTAAAATCCCGACCGTGACGATCGCCCCGTTGCGGCAGGGCGACCGAATCGAACTGACCGATCTGCCCGCCCATGCGCCCACGATCCGGCTGGACACCCCAGCGTGGACGCAGTGGCTGGCGGCACCGACGACCCACAGCTTCGCCTATCCGCTCTTTGACCGCGCAGCGGGCTGGATCACTGGCTTTATGACCGTGCGGAAGGAGCCGCGACAACGCGGCAGCGACTACTGGTCCGCGTATCGTCGGAGCGACGACCGTCTGCGCAAGATCTATCTTGGGCGGAGCCCGCAGGTGACCGGGCAACGGCTGGCCGCTGTTGCCGCCGCGTTCCTCCGCGCAACGGGAAGGTGATTCTCCCCACACCCACCGAAAGGGGGTGAGGCCCACGTCCGTGACGAACCATGACCAACGACACCGACACCCTCGCGAACAGCCATACCGTACAGACAGACGAGGCGGATGGACGATGACGGAATGGGTATCTGCAGGTCACTCGGCGGGATCGTAAACCGGCAATTCTAGTTGTCGTCGGTCGGAAGATCTAGTTGACATTTAACAGCTTGGCAAGCGCAGCGGTGTGCTACGGGTCTACGGTAAGCGCAACAAATACCGCGAGGTGCCGCTCAACGTGACCGCACGGGCCGTGCTCACGCCCCTCCTCGCTAAGCCCGGTGACGCGGAAGCGCACCTCTTCCCCTCCGAGAAAACAGGGACAGCCCTCACCACACGCGGGTTGGGCTACCTGGTGGCGAAATATGCAGCCTTCGCACGGGTGGATGACCTGAGCCCCCACGACCTGCGTCACCGCTTCGGTTACCAGATGGCCGCCCGAACCCCGCTCCATCGGCTCGCCCAGATCATGGGCCACGACTCGCTCGACACCACGATGCTCTACATCAAGGGTACCGCCCGCGATCTCCAGAACGAAGTCGAGAAAATTGCCTGGGAGTAGCGCTCGATTTTACACGTTCTCGCTTACTTCCCGTTTTTACACGTATCTCGGCTGTACCCCTGGTTGACCCGGCTGCCTGTCTCAAGGCGCTCAACGCATCGGTCTCCAAGAGCCCCGCTGAGCTGGCCCCCGTGCGCCCGGTGCTGGAGTTCTCGATGGTTGACCCGCGCTTTATCGAGGAGGTCGATGTCCTGTCGAGCCTTGACCAGCGCCCCAACCTGATGGAGCTAACCCCCTCGGAGTTTGAGGCGCTCATCGCGAACCTCTTCGCCAAGATGGGCCTGGAGACCCGTCTGACCCAGGCGTCGCGCGACGGCGGCGTGGACTGTGTGGCCTTCGACCCGCGCCCGATCTTTGGCGGCAAGGTGGTCATCCAGGCCAAGCGCTACAAGAACACCGTCGGCGTCAGCGCCGTCCGCGACCTCTTCGGCACGGTGCAGAACGAGGGCGCGTCCAAGGGTATCCTGGTGACCACCAGCGGCTACGGCAAGGCCGCCTTCGAGTTCGCCGCAGGCAAGCCGCTGGAGCTGCTCAGCGGCAGCAATCTGCTCCACCTGCTCGCCGAGCACGCCGGGATTGAGGCGAGGATCGTGATGCCGGAGGATTGGAAGGACGCGCAGCCCGATGGGGCGATCTGGCGGATTGCTCCCGCGTCTGGCGATGCCAACACCGTATGACCACGCGTGGGCCACGGCTGATGGTCGTCGACGTGCTCAGGTGGCGGGGCTGTCTGCGCTCTATCCCCGCGCAGTTCGCCTCTGGCCTTATCCATCAGCATCTACGGTGGCCTGATCACCACGCTGTTCTGTGGTACGCTTTGGCTGGCGCAGGACGCCCGACGCGGCGCACCTCGCGGTCAGCAGCGTTGTCCCCATTGGTGGGGACGGGAGGATGCCGCACCAGAGCTATGGGCTTATGCCGGTACAGGTGATAATAGAGTACACGCAGGGAGAACCATGCCTACCAAGCTGATTGAACTCAAGGACGGCACGCTGGTTGAGGTCGATGTGCCAGCCGATCAGGCCCGCCCCATCGCCGGTGGCGCTGCGGAGCGGGTCATGGACGCCACGCTGGAGCGGATCACGCCCATGATCCTCAAGGTGTATCAGCCCATCAGCGTCGCATGGGAGCAGCTCAACCAGGAGATGGATCTCGATAGCGTCGATGTGGAGGTCGGCTTCAGCTTCGAGAGTGAGGGCAACCTGTACCTCGCCAAGGCCACCGCTGGCGCAAATATCAAGGTGACGTTCTCTATGAAGCCCAGGCGAGGTGAGGTGTGAGCGAAATAGTACGCAACGCGGTCGTGCTCGTCACCAGCCGAACCTCACCACGGTTCGGCACCGGCTTTATCGTCCATCACGACAGCCAGGGCACCTTTGTGCTGACATGCGCCCACGTGATCGAGGACGTTGGTGGCGAGGCTGGCGCTGTGGTCAACCACAGGCCCGATCTCCCTGTGAGCCTCATTGCTTCCGGCCTGGGATCGGGGATCGATCTCGCAGTTATTCTGGCTCGGGGTCTCGCCGACCGACCTGTGCTCCAGCTCTCGCCTGATGGGGTGCCGGATCTGTCTGTGATCATCAGCGGCTACCGGTCTCACACGCAGCAAGGCCACATCCTCCGCAGCATTCGGGGGACGCTCGGTGGCCAGGTATTCATCCAGGCAAAGGACGTGCCGAACCGCGCCCCCGCATGGGATCTCCGCATTGAGGGCGATGACCAGCTCGCCGATGGCTACAGCGGGTCGCCGGTGGTCGATGAGGAGTCCCGGCTCGTCGTCGCCATCGCCAGCCACCTTGAGCGCGAGGGTCGCCGAGGCCAGGCAATCAGCGCCGCCGCCGTCGCCGCCATCTGGCCGACTCTCCCGCCACAGGCTGTCGCCCGACGTCTCGTGAAGCCACCACCAGCGCCGACCAAGATGCCACCAGCGACGAACCAGCAGGCAACTGGACAGACAGGCGGCGTGCATGGCGCTGTCAATGTCTTCGGGCAGGGCAAGATCGTTGGCCCCGCCATCGGCACCAACACCGGCACCGTCATCAGCGACTCCACAATCAGCGGGGATGTGGTCGTCGGTAGGCAGTACAACTACTACGGGTCACGGGATCGGCAGGGGCGGACTCCTGAAGCAGAGCTACAGCCCGATGAGTTGACACGGGCTATGACATTACGGCAGCTCGTAACGACGCATTTCAATCTTGGCGAATTGAACACCCTCTGCTTCGACCTCGGAATTGATTACGAGAGCCTGCCTGGACAGGGGAAGATAGATAGGGTGCGGGAGCTAGTCGCTCATGTAAAACGCCATGGGCAGATGTCCAACCTGCTGACAGAGTGCCGACGCCTTCGGCCCCATGTTGACTGGCCTAGTTGACACAACGTGTCCCGCCTGAACGAACGTCCCGCAGTACACGCTCAATCCGCGAGAAGACCGGGCAGATAATCGACCTGCCGCAGATGGCTGGCCAGATGCCCGCCTAGAGGTCAGGCAACCATGACAGGCGACCAGCAGCGAGACGATAGCGCCCAGCGACCGGCTGGATTCACCCCCAATAACCCGCCGCCGCTCAGCGATGACATTGACGAGAGCGGCATGGGACGCCTGAAGGCGGAGAATCTTCTGGGCGACCAGGATCGCACCACCGACGGCAAGGCCGACAGTAGCTACCAGCGCACGCAGAGCTACGCACAGCCCTTCCTCTCGATGGATCGCAGCACAACCGGCGATGTCGTCTCCGGCAGCATGCATAAGACGACGATCTATAACTACGGGACGACAGGCTCTCAGGCACACCCGCCCGAGGTGACCGCTGACCAGATCCGCAGCCCGGATAAGCGACGTGTGCAGGCGATCTATGTGCAGACCCCCTCCTATGATCGGGCGCGATCTATCCTGTCGTCTCGCCGCATCCTCATTCTCTGGGGAGATGCCGGGTGTGGTAAAGCGACAACGGGGCTCCATCTGCTCCTCCAGCACGGCGAGGAGGTCTCCCGGCTTGACCCCACGATCGACCCCGCTGTGCTCAGAACCTATGACTTTGCGAAGAGTGCCGGTGCCCTCATCGACACCCTCTCCATCGAGCGTGCCCAATCGCTAACGTCGTTTACCCTCTCCTCCATCGGCAGCAAGCTGCTGGAGCAGCAGAGCTACCTTGTGCTCACGATTGATCGGCATGTGCCGATTGACCGTACCGCCCTCGGCGACTATCTTATCCTCTGGGAGGAGCGCCCGCCCTGCGTCGATATGCTCCACAAACATCTGGAGTGGCTGATACCCGCTGATGACGCCGATGCCCGGCAGCGAGCCATTGCGCTCACTGAGTCTGAAGCGATCCTTGAATTTCTCAAAACAAAGCCATCCCTGCGGGCAGCCAGCGAGCTGGCCATACTCCTTCGCCGCGTGATCGACGGCGATCTCTCCTTTGACATCGCGATGCAGCAGGTCTCATCGTTCGCCTACGCCCAGGTGCAGGATTGGTTTCAGCAGCCTGACCGCTCGCTGGCGGAGCGTAGCCTGATGATTACGCTCGGTGTCTTTAGTGGCGCCCGCCAGCAGATTATCAAAGATGCCGAGTCGGCGCTCCTCGAACGGCTACGCCCGCCCGGTAACGACGATAAGCCCGCCGAGGCCGAAAGAGATCTCTTTGCCAGCAGCAGCGATCAGCTACGCAAGGTCTGCGCCCATCAGGAGCGCGCTATCGAGGAGACGAATGTTGGATCGACCGAGGTGATCACAATCTCTTTTGATAATCCCACGTTCCAGACCGCCGTGCTCGATTACGTCTGGATTGAATATAACACCCTGCGGGACTCGCTCCTCGACTGGCTCTACGACCTGGGCAGACATCCCGATGAAGCAGTTCGCGGGCGGGCTGCCGCTGCGACCGGGTGGCTGGCCCGTCACGATATCACCGCCGTGGTGAATAGCACGGTCGCACGATGGTCAGGTGATGCGTACTGGCAGGCACGCGACTCCGCCGCCCTGGCCCTCGGCGTTCTGGCAAACGATGATCGGCTGACTCCCAATGTCATGGCGCTGCTTAAAAATTGGAGTGTGTCTGGGGCAAATGTCTATGCTAAGATGAGCGCATCCGCAGCCTACGGTGGCCTTGTTGGCAGCCGCTACCCATCCGTGGCGCTCCAGCAGCTCAGCATGATCACCCACACGAATCGCGTGGATATGCGCCTGATCCAGCAGGTCATCCGCAGCACCTTTACGCTCTTTCAGCAGCGGCCCGACGACCCAGAGCACGCGCTGAAGGTGCTTGAGACGCTTCGTATCTGGACTGAGTCCCCGGGACTTCAGCTTTCGATTTACACCGGTCTCATGGCCTTCCTTCGCATCGCGCAGGAGTCCCGTGTTCGGGCGGTGCCGCCTGAGGGCTGGTGGCCGACCCTACTCACACTCGCTGACAAACACCACGAACTTCGCAAGCCACTCGTCATACTCTGGCGTCGCGCCATTACGAACCGACTCACCAGCCGCCACGCCCTCCGGGTCTCGCTCCGCCGATGGCTAAGGGCAGTTGACAAAGATAAGCGGATCGAACAGCCTTTCGAGAGACTCGTCAAAGCGCTTATGAAGGGCGAAGATGACGACTACCGGCGCATCGAGTCTTGGCTGGAGGATCGAGTTGAGGAGATCCAGTCGGAGACGGCGAAGAAGCTGCTGATCATGCTCGGGCAATAAGCTCGCGAGAAAGGATACACCCGTGGCCTTCCCCCCAGACCCGATTGTACGCGTCATTGACGGCAGTAAGCGGGGACTATTCGACAAGCCACCTGTGTCCGCCGCAGGCTGCCAGATGGTGGTTGTCCCTCGCGGCGCGATTCCTTATGTGGTGCCATCTGGCACCACAATGCGGGGCGCTGACTTCCGCGCAGCGCAGATGATCTACGAAGTCGCTCTTTCCGATGACCAATTTGAGGTGACGGGCGTTGTTCCCTCGATCGACGACGCCTTCACCTTTGAGGTGACCGCCACCATCAACTATCACATCAGCGACCCAGTGAAGGTTGTGCAGCGCAACGTCAGAGACACGCGCGCAGATGTGAGAGCCATGGTTCTGAGCGCCATCGGGTTCGAGACCCGCGACCAAGATCCACACGACATTCAGACGGCGACACGGGCCGTCCGCCGTAAGGTCGAGGGTGATGTGGGTGGGGCGGCAGCTCGCCTCGCGACGAACGGCTACGCACTTAGCGAGATCTCTGTCACGCTGCGGCGCGACAAAAAGTTCCTTGAGATCGATCACCAGGCGAAGGTCGAGCAGACCGAGGAGGAGAAGCTGACGAAGGCCAGGCGTGAGCGGCGGGCAAGTGAGGTTGCGGATCTGGAGAAGTACCTTGGCGGCGATATGGTCAAGAAGCTCTCCTTTCTTGCGTCACAGGGTCCAGCTCAGCTGGAGAACGCAATCAGGGCGCTCTCTGAGCACGAGCAGCAGATAGCTCTCGCAGAGATCAAGATCCTCGAAACGATGCTGCCACAGATGGAGGATCATCAGCAGAAGCAAATCATCAATCAAGTCCGACAGCGGCTTGAGCGAGACCTTTCCGGCTCACGAGCATTCCAAGGCGGTGCCGCGCAAGGGGCGCTCCCCGATGCCAGTGGGGCAGACGCTGGAGGCAGCGCAAAGAAGAGCACGCCAAAGAACAAACCGGCCAATGATGACGATGACTGGGACTCCTGAGAGATCTTGCGACACCACTCTCTGCGCCTCTGTGAGCGTGGGGGGCAACGAAAGCTGCGATTGTTCAAGGGGGCATGATGCTTGATCAGCTACGCGATACGGTACTTCGTCCTCTGGTCGAGGTGCTTCTTCTCATCCCGCTGCCATGGCGACCCTGTGTGGATGTCTTTTTGATTCTGCTGATCATCTACCTGCTGCCACCAGGGCGATGGGTGTCACCGTTCATCTGGCTGGTACACCTGCTGATGGGCATGGGCATCTCGATTACCCTGGGGATGCAGCGGCTTGTCGCTAACCGTCGCCAATCATGGCTGATCGACACCATTGACTGGGTTTTTGAGCGTGACATTCAAGGATTCGGTTCCGCGCAAACCTTTCTGAAATCCCGCCTTTCTGGATTGAAGAAATGGGGTCGGCCTAAAAAATTAGGGGTCGTGCTGGTCTCGCTCCTCCCCGCCGCGCTCTGGTTCGGACGACCACCTCTCGGCAACATCACGGTAGGGCGTGCTATCGATACAGGGTTCGCTAGGTTGATCGTGGCTGAACAGTGGGCGCTCTCAGGAAAGTGGATGTCCCCCAGAATGGAGGTGAACAAGCCCATAACAGACACCGGCAAACCGGCGGAATCCACCAACAACAGCCAGAATCAACTAAACAGCTCTGGAGCAGAACTGGTTCATGTTGTTAGGCAAGGGGAGATGCTGAGAGACATCGCTCGCCAGTATGGTGTGCGGATACAGTGCGTCATCGACATAAACCAGCCCAGGTTTAATAACTTCAACCCAAACTCACTCTACATTGGAATGCAGCTGATCATTCCAGAGGGCGTCCCTAATTGTCGACAATCGTAGGGTGCCTGTATAACTGGTCTAGCAGCCTGTCGGAGAGAGTGGGGTTTAGGTCGTCACAGAGCCATATCCTAAAAAAAGCCGATTTGGCTTTGTAATGCGCTATTCACGGTTCTCTCCGGCAAGCTGCTAGGGAGAGACACTGATCAGAGAAGAGGGCTATGCTCAGGCCACGCTTATTGATGAGGAGTCCCCAATGCCTCGTACCCGATGGTTCGACCTGCCCCCGGCCCAGCGGCGGCTGATCATAGCCCTGGCCAGCCTCCAGATCAGCCTGCTGGCCGCAGCGCTCTACGACATCGCCCGCCGCCCGGCGGAGCAGATCAACGGCAGCAAGGCGGCATGGGCAGCCGCCTCGCTGGTCAGCTTCGTCGGCCCGCTGGCCTACTTCGCCTGGGGGCGGCGCAAACTTTGAGCGTGCCGCATATCACCTGCGATCCCCTCTCAACACAGGACACGCCATGAACGTCCGTACCCCCCGCCTCCGACGGATCATCGCCGCGCTGGCGCTGGCGCTGGCCCTCACCTTCCCTGGCAGCCCGCTCAGCGTTCTCCCCGCCGCCTCCGCAGCAGTGGCGTCCAGTGCTGCAGTCGTGACACACGGCGGGAACCTGCGCAGCGAGCCGAGGATCGCCCCGAGGACGGTGATCGGCCAGGTCTGCCCAGGCGATCACGTCACGGTCACGCGCACCAGCGTGATAAGCCACGTGACGTGGTACTACGGCACGATCACCACCGTGGTGGCGGATTGCGCCCCAACCCACGTGGCGGTCGGCACGGTTGGCTGGCTCCGCCCCACCCTCGTGCGGATGGACTCCGCTAGACCAACCCCGACCGCCAGGCCCGCACCGACCGCCAGGCCCGCACCGACACCAGCCCCCGCGCCGCCAGCGACGGCGGGCGTCGTGATCACGCAGGAGCCGGGGGCCGTCTCGCGTGGCGCGACCGCCTCGGTCGGCGCACGCACCGCGCCGCGCCAGCGCTGTAGCATCACCGTCCGCTACAAGAGCGGGCGAAGCACGGCGGCGGGCCTCGTGCCAAAGGCCGCAGATGACACGGGCAACGTCGCGTGGAGATGGAAGGTCGGCACCCGCACCACGCCCGGTAGCTGGCCGGTCACGATCACGTGCGGTCGCACGTCTGCAACCACATCCGTGAGGGTGCGATAGGGGCATCTCAAGCCACGGCGGGCAGCACCGCACTAATCATCATCTGCCCGCTGTGGCATGTGTCCAACGCATCCGCTTCCAGCATCAGCCATCAGGCAATTACCTGCACTGGTAATACTACCGATAGGCACGGGCTGTACGATGCAGCAGACAGATTGAAAGATATCGCCTATCTCCCCACGAACGCGCTATGGAGACCCACATGTCCGCCACCTACACACTTCCCGACGTTACAAAGCGGTATCCGACCCTGCGATTCCTTGTCGGGTTCTACAAGTTTGTCGGGGTGATCGCGCTGGCAGGCGGCATGGCGTTCGGCATCTATCAGATGGTGACGATCAGCCGATTCAGTTCGACGCTGGGGTTCGCCACGATGCTCGGCACGATCCTGGCCGCCGCATCCCTGAGCAGCGTGTGCTGGCTGATCGCGGAGGGCGTCGAGGTCTTCCTCGGCATCGAGGAGAACACCCGGCAGGCAGCCCTTATCGCCGCCCAGGCGGCCACATCCCCACCCTTACAGGTGGAGATGCGCCAGATGGCCGCAAGTCTGGCGATTACCAATCGGCTGCTTGAGCAGGTGGCGATCAACCAGCAGCAGACCACCCAGCGTCTCGAATCGCTCAGCGCGGGAGTGGACGAGGTGCGCGGCGGCGTCGGCACGGGGGTGAAATCCATCGAGGCTATCGCCGAGAGCAGCAAGGTGACCGCGACGCTCTTGTATCGCAATGGCGCGAAGTCGAACTGAGCGTCCCCCTCACGCATTTCCCGTCGTAAAGCAGCGGCCCGCCCTCGCTCAATGTTTGAACCTAGACCGCGTATCACGAACCCAGCGCATGACGAGGCACCCTATGGACGACGATCCCTCCAGCGCCCAACGCAGCATTATTGACTACCCCAGCGGCACCCGGCATATGCTCATCCTCGCCGGACCAGGCAGCGGCAAGACCCGCGTCATCGCCCAGCGGGTCGGACACCTGCTCGACCAGCAGCGGGCTGAGCCGGAACAGCTCGTGGTGATGACCTTCACCGAGAAGGCTGCGTCGGAGCTTGTTGCGCGGCTGGAGGATCGGCTCGGCAGCGTCGTCCAGGGCGTCCAGATCGGCACGATCCACAACATATGCAACCGTCTGCTCGTTCAGCACGGCTCAGAGATCGGCCTGAAGCCGAACTTCAAGATCTACGACGCACCGCGTCAGGATGAGGCGCTGCGCAGCGCGGCGGCGCGTATCGGTCAACCCATCGAAGATCGACGCGCACGTACCCAGATGAGCGGCGCTATGCATGCCTATCGCACCTCAGCGGCGCTGGCCCTGAGCCGACATACGGGGGCACCGGAGCCAGACAACCCGCAGGTGCCTGAACTGGCCCGTGCCTATCGTGATTATCTGCACGAACACAACGCCCTCGACTTTGACGATCTCATCCTGTACGGGTTGCGCTTGTTCGACACCCGACTGAATCCTGAGCTTGCTGGTAAGATCCATGCACGCATCCGCTACCTGTTCATCGACGAATTCCACGATCTCTCGCCCGAGCAATTCCGCTTGCTTGAATTGCTCGTTCCCCCGCTCCAGATCCACCGCCAGGTCTGTGTCGTCGCCGACCACAACCAGGCCATCTATGGCTGGCGAAACGCCGACGCCGCCATCACCATTGATACGTATCGTCGCCGCTACCGCCCAGAGGTATTTCATCTGAACGAGAACTACCGCTCTGCGGGCAACCTCGTCCGTGCGGCGCACCACCTGATCACGAGCGGCGGGGCGCAGGCAAACGCGGTGCCCGTCCGCCCCGATGACTACCCCATCGATCTCGTCGCGTGCGCCGATGCCCGCGCAGAGGCGGAGTGGCTGGCAACGCAGATCAAGCGGGCATGCCAGGGTGGCACGTACCACTATGACGATATCGCCCTGCTCTACCGCAACAATAAGCGTGCGGATCTGCTTGAAGCGATCTTGTTGCGTGAGGGTATTCCGCTGACCCGCGATCAGGAGGGGCGCTTCTTCGACGACCCGGACGTGCAGGCGACGATTCGCTACCTGTCGCTTATCCAGGCCCTACGCGACGAGCAGTTCGAGCCCTCGCTCTACTGGCCACGCGTGCTGGTCGATGAGTTGACCATGGCCCAGATCCAGACGCTGGCCGCAGCGGAGCAGGTGCCACTCATCGATATCGCCCGGCGCATCGACGACTACCGCGATCAGGTCAGCCCGCTGACCCGCACGGTGATCAAGGATTTCCTGCACATGTTCGAGGTCGAGCTGGCCGAGGTCGCCGACCGACCAATCGGCGCGATCATCCAGCGGCTTCTCGCCGTGCTCAAACAGCGGCGCAGCCCGTTTCCGCGTGCGGTTCGCGAGAACGTGCGGGGCATCCTGGAAAGCATGGCGCTGCCCCTGAAATCGCACGCGACCGCGATTGCCAGCGCAATCAAGGCGGGCCGACGTATCGTGCTGACCCACGATGGTGCGATTGATGCGGCGGCGGGCGCCCTCATCCTCGCTCATATCCTGGAACACTACTTCCAGCACCCCGCCGTCATCCAGCGACGGTCCGATCCGCCCCTACCGGGCGCGTTCGTGATCGCGCTGGGCGATGCCCGGGAGCCGAGCCGGGACGGCACGGGCATCGGCGTTTATACGACGCCCCGAGGTACCCTCGCCTACAGCGTGAGCGTCCAGGCGTGGCGCCTCGGCCAGATGCTGCTGATGCAGCGGGAGACCCAGCGCGCAGGGCGCTTTATGCTCTTTGATCTGGAGACGACCGGCACCCACATCCGCACCACCGAGATCCTGGAGCTTGCGGCCCTGGAGGTCGAGGCGGAGCAAATCACCGGGCGCACCTTCGAGGCCCTGGCTCGGCCAGCAGGCCGCATCGCTCCGGCCGCCTCGCAGGTCCACGGTATCACCGAAGATCAGGTCAAGGACAAGCCTACGATTGCGGGGGTGCTTCCGGCCTACCTTGATGTGTTGCGCGGCGTCACGCTCGTCGGCCACAACGTCGAGGCATTTGACTACCCGGTGATCCGTCGGATTGCGAACGAGCTTGGGCTGGAGCCGCCGACAGGCCCGATCATCGACACATGCAAGCTCGCCCGCCGGCTGCTGCCCGACAACTCCCATCGGCTTGGGGCGCTGGCAGACCTCTTCGGCTACAAGGAGCCCCAGACCCACCGCGCCCTCGACGATGTGCGGATGAACGCCGAGGTCTTCTTCCGCCTGCTCGACCTGCTCGACGACGAGCGCGCCCTCGACATCGCCTCCGAGGTTCTGCCGCTCGTGGCCATCGGGCTGCACGCCAGCGGCCTCCCGCTCGACGACTACCACGGTTGGCTGTTCCAGGCCGGGGCGCGGGCACGCGATGTCGGGCTGGGTGCCGCACTCTGCAGGCGGCTCGACGAGCTTGTCACGGACGAGTGGGATCTGGGCGAGCATACGGACTGGCTCACCCGGCGAGAACACGCTGACCCCGAGGAGGATCGCCGCTGGGTCGAGCTGGCGCAGCGCTGGCATGACGCCCTCAGGCTCTACCGCCAGGCTTTTGATGACCCGAGCCTGACCGCTTTCCTGCGCTACGTTGGGCTGGCGAGCACCATTGACCACCGCCCAGGCGACGAGGAGCGGATCACGTTGATGACGATCCATAGCGCCAAGGGCAAAGAGTGGCCGCTTGTCTTTATCATCGGCGCCGAGGAAGGGACGCTCCCCGCGTTCCAGTGCAAGACAGCGGCTGAATTCGAGGAAGAGCGGCGCGTCCTCTATGTCGCGATGACCCGCGCTAAACGTCGGCTCTGCATCTCCCATGTTGCCGAGTGGAAGGGCCACCACAAGGCACCGAGCCATCTGCTCAACGGCATCCCCGAGGAGTTGATACAGCGACGAACCGTATGCCGTAGGAGTTCGTAACGATTCTATTGGCCAATGTCAAGATACGACCGCGACACCGGATCGCGAATGCCCTGGTGTCGTTTACTGTCTAGCAGGCACGCTGGTCAGCTTTGTCGGCCCGCTGACCTACGTTGTTTGATGCCATCCACAGAATTCAGACACAACCACTGTAAAGAGCCTATGAACCCTGTCTTACGGAAACGGAAGAACTAAAGCATCCAGATTTGAAGGATCTACCGCAGCAGTACGCGGTAACCCAGGCACCTGTTTGCAAAACCAGATAGACAAGTATTTCCGCTTCCCCCTATACGAAATGTTAGCCGTGATAGTGTTAGCTCACTATCGCCAGCTGCTGGTCGAAGCTACTGTGTTTGCCGGATGGGTATGGTCGACGACCGGGAAAGTATTCGTCGAGGATCCTGAGATTCTGAGCTTGACTCAGATCAATGCGTCGCCAGTCAGGGAGACGACCTGACGAACTTTGCCCTCGCACCTGAAAGCACAACAGTTGATATTTACCACTCTGAACTCCATAAACATGTGGCTCAACAATGCGCAACAGGCCGTGATAGGAGAATGAGAGCAACTGCTTGTTGGCAATCGCTGCTCTGATGATCGTGTCCATGAAAGTTCCTTATGGTTGCTTCAATAGTCCAAAGAGTGTGGAGATAGCAGACCATCTCCACACTTCCGAATAGCCTCCGAACCTATGCTTTAGGTGGCCCCTCACGCTCCCACTTGCGCCCTGGTTTCTGCGTTGGCGGCAGTGGCTTATCCCCTCGCTCGATTGTGACCTCACGGGGTTTCGGAACTTGACCACCCCGTGGCCCCCGTTCAATGTACTCCCCAGGCTTCGCGGGGGTTTGCCCCGGCTTCTGAAGAGGTGGTGCCATAGATACCTCCATAGGATCACTGATGCTTGAAAGTGGAACACCCAGTGGATAGAAAACAACACAAACCCCCACCGTGTAGTGTTATCCTCCTTGTAGCCGCAGTGCCCTTATGAACACTCTTGGCTATTTCTCGATCCAACGGCCTCAGCGTATCCCTCCTGCCACGAACCTTGGGGGATGTGTCGAGGCTGTTCATTTTACCTCGACCACCTGTGCTATTCGGCTTTGCCTAGTATAAAACTAGGACACCTCAGTTGTCAAGATTAGATGGAGCTTAATCCAGTGTGGATAACCTGTTTATAAGCTATGTAGAAGCCTTGTATGCTTGTGGAGTGAGAAGGTAAATTCTTTACATATTCATCGGTACGCATCACCGTTGTCGCGTTTTCTTACTTCGTAATTTGATATGAAATGTCATAATACAGACCGAACAAGCGTACAAAATGACGCCATATGATAACTAGTGTATTTAGTAACGTGTAATAAATCTACCCTTGTAAAACATTTGTATCTCTAGATGCGGAGTCCCGCCCACCGATCCTAGGATCGACGGGAGTGACTCTTGACATCCGCTGTTCCACTACGACCGCGTCCGACGCACCTCCTGGCCGAAGAAGTAGCCCAGCACAAGCGCCAGCAGCGGCAGCACCTTATCAAGTACCGCGCCCGCTGTGGGCTGCACCACGGTGATCAACGCCAGCACGATGAACAGTGCGCCCACCATGCGTGATCGTTGGGTGGTAGAGGGACACGGACGGGTCGGTATCGCTGAGGAGTTTGTCGGCCAGGGTGCCGAAACCGCTACCAAAGCGGTCTCACGCGAGTCATATGCAGGTGTAACCCTACCATTCACAGTCACGGATCTTACGAACCAGTACCCCAGTAATGGCTACCGCTCCTCAACCTCTTTTATATTCTCCATGCTTCTGTAGTAATGACCGTTTGTTACGATCCGCAGAGCATTGCAAATATCCGGCTCCGTGCAGAGGAAACGCACATGGCACGCCAAACCTCCTACGCTTCCCATTACGTTACGCAATATACGGGTGCGCCTGTAAGCCACAGCGCCGCTCGGGTAGGCGGTATCCGTGTGCCAGCAATATGGGCGCATAACGTTGTCCTATTGAACCAGCATCAAGGGGCGTATGTCGAGGTCATCGGTAAGGTGGTCAACATCGTGAGACGGATCACCAAGGATGGGAATCCCTATGTGTTCATCAACTTCGGCGACTGGAGGCAGGGCTGCTTTCGGCTGGTGTTCTGGTCTGAAGCGTTAGATAGCTTTGAGCAACATGGCCTTGATCCACAAGTTCTAACCGGAATGTGGCTGAGTGTTCAGGGGATTCTCGAAGTCTACCAGGGTTCATCAGGGGTAAAACCACCGCAAATTGCCCCTGGCCGACCCGAACAGCTCACCGTGTTTGGCAGCGAGGCCGAGGCCAAGCAACAGTTCTCAACAGCTACAGCGAATGATTCGCCTGCTCCTCCTCAAGTAATCGCTAAATCGGAACCTGTCACGCCAGCCCCTCCCAAACCAGCGACACAACCTGTCTGCTCATATTGCGCTGAACCTGTGCGAACCGAAGCGAAGATCTGTAGCCAATGCGGATCGCCCCGCTATCCACTGACACGACTCTGTCCTGGCGATCTGCTCAACAGTCGCTACACCATCAAGCGGGCGCTCTCACGAGGCGGCATGGGCGAGATTTATCTCGCCGTCGATGGCAATGTGTTCGGTCGGCATGTCGTCATCAAAGTTATGCTCGACTATTTCGACACGGGAGATGCCGCTGAGGTGCAGGCCGCCCAGCAGATGTTTGAGCGTGAGGCGCAAACCCTCGCAACGCTCAGTCATCCTGCCATTCCTAAGATCCACGACCGCTTTCAGCTCGAGGCGGATGCCTTTATTGTGATGGAGTATATCGCTGGCGACAACCTTGAGACACACTTAACGCATGCAGACATGGCGCAGCGGCGCGTACCGGGACAGCCGTACCCAGTCGAGGTCGGAGTCCGCTATGGCCTGGAAATTGCCCGCGTACTCCAATATCTTGCCGCCATCGAAAGCGGGTCGGTCGTACACCACGATATCAAGCCAGCAAATGTACTCCTCGACCCGACCGGGATGATCCGCCTTGTTGATTTTGGGACAGCGAGGCCACAGATACCGGTGAAAGGGAATGTTCAGCACGCAGGCCAGAGTGCCGTCTATGGCACACCCGGCTATGCCCCGCCTGAACAGTACCGGGGGCGAACCGAGCCACGAAGCGATGTCTACGCACTGGCGGCTACTATCTACCACTTGGTAACGGATGACGATCCCCGTCTGCACCCCTTCTCGTTTCCACGACTGAGTCAGCTCGGTCGCTTTGGAGAGGTGCTTACACGTGCGTTAAGCGAGCGTGTTGATCTGCGACCCGATGCACACGCATTTGCTGAGGAACTCCAGCAGATTCCCACAAGAGTTGCAGCAGAGGAGGCGCAGCGACAGGCTCAGATCGACGTCGCGCAGCGTAAGGCTCAAACAGAAGCGCAACAGCGGCAGGCTCAGATCGACGCTGATCGACGCAAGTTGGAGGCAGAAAAAGCTCGCGTTGAGGCTGAGCGAACCAGAGCGGAGGAAGATGCCCGGCAGCGGCAGGCTCAGATCGACGCTGATCGACGCAAGTTAGAGGCAGAAAAAGCTCGCGTTGAGGCTGAGCGGGCCAGAACTGAGGAGGATTCCCGGCAGCGGCAGGCTCAGATCGACGCTGCGCAGCGGCAGGCTCAAACAGAAGTGCAACAGCGGCAGGCTCAGATCGACGCTGATCGACGCAAGTTAGAAGCAGAAAAAGCTCGCGTTGAGGCTGAACGGGCCAGAGCCGAGGAGGATTCCCGGCAGCAAGCCGAGCGAGCGAGGTTACGATGTGCGCCTGATGGAACACCGCTCTTCTCCACCGATGATCTGCTTCGATGGTCCGAGCGGCACTGGCAAAGCGCCGTTGCATGGCTTGAAGATGAGCAAAAGTTTCTCCAACAGATAGAAGCGATCTGTGGGGCCGAGGTCGAGTCGACCCTGCGCGTGATCGTATGCAATAGCTCGGCAGACAATAAAAATCATGTACTCGACACGATTTTGGCCCAGCTTGACCCTCAAGGATTTGGCCTTGAGCAGGCGCAGATTGTGGTGGATCGCACCAAAATATCGCTCAACTTCGGCGAGATCCCACTTCACACGGAGCGCCGTATTGCCGTGATGGTGAAAAACACGAGTCGACGCTACGTAAAGCTGGAGATAGCAGGGCCTACGTGGCTCAGGCTCGACGATTCAGCAGTAGATTTTCTCCCAGGAACGGAGCATGAAGTAGCATTTATCGCTCAGGTAAGCGAGGATACCTCATTGAGCGCCACGGCTGGCACCGCCAAGGTGCTGGTAAACGGTAGGCAGGCTGGCATTGTCCGAGTGAAGGCGAGTCTCCCCTGGCGCGGTATTTTTGCACGTCTGCGATAGAGTTTTCGCTTCCAGATCATGTGACCATCATATAGCGGCAGCCGAAGCACGGCACGGCAGCCCTAACGCCCCCGCCGAGCCCAACACCGCCGACACGCTGCCCCTGCGGTGATCTGCGCTGATCATCGGCGAGCTGGCGCTGATCACCGGCACGGCATTCCCCCCGCAGCCCGCACATCGCCCGCCGCCAGGGAGCCGATCCGTCGAGGACGACGCACGCCAGGTAGTGACCGGGGCGCGGGCGCAGCGTCCCCACCGCCCCGTCAAGGCGTAGCGGCGCAGACGTTTCTCTGACGGCCAGCGGATCTCAGGGCGACGCCTCCCCATTGACAGCCCCGCCCCCACCGCTATACTCGTGGGAGAACCTGTTCGATCCGGGGGCGGCGCGGCGACCCGCTGCCCTGATCGCCGAGTCGCCCGCAGCCGTGCCATCCGCACCCCACCGCTGAGCAACTGACCATGCCGACCCAGGATGAGATCGACCAGCAGCGCCGCCGCCTGGAGGCCCACCGGGCCACCTTGCACCACTACCTCGACCAGGTCTCGCTGCTGGGGGCGATCCACACCCCGCCCGGCGTGGGCGCGGGCATCCGCGAGGCGCGGGCGGGCATCGCCCAGTGCAAGGCGGCCCTGCGCGGCTGGGGCGCGGCGGTGGACGACCACCCCGACGATGTGGCGGCCAGCCCGCAGCCCGCGCCCACCGGCGCGGCGGAGGGTGTTGGTAAGGAACGCGAGCGGCGGCTGGATGACTACCTGGCGCTATTGCGCCAACTGGCCGAGGGCGAGCGTGCCCGCGCTGCCCTCGGTGCGCCCGAACCGCCGCTGACCAACGGGCTTCCGCTCGACACTCTGCGCCTCGCGATGGCCCGCGCCGTCCTGACATGGGAACTACCGCGTGATGTGTCGGATGAGCCGACGCTGCGGCGAAGCCTTGTTGCCGCGCTGCTGCTGCCCCTGGTGACGACCGACCTGTTGGTGTGGACGTTGCGGAGCAACTGGGCGCTGGGGCAACTGAGTTCAAATCAGGTGGCCGTGCTCGTGCAGCGCCAGGGGCTGCCCTACCTTGGCCCTGACGTGATTCTTGACCGTGACGCCCTGACCCTCGCCCACGCCAATCTGACCCGGGCGCTCGCCGATCCGGTGTACGCCGATGGATGTGCGCGGCTGCTCGAAGACCTCACGCAGCCTGACGGCGGACTCCCGGTGCTGGCAGCGGCTTGGAATGAGCATTTATGTTCACCCCAAGGGTCGCATGCCAAGATCCCCGCAGTTATCCACCTACTTGCGGCGGGTGCCGTTGGCGTGGCGACCGGGGCAGGCATGCTTGCCGCCGCGATAGCGATGCTGAATCGCAATGACGAACGGCGACCGACCGGTGCGCCCACCACTCCCTCGCCTGCGCCGATACCTAACGACGATACGTGGCGAATCCCGGTCACGCTCACCGAGTGGCACGCTGAACTGGAGCAACGCAACGAGCGATTTGGACAGCCAGCGGGCTACTGGTGCTGTGTGCGCCCCGGCACCTATCGCATTGGCGGCTGGGAACGCGATCAAGCCGCCGCCAACCTCGCGCTGGACGGATTCTGGATCGCCCGCGTGCCGGTGACGGTCGCGCAGTACGCCGCATTCATCACGGACGGCGGCTACCGCGAATCGCGCTGGTGGACGCGCAGTGGGTGGGACTGGCTGCGCGGGCAAAAACGGTCGCAGCCCTGGCGCTGGCGCGAGGCACCCTTCAACAGTCGTCCGCGCCAAGCCGTGACCGGTGTGCGATGGTACGAAGCGACCGCCTTCTGCGCATGGCTAAGTGCGCAGCTTGCGCGCAGCCTGCCACGTGACTATACCCTGCGCCTGCCGACCGAGGCGGAGTGGGAAGCGGCGGCGGCGTATGATTCCACCTGGCAACGGCGCACCTATCCGTGGGGCAATGATGCGCCGACCGCTCGTACGGCCGTCTTTGACCGTCCGTGGGATGAGGCAGCACCGGATGTGGCGACCTGTCCCGCTGGCGCAGCGGCCTGTGGGGCGATGGATATGGCTGGTACTGTGTGGGAGTTGATGGAAAGCGAGTACCACGCATATCCGGCGGGGAGCTATCAGCCACGGAAAGACTTTACAAATGGTCAAATCGTTTGGCGCGGCGGATCGTGGTATAACGATAGCTCATATGTTCGCTGCGGGGCGCGGGGCTGGTACGACCTCTACGACGACTTCGTCAACTACGGTTTTCGTGTGGTGCTTGCCCCTCGGCTCGCGCATTAGTTCTGATTTCTGTCTTCTGACTTCTGTTTTCTGCGTTCTGATCTCCTGCTCTGTGTAAAGCATTTTACATTCGGGTACGCCGAGAACCTGACCGAGCGCGCCGCAGG
The DNA here is from genome assembly GCA_037134395.1 of Chloroflexales bacterium. Lineage (GTDB taxonomy): Bacteria > Chloroflexota > Chloroflexia > Chloroflexales > Chloroflexaceae > Oscillochloris. The sequence goes on from JBAXMH010000012.1 coordinate 30,046, forward strand.
CGCGGATCGCGATTTTTTTGAGGGGGGCATCCGCTGATGAACGACGACGACCTCACCGCCCTGGCCGCGAAGCTCCGCGCACTACGAGACGATTGGGGCGAGGAGGCGGCGCGGGCGGCACTGGAGCGGCAGGCCGCCGCGCTCCCCGAGGCGGGCCGCGCCCGGCTGCGCGCCCTGGTCTTCAGCGCGCCCGCCGCCCCCGCCCCCGGCGGACTCGCGGTGGCGGGCGACGCCGACACGGTGCAGCAGATCAACATGGCCACAGGCGGCAGCGTGGGCCTGGCGGTGGCCTCCCTCCAGATGTTCTTCGGCGGCCCGCCCGGCGAGGACGGCGCGGCGCTGCTGGCGGCCTACCTCGACAGCCTGGCGGTGGACTGCCAGCGCCTGCGGCTGCACCGCCTGACCGGCACGCGCCAGGATGGCAAGCAGCGCCCTGGCTCGGCCGACCACCTGCGGCTCCAGGATGTCTACACCAGCCTGACCACCGATGGTGTGCCGGTGGTCGTTCATCAGCGCCAGCGCCGAGCCGCATGGATCCAGCGCCTCCTCGAACGCGCCCACATCGCGGAGCGCTCGCCTGAGCACGTGGCGCCGGAGCAGGTGCGGATGCCGGTGATCAACGCCGTGGACGTGTTCGACGCCGGGGAGGGGTTTCGCGTCCACCTTGATCGCACGGCCAGCCGTGGGGCGGCGATCTCCGCACTGGTGGGGGGCGAAGACCCCGACGCGCTCCTGTCGCTCCAGCTCGTGCGCCCCGAGCTGGCCCTGGAGGCGATCCGCGCCGAGCGGCGGCTGGTGCTGCTCGGCGAGCCGGGCGCGGGCAAGAGCACCGCCCTGCGCTACCTGGCCCTGCTGCTGGCCCAGCGCCTGCGCGGCACCACGACCCCCATTCCCGGCTGGCCCGCCGACGACACCCCGGTGCCGGTCGTCGTGCCCCTCGGCCAGGTCGCCGCCGCCCTGCGCGCCGGTGCCGCCGACGCCTACGCCGCCCTGCTCCAGGTGGTCGGCGATGTGCTGGAGGCGGGGGTGCGGGTCGGCCTGCGCCGCTTCCTCACCCCGGCCCTGCGTGCGGGCGGCCTGCTCCTGCTCTGCGATGGCCTCGATGAGCTGCCCGCCACGTCCGCCGATGGGGGTCTCCCCGCACGCGTGGCCGTCGCCGCCGCCCTGCGCCGCCTGGCCCGCGAGACCAAGGCCCGCATGGTCGTCACCAGCCGGGTGCTGCCCTACCGCGCCCCCGGCGACTGGAAGCTGCTGCCCGAGGACGGCTGGGCGCTGCGCACCGTGCAGCCCCTCGCCCTCGGCCAGACCCGCGCCTTTGTCCGGGGGTGGTACGCGGCCCTCGCCGCAACCGACCCCGATCTGGCCGACGGGAGGGCGAGCGACCACGCGGCGGGGCTGGTGGCCGAGCTGGAGCAGACCGAGCGCCTGCACCCGCTGGTGCGCTCGCCCCTGCTGCTCACGATGCTGGCCATCCTGCACTACAACACCGGCGATGTGCCCCGCGACCGGGCCAGGCTCTACGAGGAGTGCGTCGAGCTGCTGCTCGACCGCTGGGAGCCCGAGCGCCAGCCGGGGACGCCCCGCCAGAGCCTCATCCAGCGCCTGGGCCTGCCCAGCCTCGACCCGCTGCGCCAGGTGATCCACGAGCTGGCCTACACGGCGCACCTCCAGCCGCCCGGCGACGACGGGCGCGGGCTGATCGGCGTCGAGCCGCTCACCCTGCGCATGTTCACCTTCTTCAGGCGGCTCGGCTCGCTCGCCGAGGCCGAGACGAAGGTGCAGATCTTCCTCACCATGCTCGATGACGAGGATAGCGGGCTGCTCCAGCGGCGCGGCGACGAGGGCTACGCCCTGCCACACCTGACCTTCCAGGAGTACCTGGCCGCGTGTCATCTCGCTGACCGCCCCAAGATGGGAGATGAGGCATACCCACGGTGGCGCGAGGCCGACCGCGAGCGCTGGCGCGAGGTGCTGCTGCTGCTGGTGGGCCGCCTGCACCAGCAGGGCAAGGCCGAGGAGAAGGGGTTGCCGTGGCTGCGGCTGCTGGCGGGCGCGAAGCTTGGAAAGGGACCCAAGGACGCCGCCCAGCGCCGCCAGGACGCCGTGCTGGCCGCACTGAGCTACGCCGACCTGTGTGAGCGCGGGGCCTTCGCGGGCAGCCTGCTCGACATCGAGGCCGAACTCGAGTCTCCGCTGTGTGGGGCCATCCACCCGCTGCTAGAGACGCCCGACGCGGCGATCACCACCGCCGACCGCATCGCCGCCGCACGGGTGTTCGCCGACCTGGGCGACCCGCGCTATCCGGTGGATGCCGCTGACTGGCGGCGCGAGCTGGGGCGGCGTGACGAGGCATTCGGGGCCACCGGCGACCACTACTGGCGCTACGTGCGGCCAGGAACGTATGTGATCGGCGGGTGGGAAGCGGACGAGCAACCGGCATCGCTCCCGATCCCCGGGTTCTGGCTCGCCCGCTTCCCGCTGACGGTCGCGCAGTACGCGCCCTTCGTGGACGAGGGCTACAGCGAAGATGCCAGGCGCTGGTGGAAACCAGCGGGGTGGGCGTGGGGGCAGCGGAATCAGCGTACGCAGCCGTGGGGCTGGAATGATTCTGCCTATGCGGGTGTGAACCAGCCCGTGATCGGCATCACATGGCACGAGGCGACGGCCTACTGCGCGTGGCTGACCGAGCGGCTCGCTGACGCGCTGCCAGCGGGCCATGTGCTGCGCCTGCCGACCGAGGCCGAGTGGGAGGTGGCGGCGAGCTTCGATGGAAGCCCGCTTCGTCGGCGCTACCCGTGGGGCGACGCGGAGCCGACGCCCGAGCGGGCGATCTATGACGCAAGCAAGCTGGGTCGCCCCGCGCCGGTGGGCTGCTGCCCGGCGGGTGCGGCAGCATGCGGTGCCCTCGATCTGGCGGGCAATGTCTGGGAACTGACGGCCAGCGAGTACCGGGCGTATCCAGATGGGAGCCACCAGCCACAAAAAGACTTTACAAATGGACAGACGGCGTGGCGCGGCGGATCGTGGTATAACGATAGCTCATATGTTCGCTGCGGGGCGCGGCTCGGGTACAACCTCCTCTCCTACGTCAACTCCAACTACGGTTTTCGTGTGGTGCTTGCCCCTCGGCTCGCGCATTAGTTCTGATTTCTGTCTTCTGACTTCTGTTTTCTGCATACTGATCTCCTGCTTTGTGTAAAGCGTTTTACACTCGGGTACGCCGAGAACATGACCGAACGCGCCGCAGGCGCGGATCGCGATTTTTTTGAGGGGGGGTGGCATGCCGATAACCTACCGCAACCTGTGGCCGCAGCTGGTCAGCTTCGAGAACCTCTGGCTGGCCTACCTCGCGGCGCGGCGCGGCAAGCGCGCCCGGCCCGCCGTGTCCGCCTACGATCTCGACGCCGACACGCGCCTGCTACGGCTCCAGGAGCGGCTAGAGGCGGGCACCTACGCCCCCGGCGCCTACCGCACCTTCGTGGTGCGCGAGTGGAAGCGCCGGATCATCTCCGCCGCGCCCTTCGAGGACCGCATCGTCCACCACGCCCTCTGCCGGGTGATCGAGCCGATCTGGGAGTCCCGCTTCATCCACGACTCCTATGCCTGCCGGGTGGGCAAGGGCACCCTCGCCGCCCTGAACCGCGCCCAGCACTTCGCCCGTGGCAACCGCTACGTGCTCTCGCTGGATGTCCGCGAGTTTTTTCCATCGGTCGATCATTCCATCCTGCTCGACATACTCAGCCGACACCTCACCGACCGACGCGTCCTTGACCTGTGCCGCACGATTATTGCGGGCGGGCGCGATCTGCTCGCTGAGGCGTACACGCCCGTCCTCTTCCCTGGCGACGACCTGCTCGCCCTGGCGCGCCCGCGCGGCCTGCCGATTGGCAACCTCACTAGCCAGTTCTGGGCAAACGTCTTCCTGCACCCGCTCGACATGTTCATCAAGCAGGAACTCCACTGCCGGGCCTACCTACGCTACGCCGACGACCTACTGCTCTTCGCCGACGACAAGGAGACCCTGCACGCCTGGCGCGACGCCGTGCGCGCGCGGATGGCCGCGCTGCGCCTGACCATCCACGAACACCGGGCGCAGGTCGCGCCGGTGGCGGCGGGCTTCCCCTTTGTAGGCTGGACGATTACCCCGGAGAAGCGGCGGCTGCGCCGCCGCAATGTGGTGGCCTTCTGGCGACGCTACCGCCAGCGCCTCGCCGCCTACGCCGCCAGAGAGATTGACCTCGACCGCCTCGGGGCCACCGTTCACGGCTGGGTCGGCCAGACCAAGCACGGTAGCACGACAGGCTTGCGCAAGGCAGTGCTACGCACGCTGATACCGCGACGAATAGCCGATAGCCGATAGTACTACAGTTGTAAATATCTTCGCAGAAAGGCTCTCGCCGATCACCCCCCCTAGCCCCCCCGCAAGCGGGGGGGAACAACGCATTATTCCCCCCCGCTTGCGGGGGGGCTAGGGGGGGTAATTCAAACTACAACTGTAGTAATAGCCGATAGCCGAAAGGAAAGCGACTTAATGTGTTGCTATGAACCGCAATTCACCCTGCAATGGAGAGTCGAGCGTAGCGATCTCGAAGCCAATGGGCGCAGACGGCACCAGTGTCGCACATCAGGTGCGCTGGTCTATCAGCTATCGGCTATCAGCTATCGGCTATCGTATGCCTGACTCCCCCATCTTCGCCCGCTGCGACGAGCTCGTGATCTGGGTGCTGCGGGCCACCGTGCGCTACCCGCGCCACTTCCGCGCCGCCCTCGGACGCTTCACCCAGGAGGCGGCGCTGCTGCTTCAGCGCGATCTGGTGGCCGCCGCGCGCCGCCGGGACAAGCGCCAGGCGCTCCAGGCCGCCGATGAGGCGCTGAGCGAGCTGCGCCTGCTGCTGCGCCAGGGCCAGGCCCTCGACCTGCTCACCGTCGGCCAGTACGCGCATGTCGTCCGCCTGACTGACGAGGTTGGCCGTCTGCTCGGCGGCTGGCGCAAGTCCCAGGCCCGTGCGGCGAGCGGGGGCACGGCGAGCGACGAGTAACCGGCGTGTGCGCCCCTTGCACTGGGGCGCGTGACACGCTACACTGGGCACGGGCCGGTCGTCACGGCGCACCACACCGACGCGCCAAAACGCTGCGGGGCGCGGAACAGGAACAACCTCAACAACGACAACAACAACAACGGTTTTCGTGTGGTGCTTGCCCATCGCATGCACACTCCCCTGCCGATGCATCCGGCGGCGCACATCCCCGCCGGCGGCAGAAGGGGCAGGCCGAGGTGTCTGCCCATACGCGAGCGAGCGCGGCATGGCCCTGGCTGGAGGGGCGACCGTGCGCCTCCAACCCAAGAACGCGCCGCCCCGCCGGGCCGGTAACGGCGACACCCGCCGCGAGCGTCCGGCGGGGTGGCACCCCCCACCCACCCTTCGCCCTACCAGAGAGGCGCGGCCCATGACCCCCGAGGAGGAGCTTGCGGCGATGCGCCGCCGCGTCGCTGAGCTAGAGGCCCAGATCGCCAAGGCCGCGCCGCCCCCCGCTGGCATCGGCGTGTCCGGCGACGCCGAGGTCGTCCAGCAGATCACGGTGCCACCCGGCGGCCACGTGGGGCAGGTCGTCGCCCGCCAGGAGCATCACTACCACGCCGGGAGCGCCGACCTAGCCCAAGGTCGCGTCGATGTCTCTGGACAGCAATACGGCACCGCCGTCGGCGTGAACCAGGGCACCATCCAGCTCTTCTTCGGTCAGCAGCCACCCGCCGATGCCAAGCCGTTACTCGATAGCTACCTGCAATCCCTGGTCGCGGAACACGGCTACCTACGGCTCGGCAAGCTGCTGGAGCGCGAGCGGAGCGGGCGCGACCAGGCGATCATGCCCGAGATCGCGCTGCTCAAGGTCTACACCACCCTGACCACTGACCAACTGCTGCCCGCTGGCCCGTTCGCGCTAAAACTCGATGATCTCCAGAAGCAGATGGACACTGCGGATCCGGATACGGTGTTGCCCGAGCAGGTGCGGTTGCCGATCCTCGATCCACGCACTCCCGATGATCCACGCGGCATCACCCCCGGCCCCCCGCGCCCGATCTTCCTTGGTGATCGGGCGCTCAGCCACGTGTGGCACGAGGCTCGACGCACGCTGGGCGGGCGAGGCGTGCGGGAGGGCCAGTGGTATCGCCCCGAGGGGCTGATCGTGGCAATTGGGCAGGGCCAGGGGCGACCGCGCCTCGTGCTGCTCGGCAGCCCCGGCTCCGGCAAGTCCACTGGTCTGCGGCACCTGACCGTCTTTATCGCCACGGCCCTGCTCAGCGGCACCAAAACGCTGCGCATCCCCTTCTTCTGCCCGCTTGGCCCGGTGGCCCAGGCCCTCGGCGATGACCCGCGTAAGGATGTGGACACGCTGGTTGAGGCGCTGCTGCGCCCGGCCCTCGGTGCGGGCGGACTACGTGCTGGGCTGCGGGCGCGGGTGCAGGCGGCGATCATCGCGGGCAACGCCTTCCTCTTCTTCGACGGGCTCGACGAGGTCTCGGGCGTGCCCGAGCCGACCACGGGTGGCCCGCGCTCCCGCCGCGAGCGGGTCGCCGACGCCATCCGCGCCTTCGCCCACCAGGT
>JBAXMH010000013.1:0-34341 GCA_037134395.1 Chloroflexales bacterium
GCCACCTCCGCCCCCCGTCGCCAAGGTCGAGCCACCTCCGCCCCCCGTCGCCAAGGTCGAGCCACCTCCGCCCCCCGTCGCCAAGCCGCCAGTCGTTGCCGCTACAGTGACGACCGGGGTGGAGATCGCGCATATCGAGTATGACACGCCCGACCGCGAGGTGGATGGCGAGTATGTACTCATCTGGAACACCAACGATGTTCCCGTGGATCTGACCGGCTGGACGCTGAACAGTAGCGAGTCGAAGAGTACCTTCACCTTCCCCGCCTTCACCCTCGCCCCCGGTGCCGAGGTAACACTCTGGACAAAGCGCGGGAAGAACGACGAGGATCATATCTACTGGAATAGCCGTAAGGCGGTCTGGAATAATAATGGCGACACTGGCACCCTCAAGGATGCCAACGGCGCTACCATTAACATCTACACCTACACGGGGAAGAAGATCTGATCGCGCACGTCGCTCTGGAAGCATACGACGGCCCGCGCTGGAACCAGCGCGGGTCGTTGTGCGTCATCACGCTGTACACGATCTGCCTACGCGGGATTGCCGCCGATACGGGGTATCGTATATGATGGACGAGTACAGCATCTTCTGCACACGCTACCACGACGAGAACTCCTATGAGCCAACTGAATGTGATCGGCACCACCCTCGGTCGCTTCGAGATCATCTCTGAGCTTGGCCGTGGTGGGATGGCGGTGGTCTACAAAGCCCGTCAAGCTGACCTCGACCGGATTGTGGCGATCAAGCTCCTGCCGCCGGAGATGACCCACGATACGAACTATGTCGCCCGCTTTCGCCACGAGGCGCGCAGCGCGGCTCGCCTGGAACACCCGCATATTATGCCGGTCTACGAGGTCGGTGAGACCAATGGGCTGCACTATATCGCCATGAAGTACATCCAGGGTCGTACCCTCAAGGATGTTGTGCAGCAGGATGGTGCCCTCAGCGTGCGCCGCGCCGCCGAGGTTTTGGCCCAGGTTGGCGATGCCCTCGATTACGCCCACCGTCAGGGTATCATTCACCGCGATATTAAGCCCTCGAATGTGATGATCACCGATGAGGGTTGGGTCTACCTCACCGATTTTGGCCTCGCACGCGGTACCGATACGACCACGAGTGGCCTGACGATGGCCGGTACGGTGATGGGGACGCCCGAGTATATGTCGCCCGAACAGGCCCAGGGGCTGGCTAGTGTTGGCCCGCCCACCGACATCTACGCCCTTGGGGTGGTTCTCTACGAACTGCTCACCGGCACTTTCCCCTTTCACGCTGAGACACCTATGGCCATGCTGGCCGCCCGTTTGCTTCAGTCTCCCATTCCCCCTCGCGATGTTCGCGGCGACCTGCCCGTCGCAGTGGAGGATGTGGTGATGCGCTCGCTGGCTCGCAAGCCCGAGGCCCGCTTCGCCAGCGCCGCCGAGATGGTGACCGCTCTGCGCGCCGCCGCTGGCATCGGCGCAAACCCACAGGCCCAGCCACCCCTCACCCCTGTTGGCGGTGTCCCTGCTATCGGCGAGACTCTGGTGGCATCTCCCCCCATCCAAACGCCGCCCTATGTTCGTCCCCAGGTACCCACCCCGCCGCCCCAGGCATATGTCGCCCCTACCCAGGCCGCTCCTCAGCGTGGCGATCCTGTCCTGGGCCTGCCTTCTCTGCCTGTGCCGGGTGTGTCAGGTACAAAGCCCAAGACCGGACTGTTCATCGGTGTCGGCGCAACCGTGCTGGTGCTGGTGATCGCCTTTGTTGGCATGTTTGTCTACATCAGTCGGCCCGCACCTGGCCCTGGCCCTACCCCCGCGTCTGGCCCCACCGACTCGGCTCTGACGAGATTGCTCCAGCAGGCTGATACGAGCCTTGCCAATGGCGATAGTGACACAGCCTTTGATCAGTATCAGCAGGCACTCGGTATGTCAGCAGACAATACCGCCGCCCTCAGCGGTATCGCCATTGTTGATAACATGCGCGCCGACTGGAAGAAGGCCGAGCAGAGCGCCACAAATTTGGTGAACGCCTCGCGCAGCACCGATAAGAATAAGGCCGCCGCCCTCGGGTTGGCGCTGCTGGCAGACGCAGTGAGTTCGCAGAATAAAGTCACCGATGCTGCTGATTCGATCGCGCAGGCGCTTAAACTCGATGGCGATCTGGCTCTGGCTCACGCGATCAATTCAAATCTGATGGCGATCCAAGCATACGGCGCCAACGATACTGCCGGGATGGACAAGGCCCTGCGTGAGGCGGATAAGGCCGTTGATAGCGTACACGACGAGACGCTGCCGATCCAGGCTCTCACCTACCACGCGATTGGGTTCACATTTGCCCAGGATTACGCACTCAGCAGAGCGGGAGGTCGCTCTCCCAGAAAGAGCAGTCTGACCGAAGGCACAGCGGATTATCGGAAGGCGATTGAACTTCAGCCCAATCTGCCGCTTTTTCACACGAACCTTGGCTACCTACTTAGCAATGCGGAGGACTACAACCAGGCCCGCGTCGAATTCCAGCGGGCTATCAATCTTGATGATACCAGCGAAGCGGCACATAACGGCATGGCCTGGAGTTTCTTCAACAGCGCGGACTATGCGCAGGCCGAGAAAGAATTTCGCCGCGCTACCGCACTCGCACCCGATTACGCGAACGCCCACTATGGCCTCGGTCTGACCCTGGAAAATCTAGATCGCAAGGACGATGCCCGCACCGAGTTTCAGCAAACCCTTACGCTTGATCCATCCTACACCGCCGCCCAAAATGCGCTGGATCGGATGGGGAAATAGCATGCATTGTTTTGTGGCATATAGGCATGGTTTCATAGGGGCCGAGTTTACTTTACACTCTTGGCATACTTACCCCCCCTAGCCCCCCCGCTCGCGGGGGGGGACAACGCATTGGCCCCCCCCCCGCTCGCGGGGGGGGAACAACGCATTGGTTCCCCCCCCGCTCGCGGGGGGGCTAGGGGGGGTAGAACTGTAAAGTATCTGCGAACCTTGTCATAGAGCAAAAGTCACCTATCACATATGTCACGCTGAGCGAAGCGAAGCGTCCCAACCGTGATATGGGCTGCCGGGACGCTTCGCTTCGCTCAGCGTGACAGCGTTACTTCTGCGGTAGTGCGTATTGTCTATTGACGTGGCCCGGAAGGCGTCTATAATGCGTTCTTAACAAATCCCCGTTCCCAATCTGCCGCCCTTCCCGCCCATCTTACGGGCGGACTCGACGGATAAGTCAAGGAGGACTCTCCATGCGTGCATACGGCCCAGAAAGGATTCATAACATCGGCATATTTGGTCACCTCGGCAGCGGGAAGACAACGCTGGCCGAGGCGATGCTGATGACCGCCCACGCTATCCCACGGATGGGACGCATTGAGGATGGCTCGACAACGAGCGATTACGATCCCGATGAGGCCCGCCGTGGGATGTCTGTGTCGCTCTCTGTTCTGCCCCTCGAATGGCATGATGACAAGGTGAACCTGATTGACGCCCCTGGCTTCGCTGATTTTGCCGGCGATGTGGCCGCAGCCATGCGCGTAATTGACGGAGCCGTGATTGTTCTTGACGCCTCCGCCGGAGTGGAGGTTGGCACCGAACTTGCCTGGGAGGTGGCTGTCCAGAACCGCGTACCCCGGATCATCTTTGTCAATAAGCTCGACCGCGATAACGCTAACTTCTTTCGGACCATCGAGCAGGCCCGCGAACATCTCGACGCGGCTGTTCTGCCTTTGCAGATCCCGATGGGGATTGGTAAGAGCTTTAAGGGCATCATCTCGCTGCGCCAGCAGCGCGCCTGGCTCGTTTCGCCCCAGCACGACGGCGGATTTGTCCAGGCCGATGTTCCTGCCGATATGAACGCGCTCATGCACGAGTGGCGCACCGCTGTGATTGATAAGATCGCCGCCACCAACGACCACCTGATCGAGCGTTACCTTGAGGGCGGCGAGGACGCACTTACCCTTGATGAACTGCTGATCGGCCTGCGCACCGGGATCGCCGATGGCTCGATTGTCCCCGCTTTCTGCGGCTCGGCCACCGAGGTTGCCGGTATCGCCCAGTTGCTTAACGGGATTGTTGACTCGATCCCGTCAGCGGCCCGCAAGCTGGTGCATGTCACCGATCTCACGACCGGCGCGGATCTCACCATGAACGCTGCCGCCAACGAACCGCCTAGCGCCCTGGTCTTCAAGACGGTTTCGGATACCTATGGTCGGGTTAGCTACTTCCGTGTCTATAGCGGCGAGGTTCGTGGCAACACCAACCTGCTCAACTCACGCACTCGGAAAGAGGAGCGTGTCGCTCACGTTTACGGCGTGCGCGGCAAGGAGCAGACGGAGGTTGATGTCGTTGGTGCTGGCGATATTGGTGTGATTACCAAGCTGGTTGAGACTGCGACGAATGACACGCTCAGTACCACCGCCCGTCCGCTCCAGCTCGATCCCATTGCTTTCCCATCCGCGCCCTTTATCGCCACCGTCAAGCCCCACAGCCGCGCCGACCTCGATAAGCTCGGGGTTGCCCTTGGCCGCATGATCGAGGAGGATCCCACCCTCCACACTGACCGCGATCACCAGACGGGCGAGACTCTGTTGGCCGGTCTCGGTGAGAGCCACCTGGGCCTTATTGCCGAGCGTATGAAGCGTAAGTTTGATGTCAGCATTGACATTGAACTGCCGCGCATCCCCTACCGCGAGACGATCCGTGGCAAGGCCGAGGCGCAGTACCGCCACAAGAAGCAGACCGGCGGCGCGGGCCAGTTCGCCGATGTGAGTCTGCGCGTTGAGCCCCTCACCCCCGACCCCGAGCGCCAAGACCCCCTGGAGTTTGTCAACGAGGTCGTCGGCGGCGTGATCTCACGCGGCTTTATGCCCGCCATCGAGAAGGGCGTGCGCGAGGCCATGGCCGAGGGTCTGCTCTCCGGTAGCCCGCTGCTGGATGTGCGCGTTGCGGTCTTTGACGGCAAAGAACACCCGGTAGACAGCAAGGAAATTGCGTTTAAGAGCGCCGGTAAAGAGGCGTTTAAGCTCGCTGCCGCCAAGGCTCACCCTGCCATCACCGAGCCGATCTACATCCTTGAGATCGTCGTGCCCGACCAGTTCGCCGGCGATATTATGAGCGATATGAGCACCCGTCGCGGGCGCGTCCAGGGCATGCTACCCACTGGTACCGGCAAGACGGCGATCACCGCCCAGGCACCCCTAGCCGAGATCCAGCGCTACGCCACCGACCTCAAGGGCATGACCCAGGGCCGTGGGCGCTTCTCGATGACCTTTGACCACTACGACGATGTGCCGCCCCATCTCGTGGACGGCGTGATCGCGCAGCACAAGAAGGATGTTGAGGCTGCTCACCATTAGCGAGTGACAGACACACAAAACCGGCGGGCATTGCCCGCCGGTTTTGCGTCTCTGTCACTTTCTCTATGGCGTGTAGATATATCCCTGCATCGTTGCCTGGTACGTCACTTGGCCGTTCGCATCTGGTCCACTAATCTTCTTGAAACCGTTGCCAATCGGGCTGGGTGGTACATTCTGGTTCACCAGAGTGCCTTTGCCGTGTTGGAGCTTTGCCAACGCTGCGAAACCGGATTGTAGGGTGATAAGAATATCTGTGTCACTTGAGCTTGTCGGTAGTGAGATGGTTACAACGATCTGAACCTGTTGCAAGTTCAGCGGCGTCGGGCTGCTGGTCGGCACGAGGTTCGTCAGCGGGGCGATGAACCTAGTGGCCCAGGCGGGGCGGGCCACGTACACATAGGCTCCCATACCAATCATCGCCACAATCAGCATCACGACCATCCAACTGATCACCATGCCCACGGCCGCCAGAAATCCGCTCCGCTGGGCGGGGGGCTTGGGGGTGGATACCGGCATGGCAGGCTGTGGCGGTATCGGGGCCGGGCGTGGCGGGGCCGGTGCCACCTTTGAGGTCGGCGCAGATCCGGCCATCGCCGGGATACCGGCCACCTGCGCGGCTACCGCCGACGGCAGTTGTACCGTTGGCTGGGCCACCCGCACCTGGGCCGGTCGCCGCGCCCGCTCCGGGCGCAGCGCGTCCCAGAAGTCACTCATTGTCGTGAAGCGATCCTGCGGTACCATCTGGAGCGCCCGCACGAGCGCGTCACTCGTGCGCTTGGAAACACTGGAGTTCACGCTGTTGGCTGGTGGGAAGTCAAAGTATGTTCGCTCCGTTGGGTCACTGCCCGTCAGGATGTGGTGGAGTGTCGCCCCCAGGGCGTAGATATCCGACTCCGGTGTGGCCTTACCCTGGTACTGCTCGGGCGGGGCGTAGCCCGGCGTCCCGATCTGCGTGCCGCGCTCGGCAGGTTTAAACAGCTTAGTGATCCCGAAATCTACCAGCTTAACCCCGCCGGTGCTGTCTTCGATCATCACGTTCGAGGGCTTCATGTCACGGTAGATCAGCCCTTTGCCGTGCAGATACACCAGCACATCACAGATCTGGTCGGCGTAGGTGAGTACCTCGGCCTCAGGTAGTAGCCCGCGCACCTCGATGATTTGCTCTAGATCCTTGCCGCGTACGAGATCCATCGTCAGATAGTGACAGCCCTCATCGGTGAAGTGGCTATAGACGCGCGGGATGCGCGGGTGGCTCAGCCCCTGGAGTAGCTTGGCCTCGGCGTTGAAGCGCTCAACCGCCTCAAGCCCCTCCTTCTGATTCGTGAACTTGTCCAGCATCTGCTTGATCGCAAAGACCTGGCCGCTCTCGTCAATACCCTCAAAGACCGCGCCCTGCCCGCCCTGCTTAATCACACGCGTGATCGCATAGCGCCGGTCATCGCTCGGCTTGTCGTTGTTCAGCACAATATCGTGACCGCAGTGCTGACAGAAGCGGGCGCGGCGCAGATTCGATTTGTGACATTTCGGGCAGAGGATCTGACTGACCTCAGCCATAACGCTCCATATGGGTTTGGCAAGGGCAAGAGGGTTGCCTGCTAGGCGAGAACGGGTTGTCATTGGGCCGCCTCCAGAGTAGCATAGGCGGCATGACCCGGCAAGGGCAACCGCACATCCTCATCTACGCCTGGAGCCTAGATTTTGTTGCAGGAGTACGATTTTACGACCAGTCCTTGGCCCGGTAGCCCAGCCAGCCCATCGCCGAGAGATCGTCGCGCCAGTTCTCGCGCACCTTCACCCACAGCTCCAAAAATACCTGCTGCGCCAGCATGCGCTCAATATCGTGACGGGCCGCGCTGCCAATCCGCTTGAGCATCGCGCCGCCCGCACCGATCAGGATGCCCTTCTGGCTCGATTTCTCTACGTTAATCGTCATGCGGATGTAGACGGCGGCATCCTTTTGCTCCCACTCGTCCACCTCCACGGCCACCGCGTGAGGAACTTCCTGCTGGATGAAGTAGAGTACCTTCTCGCGCACTAGCTCGCCCGCCAACTGCTGCTCGGTCTGGTCGGTTACTTGCTCAGTCGGGTAGAGTGCGTGGCCCTGCGGCAGCCGGGCCACGATCTCGTCGAGCAGGCCAGCCAACCCTTGCCCACGCCGCGCCGAGATCGCCAGTTCCATCTCCCACTTCCCCAGGTCGCGGTACTCCTCCATGTAGGTTGCCCCCCGGCGCGGCGGCACGTCCACCTTGTTCAGCAGCAGCAGCCGGTGGCCGCGTGCCCGCTGCACCTGCACGGCAATCTGTCGGTCGAGCTGACTGGGTGGCTGGCTGATGTCAACCATAAAACAGATCACATCTGCGCCTGGCAGGCTGCGCTCCGCCAGATCAACCATAAACTGGCCCATCTTATGGCTCGGCTTATGGATACCGGGCGTATCAATAAACACCACCTGCGCATCAGGTCGGCTCAGGATACCCCGCACCGGCACCCGCGTCGTCTGCGCCCGTGGCGAGACAATCGTGACCTTCTGGCCAAGCAGCGCGTTGAGCAGCGTACTCTTGCCCACGTTCGGCTTGCCCACCAGGGCCACAAAGCCGGAGCGGAGGGCGGGAGCAGGAGGCGGGAGGCGGGAGGCGGAGGAGGCGGGAGGAGGGAGGCGGGAGGAGGGAGGCGGGAGGACGGTCTCCTGCTCCTTGCCTCCTGCCTCCTTGCCTCCTGCCTCCTGCGCCCCTGCCTCCTTGCCTCCTGCCTCCTCCGCCCCTGCCTCCTGCGCCCCGCCTCCTGCCTCCTCCGCCCCTGCCTCCTCCACTTCCGGCACAAACACCACCGGCCCTTCGCCCGCCTGTGGCGCATCGTCTAGCGACACCATTGCAGAGGCCAGACGCTCTAGGCGCTCGGGTGTCAGCAGATCACCCGGCGGGGCCAGTTCCACCCCCAGAATACGCTCATCCGTATCCAGGTCGAGGATCGCCGTCTGCTCCAGAGCCACTACCCGCGCCGCCACCCCGCCAGAGATCAGAATTGAGAGGAAGCCCGTCTCCATGTCCAGGCGACCGAACTCATCATCGAGGGCCAGTTCGAGCTGATCGAGCGTAATCTCATCGTCCAGATCAAGGCGCAGGCCAACCACTCGGCCATCGCTGTCCAACAAAAGGCTGGCCGGATATTCCAGCGTATAAACCGCCTGCCCCGCTTCAAGCTCCGTGAAGTAGGCGTAGAGCGTACCGGCCTCGGGGTCGTGTGAAAATTGTAGCACTATCGCCTCCGGCGATGAATTTTAGTGTCAATACTTTTCAAATAAGGAGTCTTCCGCCGAACAGCCCTCACCCCCCAGCCCCCTCTCCCGTTCTGGGAGAGGGGGGGTCGAACACACTCTAGTTTAGAATCTCCCCTCTCCCCCGGTGGGAGAGGGGCAGGGGGTGAGGGGGCACGGTCGGCAGAGATGGACCTATTTGAGAAGTATTGATTCTAGTGTGTGGATTAGGTGGCAGCTTCGTGACTAACCATAGCCACAACGGGTTAGGGACGAGGAATCAGGTATCGCGCTTCATGTGCGTGATCACCTGTCGTCGCAGCTTCGTCGGCTCCTCGCTGGATTGCGGCGGCGACGACTTCGGTGATTCGGTTTGGTCAATCAGCTTCGTGTAGAGATAGCTGAGTAGAATTCGCACTACCGCCGCCATCGGGATGGCGATAAAGAGGCCGAAGGCTCCACCAATGGCCCCACCAGCTAGGATGGCAAAGATCACCACGACCGGGTGCAGTCGTACTAGCGGTCCCATCACATTGGGAATAATAAAGTTATCCTCAACCTGGCGCAGCGTGAAGTAGATCACCCCGACTAGGGCAGCCATACTGCCGTGGGAAAGGCCAAAAGGCATCTCGGACTGAAAGAGTGTGGAGATAATCGCGATCCCGGCTGCCGACCACGGCCCGATAATTGGCAGAATCTCCAGAGTGCCCGAGGCGACCGCAATCACTAAAACGTAGGGTACCTGGAGGATCGAAAGTGGAATAAAGAGCAGCACCGACATAATGACGATCAGGATGAGCTGCCCACGGATGTAGGCGCTAAACACCCCGTCAATCTGCGTGCCCAGATTGCCTATCTCGGCGCGATAGGGCGCGGGGATCAGGTTCGCCGCCCAGATTTTCAGCTCGCCCGCCTCCATCAGCAGATAGAAGGTTGCGATGAGATACACGAGGAGGTAGATGACCGATTCGAGCGCCGAGACTACCAGGCGCGGCACATTCCCACTCATCCACGTTCCGAGATCGCGAACCAGACTGCTCAACTGATCTTCTACCGGGGCCAGGTTGATCACAAAGCCAAACAGATCGAACTCCTCACGACCCTCGAAGATACCGCGAATCTCAGTCGCCAACTGCGGTGCAGCGCGGGCCATATCACCTGACTGCTGCATAATGATTGGCCAGATCCAGGTGAACAGGCCGTAGATGAGCAAAAACGCGATCACGTAGAGTACGACGATCCAGATTGCACGACTCACCCTGGTGCGCCGCTGCAACCAGGTCACTAGCGGATTAAACAGATACGCCGTGATGATCGCCGCGATAAAGGGTGTCAGTATGTGGACAACTTGCTGGAACAGCATGATGGTCAGGGCGATGATAATGGCTGCCGTGATCAACTTATACTGCGCCGAAAAGCGGATCGGCTGCGACTCTTGCGACATAGTGCCTTTCCTCAACATCATGGAACAAAGCGACAGGGGATAAAGATTGGGCGTGAAAAGGTCATAAAAACAGCACGCCCCGACCATATCGTGCGTCGAGCCGCGCCGTTATTATACCGCGTTTGTTCTGTGCTAGCTTAAACAACGTTCTGCGAGATGCACCGTCGCAGAATCGCGCACCACTTAGGGAGTTTGTTCCGCTGAACGAAGTGAAGCGTCCCGGCGGGCGATACGGACGCCGGGACGCTTCGCTTCGTTCAGCGGGACGTGACGCTGGGGTACTTACAAATCAGACTGTTGCGCCCGGCGCAGGGGAATGTCAGCCTTCAGATGATCGCTCGCCTCGCCGCGCAGCAGCGTAACCTCGATCTGATCGGGGTCAATCGCTGGTAAATAGCGCGCCAGCACAGCGGCAATATCAATCTTCATCTGCTCCTTCATTTCGGGCGTGAGCTTATAGCGGTCGTCGACGAGCACCGTCGCCAGGCGTTCCTTAGCAACCTGGGCGCTGCGCCCTTGCCGCCCGTTGAACAGAGAGTCGAAGAAGCCCACATCCGTCCCTTTCCGCTACGAGCGTCGCCGGCCGAACATCCCAAATAGCCGCTCAAACATGCTTTGCTGATCGGTGATCGCCATAAACGGCACATTCTCGCCGGTGATTCGCCGCGCAATATTGAGAAAGGCTCGTCCGGCCAGAGAACTCTGATCGTACACCACCGCTTCGCCACGGTTGGTCGAGGTGACGATCGTTTCGTCGTCAGGGACAATCCCAATGAGTTGGATCGCCAGCAGTTCCAGCACATCGTCTACCGAGAGCATTTCGCCACGGTTCACCAACCTTGGCTTGATCCGGTTCACGATCAGGCTCGGCGGCCCCTTCTCCGCTGCTTCCACTAGGCCAACGATCCGGTCGGCATCGCGCACCGCCGAGACCTCGGGGGTCGTGACGATTACCACCTCATCGGCACCGGCAATCGCATTGCGGAACCCGCCCTCGATCCCGGCTGGGCTGTCAATCAGCACATAATCAAATTCCTGACGGAGTTGGTTCGTCAGATCAATCATTTGCGCAGGACTGACCGCATCCTTATCGCGGGTCTGTGCGGCAGGCATCAGGCAAAGTTCCGGCAGGCGTTTATCTTTAATCAGCGCCTGGCGCAGCCGAGCCCGTCCCTCCACCACATCCACCAAGTCGTAGACGATGCGGTTCTCCAGGCCCATCACCACATCGAGGTTGCGCAGCCCAATGTCGGCATCAATAACGGCCACCTTTGCTCCCTGCATCGCCAGGGCAGTGCCCAGGTTCGCGGTGGTGGTCGTCTTGCCCACGCCGCCCTTGCCCGATGTAATTGTGATGATACGCGCCATAGTACTCCCTAACCCCTTTTGGAACCTTCCCATGGCTCCACGACGATCTGGCCACCCTCGATTCGTGCTGTCTCCGGGCCGTTTCGTCCCGCGCCATCGGGAGCGCGAGTGATCTGCTCGGCGATGCGCAGTTGAGTTGGCCGCAGCTCTAGGGCGCACACCACGGCTTCGGCATTTCCCAGGGCACCGGCATGAACAAGGCCACGTAGCCGCCCCCACACCACCACACTCCCCCCGGCGATGAGCTCGGCCCCTGGATTCATATCGCCGATTAGGGTGATGTTGCCGTGATGGCGGAGTACTTGGCCCGAACGGAGGGTACGTGTCACCAGCATCCCATCATGCTCATTCGCGGCAGTTGGCACGGCTGGCTCAGGGTAGCGCGGCAGCGGTCGTGCCGTCAGACCCGACGCCCGTGCAGCGTCCCGGCTCTCGCGAGCTGTGGCACCAACCGACTCAACCTGAACTCCATGCTGCTGCATGATCTCAAGCAAGGTGGCCATCTGCACATCACTGAGCGTCCGATCACCAATCTCTAACATCAGACGAGCCCCGACGAAAAAGCCGCTTTTCTGAGCAAGCTGCTGAGACAGAGCTTCCCTTAGCACCTGCCAGTCAACCGCATCATCAAGCCTGAGCCGAAGCCCATCGCGGCCCCCTTTAATACTGATCAGGTCGCTCATGCCCCTGTATCCATATTTAAACGAGTCTTATGTGCCAATTATAGCATAGTAGGGCCAATTGTGAGCTTTACACTCTACTGCCCACCCACAACGGGTGGCGTGACTAATTCCGGATCAGTGGGCATCGCCGGACAAATGGGTGGCCGATTTGTGAGGGGCGCTACCTTAAAATACGCCTGCATAATCTGCGTTACCGCCGGTACGGCCATCGTTGATGATCCATCGCCGAGATCGCCCGTACCCTCAAGCAGTACGGCCACCACAATCTGCGGATCATCGAAGGGTGCAAAGCCGACAAACCACGAGTGGCTCTGGCGCTTGCCGTCCGGTGTCACGACTGGTCCAAACTCAGCCGTCCCCGTCTTACCGGCGATACTCAGTCCCGAACACTCATCGCGGGCGGCAATATTCAACCCTTTTGTGACAGACTGGCGCATACCATCGCGGATAACCGCCAGATACTCCGGGTTCACCGGCACCTTCGACTTTATCTCGGGCATCACGGTACTCAGCACAGTGCCGTTGGCGTCGGTGATCGCACTCACCACATGCGGGCGGTAGACGGTACCGTCGCGGGCGATGGCACCGGCTGCCGCCGCCAGTTGGAGCGGCGTGACTTGCAGGTACCCCTGGCCAATCGCCGTGTTATAGGTGTCGCCTGTTGTCCAGCTCTCGCGCAGAGTCTGGGCCTTCCACGTTTTCGTCGGCACCATACCCGGCATCTCTCCGGCGATATCCACGCCCATGATACGGCCCAGGTTAAACCATGAAAGCCCCTCAACGAGCTGATCAATGCCCAGTCCAGGGGTGCGAAACGCGCTAGAATCCAGATTCACCACCTGATCGTTACCACCGGCTATCGAGGCAAAGAAGACATTCGAGGAGAGCCGCAGCGCGTCAATGATGGTAATTTCGCCGTTATCGCGGTTGCGTAGCGAGTTAGGCAGCACAAATTCGGCCCCGCCCCGCTCGATCAGCCGGATGAGCCCAGGGTCGCGCAGCTTCGTGTCAGGCGAAATGATGCCATCCTGAAGGGCCGCTGACCCAACAAACTGCTTGAGTGTCGATCCCGGCGGGTATTGCCCAGAGATCGCCCGGTCAAGCAGCGGCGCTGCCTGTGGGTCCACAGGTGAGAGCAACTTCTGAAGATCGGCGGCCCGCGCCGGATCAACCCAGGCATTGTTATCGTAGGTAGGGATGCTCACGATGGACAGAATGCGACCGTCACGCGGGTCAATCGCCACAGCGACGCCATTTGTAATGGGCCGATAGTTATGCTTGTACGTCTCTTTAATATTTTGACGCCGCCGTTCGCCCTCCGCGATCCATCGGCGCATGATCTGCTCAACCGCTGTCTGAAAGCCGATATCAATGGTCAACACCAAATTATGTCCGTTCTGAACGGGGCGTACAATGCTCGGTGGACTTGCCGGACGCTCCAGGGCGTCAACGAGCAAGGTTTGAATGCCTGGGCTGCCCCGCAGTTGGGACTCGTATGCAACCTCCAGACCATCCTTACCGATACGGTCATCGCTCTGGTAGGGCGGCTGGCCAATACTGCTCGGAGAGATCCGCTTGGAGATAAGACCACACCTGCCGACGTGGTTCACCAGATCATTCAGACTGGTGAGCCATGAGCTTGCCGGATTCTCTGCCACCAACTCGCACTCATTCACCCGACCAATGTAACCAAGCGTGTGCGAGAGTGAGGATACTGTACCACTCTGCGGGTAGCGCCGCCGATAACCCTCCTCCACCAGCACGCCAGGCAGGTAGTTGCTGTTCTCACGGATCACCAGGGCCAGTTCCAGCGGAATATCCTCTTTCACGATCAGCGTTTCGTAGCGTCGGACGTCCTGACGATCAATTTGAGCCTCGATTGGGCTATTGAGACGTAGTACATCGCGGTAGGTATGGGCCACACTGAGGGCGCGCAGCGTGTTGGCCGGGGCGATAGTAAGGGTAAGCGGCGAGCTTGCACTATTCGTTGGCAACGACACAACGCCGCTCAGGTCGCTCCGCAGACCAGGGCGGATATCCAGTATGTTTGTGGGTGAGAGGGTGAGTGTACTCGTCAGAGCAGCGATCTGACTTATCCGCGCTAGCACCATATCGCGTCGCTCCGGATCATTGCTCCGCGAAGGGAGCCGTCCGGGAACAATCGCAATGTTGTAGATTGGCACACTCTCCGCGAGCAGCGTCTTACCATCAGCAGCAAAAATCTCGCCCCGGCGTGGGGGCAGCATCAGCGAGCGCCGGGTCATCTCCTCAGGCGTATTACCGAATCGCTGCGGGTTATTACTGGCAATCTGGATCTCGTAGAGCCGACCACTCAGCACCACAACCATGAGCAGCAGCAGCACCTTCAGCACAATTAATCGGGGCATAGGAGATCTCTCATATCTGCGCACGCAGCATCCAGCGCAGCATAAAGAAGATGGGCAGTGCCAGAATGAGCGCCACAAGCACCCCTGGGATGAGGGTGACCCGTGCGATGTTGAACCAATCTATTGGTGGCGGCTGGAGCAGCAGCGCCAACACAGACTCATAGACCAGGCTACCGACAAGTACGGCGAGGATTGGTAGCAGGGGACCTTCAATCCGTAGGTGACGAGTGGATGCCGCCACGACAAATGCGGCGAGCAGCATCGCGAGGGCGTGGCTTCCGAGGGGTGTCGTAGTAAGAATGTCGAGCGAAAGCCCACCGTAGAGTGACCAGCGCAACCCACGGATCACCCCTGTATCGGGGAACGCCGAACCCACACCGATCAGTGTGCGACAGATCGCCAACACCAGCATTAGTGGCGCACTAAAACCTAGCGGCGTGGGCATCAGCGTCACTTGTGCTAAGGAGAGGATACCAATGCACACGATCAGCACGAGTTCACGCGCCAGCAGTTCCTCTAGCCGTCTTGGTTGAGGATCACCCACACGTAGCGCACCTGGTCGGGGTCAACGAAAGGCCGCAGCTCAGCCGACTGCTCCTGGCCGCTCGCACTCACCGTCTCCACCGAGCCGATAGGAATATTAGCCGGAACCGCCGCCAAGTCGAGAGGGATACGCATAGATCCGGTGAGTCCCGCACTCACCACCGCATCTCCATGTGCGATCAGGGCGCCACGATCCACCTGAACGAGGCGGAGGCGTGAACCTTGTTGCCATTGACCCTGAACCAGCCCGAGACCGGATTGGGCGGCGTGGATGATGTGGGCGCTCACCTGACTGCTAAAGTCAGTGATCAAGAGTACTTCTGCCGTATGAGCCCCTGCCGACTCAATGATGCCCACCAGAGCTGCCGGGTCGCCGGGATGCTGGCCGATCACCGCCATGCCTGCCCGCACCCCATCGGTTGTCCCTCGTGCAATAGTCATCACCCGCCGACCGGCGTCTGAGGGGCGCACCGCCACCTCCGCCCCGAGCAGATGCCAGGGCTGCTCGTGCTGAATCTGGAGTTGCTGACGAAGGGAGGCATTCTCAACCTGACTCTGCTGCAAGCGCAGGTTATCGGCCTTCAACTGGCTATTTTCCTGCTCTAGGGCGCTGATCTGAGCGCGCAGATCCGCCGCGCTGCGCGGGGAGCCTACCAGATCCGCTGCCTGATCACGCAGATCCGTCAGCATCAGCGCCACCGGGGTGACGCTCTGTTGGATAAGGATCCGGATCGGTGTGATCACTCCCTGCCGATCAAGAATGATCAGCACCCCCGCAACGAGGCTGAGTACCAGTGCGAATATAAACGGTCGGCCCGACGCCGGTGTATTTGAGCGATCACGCCGCAGCCGAGCTGGTATGTCATCAAAGAAGTCGTGCATATGGGGGACACCCTAGCGGGCAGGGTTGGGGCCGATGTCGTCTTACAACTTCGCCCGCCGACTGCTCTGCGTGCGGGTGAGGATATCCTGATAAACCCGGTTCTCAAAATTCTCGACCATCTTGCCCGCGCCACGGGCCACGCACGAGAGCGGGTCTTCGGCCACATGGACGGGCATGCGCGTCTCAGCGGCGATACGCTTATCGAGGCCGTGGAGCAGCGAGCCGCCGCCAGCCAACGTGATCCCGTGTTCCATCACATCGGCCACCAGCTCTGGCGGGGTCTCCTCCAGGGCGGCGCGCACCTCGGCAACAATCGCATTGATCGGGCCGGCGATGCCTTCGCGGATCTCGACGCTGCTCACCTCCACGGCTTTTGGCAGCCCGGTGAGCAGATCGCGCCCGCGCAGCACTACCTTAATTTCCTCTTCAAGCGGGTAGGCCGAGCCAGCGGCGATCTTCGCCTTTTCGGCCATACGCTCGCCGATCAGCAGGTTATACTCGCGGCGGGCGAACTGGATGATGGCCTCATCAATCTCGTCGCCCGCCGTGCGAATCGAGTGGTTGATCACGATCCCGCCGAGGGAGATCACTGCCACCTCGGTCGTCCCGCCGCCAATATCTACAATCATCGAGCCCATCGGCTCCTCAACCGGCAGACCGGCCCCGATTGCGGCGGCCATGGGTTCCTCAACCACATATGCTTCACGGGCCTTCGCGTTCAGGGTCGCATCACGGGCGGCGCGCTTCTCTACCTCGGTGACCCCCGAGGGCACACCGACAATCACACGCGGGCGCGGATCCATCAGCCGCACGGACGAGTAGGTGTGTGCCTTCCGAATAAAATAGGCCAGCATCTTCTCGACCACATCAAAATCGGCGATCACACCATCTTTCAGTGGGCGCACCGCGATAATGTTTGCTGGTGTCTTCCCGACCATCGCCTTGGCCTCGGCACCTACCGCGTGAACCTTTTTCGTCTTGCGGTCAATTGCGACAACAGATGGCTCGCTGATCACAATCCCTTTACCACGCACATGGACAAGAGTGTTGGCAGTGCCCAGGTCGATCCCGAGATCGCGGCTGAAGGCACCAAACAGCGAGTTTATTGGGTTAAAGCCCACAGATATGCTCCAAGGGGTGAGATACATGGATTATGTAATAGCAGTAGACACGTCTTATACAGCTTGCGGCGCTGCAATGCGCAGGTGTGGCAAATTCACACCTGACAGATCTCATCACCGAAGTATCGTCATGGTTGATGGCCAGCATGGGATTATAGCATAGCTGCCATGGGCCGTGGCGGGGGGGCTACGAGTGGCGACTGATAAACAACTGATACCTGAAATTTGACTTTTACTAGGCTTTATGAGACAATGGCGCGGTCGTGAACTGTCGCGGCACTACGTGAATGCGCGGGCAACAGCCGTGTTATGTCGGTTCCTTTCGGCATTGGTCGGACAAAACACCACATTGAATCACGGCGCTGCTGCTAGTGCTTCTGGCTCGTTACGAGTTGGAAGATTTTTATTCTTGTGAGCACGTTGCTACTGCGCCCAGTTTATCCCTTCACCGCCATTGTCGGCCAAGAGCGGCTTAAGCGTGCGCTCATCCTCAATGCAGTCAACTCACGGGTTGGCGGCGTTCTCATTCGCGGCGAGAAGGGTACTGCCAAATCTACGGCGGTGCGTGGTCTTGCTCGCCTGCTACCCTCTATTACTGTCGTCACCGATTGCCCCTACAGTTGCCTCCCTGATCATCCGGCTGGGTTCTGCACACACTGCAAATCCCGCAGCGTTGGCGTCGAACTGCCAACATTTGATCGGTCAACTCGCCTCGTCGAGTTGCCGGTGTCGGCGTCTGAAGATCGGGTCGTCGGGTCGCTTGACCTTGAGCATGCAATTACCGAGGGGATGCGCCGCTTTGAGCCAGGTCTGCTGGCCCAGGTGAACCGTGGGTTGCTCTATGTTGATGAGGTGAACCTGCTTGACGATCACCTTGTAGACATTCTGCTCGATGCTGCCGCGATGGGCGTGAATACAGTTGAGCGCGAGGGCGTGAGCATCTCGCACCCATCCCGATTTATCCTGGTTGGCACCATGAACCCCGAGGAGGGTGAGTTGCGCCCGCAGTTGCTCGACCGCTTCGGCCTCGCCGTCGAGGTGGTTGGACTGGCAGATGTCCCCTCGCGGGTAGCGGTGATCGAGCGGCGCATGGCCTACGAAGCTGACCCGCAGAGCTTCATGGCACAGTGGCAGCGCAGCGAGAGCGATCTTGCCAACCGGATTGCGGTAGCTCGCGATTTGCTGACTAAGGTGCGAATTGAGACGCCCGACATGGCCGCTGTGGCCGGGCTCTGTCTTGAGCTTGGTGTTGATGGTCACCGCGCCGACCTGACAATCCTGGAGACGGCACGTACCCACGCGGCGTGGAGCGGTCGGCTTACGCTGAGCGCGGAAGATATTCGTCTGGCTGCCGAACTGGCTTTGCCTCACCGCATGCGCCGCCAGCCCTTCGCCGAGATTAAGGTGGACGAGCAGCGTATCGCCCAGATCCTTGAGCGCAACGGCAAGATCGCCGAGGATACGGCGGGCGACAGTGTAAAAAAAAAATCTGACGTAGGTGAGAAAACGGAGGGTGGCGAGGGCGGCAACGACAACGACAACACCTCTGGGGGCGGCAGCGTATCCCCGCTGGGAAGTGCCGCCAGCAGCGAGAACCAGGAGTCTGGCGACAAGAACACCGGGGGCAAACAGATTGATGCCGACCAGATGTTCCGTACCCGCCGCCTGGAGAGTTCCGCCGACCGTATGCAGCGCCGCTCGCCCGGCAAGCGTTCGCGCACCCGCACCACACGCAAGCAGGGCCGCTACATTACCAGCCAGATCGTCCCACGGGTCACGGATTTGGCCCTTGACGCAACGCTACGCGAGGCCGCGATTTATCAGCGCAAACGCCGTAACGAACTGGTGCATCAGCCGCACGATGCTCACCGCCGCAGGCCAAAGGTGCTGATCGTGCGGAGCGACCTGCGCCAGAAGGTGCGGGTGCGCCGCACCCGTAACGCCGTCTGCTTTGTGGTGGATGCGAGCTGGAGCATGGCCGCAGAGGAGCGCATGCAGGCCACCAAGGCCGCCGTCCTCTCCTTGCTGCGCGATGCCTACCAGCGCCGCGATCAGGTGGGCCTGGTGAGCTTCCAGCGTGACTATGCGCGGGTGCTGCTGCCACTCACCAATAGCGTCGAACTGGCGCAGCGTCGGCTTCTGACGATGCCGACCGGCGGGAAGACCCCTCTGGCACGCGGGATGCTCACCGCCTATGAACTGCTGGAGAGGGCGCGTCGCCAGGATAAAGAGATTGTCCCACTGATGGTGCTGCTCACCGATGGACAGGCAAATGTCGCCATCGGTAACGCACCACCACAGCAAGAAGCATATGCAATCGCCGATCTGATCGCCGCGCGCAATATACGCGCCATTGTGATCGATACCGAGCACCCGAACTTCGAGCGGGGGCTATCACGGCGGCTGTCCGAACACCTTCAGGGGCGCTACTATCGGCTCGAGGATTTGCACGATGACGGTCTAGTGCAGGCCGTTCGTCGGCAGATGCAGATGTAACAGGAACAGGCAGGCTTGTCCATCAACGTAGGAGGGATCCAGGAAATGACCGATCAGGTACGTAGGGAAGATGTCGCTGAGAGCGAGCTGCTTGACACGCTGCTCGACGCAGCTGACGCTCCGGCGGCTCAGGCCGATGCCACTACGCCGGAGTCCTCGGCGGAGGAGGCTACGGCACAGCCTACCCCTGAGACTGAGGCTCAGGCACCCGTCATTGCGGCGGAGCCGGAGGCGTCGGACGTTTCGGAGGCTGTCACCGAGGCGGAGGGGGAGGGGGCAGAGGCTCCCGAGGGTGCCAGTTTTACGCCAGTTGCTGATGAGGGTGGGCGTCCACGTCGCTTGAAGGATCTTCAGTCCGGCATGGAGCTCGATGGAAGGGTCACGTCAATCGCGCTCTATGGAATCTTCGTTGACGTCGGCGTCGGCCGTGATGGCCTCGTCCACATTTCGGAGATGAGCGACACCCGGATTGATACGCCGTCGGATCTGGTACAGATCGGCGATACGGTGACGGTGCGGGTGAAGAGCATTGACCCTGACGCACGCCGGATTAGCCTCACGATGCGCTCGCCAGAGCGTAACGAGGGCGGGCGCAGCCGCAGCCGGCCTAAGCGAGCTGAGGTTGACAAGGATCGAATCACATCCCTGAAGGTGGGCGATGTGGTCGAGGGGACGATCACTGGCTTCGCGCCCTTTGGTGCCTTCGCCGACATCGGTGTGGGTAAGGATGGGCTCATCCACGTCTCTGAACTGGCCGAGGGCCGGGTCGAGAAGCCCGAGGATGCCGTGAAGGTCGGCGAGCAGTTTAACTTCAAGATCCTTGAGATTGACCCGGAGGGCACCCGGATCAGCTTGAGCCTGCGCCGTGCAATGCGCACCCAGCGCATGCAGGGGCTTGAGCCCGGCCAGGTACTCGATGGAACCGTGAGCGGGCTGGCCCCCTTCGGAGCCTTTGTGGATATCGGCGTTGGTCGCGATGGCCTCGTCCATATCTCGGCCCTCTCGTCGAGCCGCGTGGGTAAGGTCGAGGATGTCGTCAAGGTTGGCGATAAGGTGACGGTCAGGGTGATCGAGGTTGATCAGCAGAGCAAGCGAATCAGCCTGACGATGCGCCTTGACGACCCGGAGCCGACCGGGAGCTACGAGGAAGAGACTCCGAGCCAGGTCATCCCGCGCACTGGCCCCGGCGCGGCACCGCGCTTCGCTGCTGCTGCTGCCGCCGCCCGCGAGGGGCGCAGCGGGGGTGATCGCAATGACCGTGGCGACCGCAATCGGGATCGCCGTCGCACGTCGTCTCAGCCTGCTGTCCCGGAAACCTACAGCACGGAGGAAGTGTCCGAGGAGTTTGTTGGCGATGCGACCCTTGCGGATCTCCTGAGCAAGTATGGCAGCCCCGCGAACGTTCGGCGCGATCGTAAGAAAGATCGTGTTGATGTCGAGGAGGAGGTCGAGGAGACGGAGGGCGGCGACCGGCGTCAGCGTGACGCGATCCGACGCACACTCCAGCAGGTTGGGCGCGACGAGTAGCCCACTGCGCGTTAAGGGAGTGATTTTATGGGGGCGGCTGTGCCGCCTCCATATGTTTTTATGCCTGTGCGCTGCATACCCATTTGACACTGTGAGAGCGCGACGGGTATAATGGCGCGAGTTTGCCTACAAAGCGTGAATTGAAGCGCGTCTATTGCGCGCACGAGGAGCATACAGATGCCGAAGCGAACCTGGCAGCCGAAGCGGATCCCCCGCCGACGCAAGCACGGATTTCTGTCACGGATGGAGACGAAGGATGGGCGCGAGGTGCTACGCCGCCGCCGCATGAAGGGCCGCTGGAAGCTGACGGTCAGCGATGAGCGCCGTGGCGTCCGTGGTGGTCATCGCTAGGCATACGGGGGTACAGGGTACGTGCAGGTGTGTGAGACTGCGATCCTGTACCCTGTCCGGTGTTCTATGAAGCGTGCCCACCGGCTGCGTCGGCCCGACCAGTTCCGGCGCGCCCGACGTGAGGGCCGCACGTTCTCCACTCCGCTTCTGCTGCTGAATGTTATCGCTGGCCGCCGTATGCGTACCCGCTGCGGGTTTGTGGTCAGTAAGCAGATAGGCATCGCGGTGCGGCGTAATCGGGCCAAGCGTCGCGTCCGCGAGTCTGTCCGGCTCGCCCTCTCTTGCATTGCCCCCGGCTACGACCTCGTGTTTATCGTTCGTAGCTCAGAGATTGTCAACGTCCCATTTGCGGCGATCCAGGATGCTGTCGAGGGGTTGCTGCGCCGAGCTCAGATCTGGCGATCTGCCCCGGCTCCCGATACGTCAGTAGAATCTTCTGGGGAGCCGCCAATTCCCAGCGATCAGCACTAGAGGCTTCGACTATGGGTGGAATCTGGTCCCTCTTTGTTGGCCTGCTTGAGCAGATATTGCTCTGGTTTAGCACGACGACGGGCAGTGTCGGCTTTGGGATTATCATCTTCACGATCTGTGCGCGTCTGGTGATCCTCCCGTTGACTCTGACTTCGCTACGGTCGAGCCGTAAGATGCAGCAGATCCAGCCGCTGATCAAGGATCTCCAGCGCAAGCATGGGAAGGATCAGCAGAAGCTTCAGGAAGAAACCCTGAAGCTCTACCGCGAGTATAAGATCAACCCGGTTGGCGGCTGTCTGCCGGTGCTGCTCCAACTGCCGATCTTCTTTGGCGTATACCAGGCGGTCTATCACCTGATGGTGCCTGCGCAGCGGGTGAATTTGAGCGCCGCTGCGGCGAAATTGCTTGAGGATCCGAATGTTGCCCATTTGTTCAGCGCCAACTTCTTGGGCCTCTTCAATCTAGGTACGTCGGCCTTTGGCCCTGGCGGGGCTGGCTTCGCCGCGCCGCTCTACTTGGTGCTGCCGGTACTCTCGATCATGCTCCAAGTGATGCAGACGACGATGGCCACTCCGCGTACCCAGGATCCGCAGCAAAAGGCGATGACTCAGGCCATGATGTTTATGCCACTGGTCTTTGGCTACATCGCCTTCACCTTCCCCTCAGGTGCTGTGCTCTACTGGGTGGTGAGCAGCCTTGTGGGTGTGGTGCAACAGTACTTTACCTCTGGCTGGGGTTCGCTGGCGAACTACCTCAAATTCCTCCCACCTGATAGTAAGCCCGGTACTCTCCCCAGCCTCACACCAGCGGTCGTGACATCGGGAGCCAGCGACTCGGGGACTTCGCTGAGTACGGCTGCGCAGCGTTCCGATTTTTGGACAGTGATGCGCCCTCTGACGGAGAACGAGCAGACGGGATCTCAGGAGCCAGATCCACATGAGGACGCGATCAACGACATCCACACTCAGGGCCAACAGCAGGCCAATCCGCGCCGCCCACGACGTCGGCATTGAGTGAACTTCCCGTGTAACGTTCGGCAACCGTGTGAACGAAAGCCACTGAAGAGACGCAGGATGTTGCGTTCCTCCTGGATTTCCGCACCTGAAGGATTTTTCTATGAAGAGCATCGAGATACGCGCACGCACCGTTGCAGAGGCTGTTGAGCTTGCACTCGCGCAGCTCGGCAAGGATCGCGACGAGGTTGCTATCGCGGTGCTAGATTCGGGTGAATCGGGCGATGAGGCGCTGGTTCGGGTGACGATGGTAGATGACGATGAGGAGACGACCGAGTCTCAGGTCGCAGATCGGTCTGACGAATCATCGGGTGATGTTGGCGCAATTGCTCGCAAGGTGCTGGAAGATCTCCTGGAGCGGATGGACATCCACGGCTATGTCACAGCGGTGCTGATACGTGTCCCCGGACAAAAGGGCACTATCGAGGAGACGGTTACGCTGCACATTGAAGGTGCGGATGAAGAGGCGATGGGGCTGCTGATTGGACGGCGTGGCGAAACGCTGCGATCACTCCAGTTCCTGCTGAACCTTCTCGTCAGTCGTCGTGTGCAAAAGTGGCCGCAGGTGGTGGTTGATGTCGGCAACTATCGTCAGCGCCGGCAGGAGTCGCTGGAGGGTCTGGCCCGCCGCATGGCGGAGCGCGTCCGACAGACAGGCCGCCCGATTATGCTGGAGCCAATGGCCGCCTACGAGCGCCGCATCGTACACTTGGCTCTGCGCGAGGATAAGGGCATCTACACCGAGAGTTCTGGCGATGGCGAGAACCGTAAAATTGTGATCTATCCCTCAAAGTAGCCCTGCACCGAGAAGATTTTAACGCCCTGCCGGATGCCCTCTCACAGCCCGACAGCGCCCACAGCCCCTCATCGGCGCTGTGTTGGGCTGTCGGGCTGTTGGGTTATCGGGCGAATAGTAAAGCAGTTTATGATTCCACCGTACCTTGTGATCGGCGACCTGACCCGCGACCTGCTACCTGCTGGGGGTAGTTCCTCCGGCGGGACGGTGCGCTACGCGGCGACGACGATTGCCCGCCTCGGCGTTGGCGCAGCCGTACTGACGTCGGGCGATCCCGCGCAGCCTCTGGATCTGCCCGCAGGCGTGCAGGCCACCATCGTCCCGGCGCAGGCGCAGTCAACGTTTGAAAATCGCTATACTCCCACGGGCCGGGTGCAGTTGCTCCATGCGCTGGGGGCGCGGCTCCACTTCACCGATCTGCCCCGTGCGTGGCGGGCAGCCCCGATTGTCCATCTTGGCCCGCTCACCGGCGAGTTCGGCCTGGATATGGCTGAGCAATTCCCCGACTCGCTTGTGGGTGTGACGCCGCAGGGCTGGATGCGCGAGTGGGATTCCCCGCTACCGGCAGTGATCCGGCGGGTGACATGGAAACCCAACCCGACTCAGTTGCGCCATGTTGATGTGCTAGTGCTGAGCATTGAGGACGTGGGTGGCGATGAAGATCTCGCAGAGAGCTACGCGCACGATTGTCGTTTGGTAGCGGTGACGCGGGGATCGCGGGGATCAACCCTCTATATTAGCGGGAAGCCCCACCAGATTGACGCCTTTCCCGCCGTGGAGCGCGACCCGACTGGTGCCGGCGATGTGTTTGCGGCAGCCCTGCTGCTGCGCCTGCGCGAGACGGGCGACCCAATGGCGGCGGCCACCTTCGCCAGTGCGGTGGCCGCATGTGCGGTGGAGGGGTCGGGGACATCAACAATCCCCACCCGCGCCGAGGCTATGGCGCGGATGGGGTGATGAAGGCGCTGTATTACCGCTCTAGGCGGTAGGGCACGCTGGTGACAACCACGTCCTTGTTGAACATCAGGGCGGCCTTGATGAGCATACCTGTCTGGTTGTGCAGCAGGTGTTCCCACCAGTGGGCGGGCACGAACTCCGGCAGAACCACCGTAAGGACGTGGTCGTTGTAACGTGCGTCAACCTCCTGAATGTAGTTGAACAGCGGGGTGATCAGCGAGCGATAGGGTGACTCCAGCACGACGAGGGGAATATTAAAGCCCCAGTCAATCCATCGCTGCTGGAGCCTTGCTGTCTGGTCAGAGTCAAGGTTGACATACACCGCCATCACGTTATCGGGGGCGATGGACTGGGCGTACTGGAGGGCGGGGAGTACACCACGATGGATGCCGCTAACTAGCACAATCGAAGTGTGGCGACGTAGGGCAATGGGACGAACAGCGCCTTCCAGGGAAAGCTGGCGGGCCACGCTGCTGTAGTGCTTGTTGATACTGTTGAAGAGTACCACCAGCATGGGAATGAGTACCATCACCGCCCAGGCACCGTGGGTAAACTTGGTGACGGCGAGTACCATCAGCACCACAGCGGTAAGGATCGTCCCCACGCTATTGATCACAGCACCCCAGCGCCAGCCCTCTTCCTTGATGTGGAAGTGGTGGCGCACCATGCCCGCCTGCGAAAGCGTGAACGAGATAAACACGCCAATCGCGTAGAGCGGCAGCATCGCGATCTCATTGGCCTGAAAGAGAACCACCAGCAAGGCCGAGAAGACGCCCAGGGCCAGGATACCGTTCGAGAAGACCAGCCGGTCGCCGCGCGAGGAGAACTGACGAGGCAGGAAGCGATCACGCGAGAGGAATGATGCCAGTCGAGGGAAGTCGGCGTAGGCTGTATTCGCAGCCAACACCAGGATGAGGGCGGTGGCTACCTGGATGACGCCATAAACCAGCCCATCACCAAAGGTCGTGCGTGCGATCTGCGAGATCACCGTCTCGTGGGTAAGTTCGTTGGGTACCGCGCCGTGGACGTGGGCCAGCCAGGTAATGCCGAGGAACATCGTCACCAAGATCCCCACCATCCAGGTGAGCGTAGAGGCGGCATTCTTCGACTCCGGTACCCGAAAGGCGGGTACGCCATCGCTGATCGCCTCGATCCCGGTGAGGGCCGTGCAGCCGGCGGCAAAGGCTCGCATCACCAGCCAGATTCCAATCGCCTCACCCGTACTGGGGATCTCGGGGTCAATCTGGTGAACCACTGGCTGGGCGCCAAAGAACATGTTATGGATCACGCCATAGACGATCAGGATCAGGATACTGGCAATAAAGACATAGGTGGGCACGGCGAAGATCACGCCGCTCTCCTTGACACCGCGCAGGTTGGCGAGGGAGACAAGGAGAATACAGACGAGGCCAATTTCGACCGCGTAGGAGGCGAGCCAGGGCATCCCCCATGTGCTAGCCAGCGAGGTAATGGCCGCCACACCAGCCGAGATACTGACGGCCACCGTCAGCACATAGTCAATCAACAGAGCACCAGCAGCGATCAGGCCATAAATATCGCCGAGGTTCTCGCGGGCAACAATGTAGCCACCACCGCCCTTGGGGTAGGCGCGGATCGTCTGGCGGTACGAGAACGCCACAACCACAAGCAGTACGGCAATACCGACGGCAACCGGCAGCGAGTAGCCAAGCGCAACCGACCCGCCCAGGATGAGGATCGAGAGGATTGCCTCGGTGGCGTAGGCCACGGACGAGAGCGCATCCGATGAGAAGACCGCCAGGGCAGTGATTCGGCTCAGACGCTCGTGGTGCTGGTGTTCTGTCGCAATGGGCTTGCCGACAAGGAATCGCTTGATCTGGCCCACCATAACTCCATTACTTCTGTAGCCTGGGCTACCCCCTCGCCCAGGAAGTTGCCGCTTTGCTCGTTAGCACAACAAAAGGACGCCCAACCGCAGCAGTCGGCGCCCTTGTCGGCTGTCATCCTCAGTCGCTGAGGTGCGGCTGTCGTATGATCTCATTGGCTACGCTGCGTTGCGTTGGGGATGGGCAACTGTCACACGCCCATGTGCGGCGCTGATCATAGCACTTTGGTTGTAGCGCGTCAACTAGGCGGACTTGGATCATGTTACACGGTATCGTATTGATTTCTACATGAAGACATGGTTCGTACATAACTTTACAGTTCCCCCCCTAGCCCCCCCGCAAGCGGGGGGGACAACGCGTTGTTTCCCCCCGCTTGCGGGGGGCTAGGGGGGTAGGGCGTGTCAAGAGTGTAAAGTAAAATTGGACACTTTGAAACCATGTCGAAGTCGTATGATACGATTATCCTGGCTGAAGCATTGACATGTCGTACCCAACGTGATATTCTTACTTTGCAAATCATTGACAAATATACCATAATATCTGTGCAGCTATGCACGATCCATTGAGGAGTCACACGATGATCAGTGTCTCCCGCCGGGCTTACATTGAGTCAAGCAGTCCCGAAGAGGTGTTTGAATCGCTTTCCAATCCCAATCGTATCTGCCAACTGCTGCCCCGTATGCAGAAGGTGGAGCTCCTGGATCAGAATATGGAGACCAGCAGCGCACGTATGATCACCTATATGTCGCTCGGCGGCATCTTCGGAACTATCCGCTGCGAGGGCGACCTAACCTGGACAGCACCGGGCGAGATCTTGTTTAAAGTACATACGCCGGTGTCACTTGAAACTCGCTGGACGCTGAGTCCAGCGGTGCATGGCACCGACCTCCAGGCGACGATGTTGCTTGACCTGGAGCCGATGCTTGGACCGATGGCGGCCTTCGTCCCGAAGCAGATCGTTTCCGATATGCTGGCTGGCGAGCTTGAAGCGGCGCTCACCGCGATCCGCGAAGATAGTGCACATAAGGTGCTGCACGAACGAACCATCGCCGCCTGATTCGTCAACTCTGGTATAATCGCGGGGCATTGGGGAGCCAGTGTCCTGCGTTTGTTTGTCGGGCGGAGCATGCCCCGCTCACCTCAGCATGATTGACCTTGCCATCATCGGATCCGGGCTGGTGCTCAGCACGGCAATCGGCGGCCTTGCTTACTGGCGGAAGTCTCTCTCTGTCAGTGGCTGGCTGGGTGCCATCCTTGTCGGAACCCTCACCCTCGGCTTTGGCGGGTGGGCGTGGGGGTTTACTCTGATCATTTTCTTTATCAGCAGCAGTTTACTCTCGCGCTATAAAGAGCAGATCAAAGAGAAACGCGCCGCCGAGAAGTTCGAGAAGGGTGGTCGCCGCGACTTTTCCCAGACAATGGCGAACGGCGGGCTGTCCGCACTATGCGCGGTGGCCTATGCCTTTGCAGGCAGACCAACCATCCTCCTGGCTGCGTTCATTGGCCTGATGGCCACCGTGAATGCCGATACCTGGGCCACGGAATTGGGCGTCCTCAGCCCGCATAAGCCGCGCCTGATCACAACGGGTCGCGAGGTGGAGCCGGGTACGTCTGGCGGTATCACCCTCTTCGGCAGCAGTGCGGCGGCCCTCGGTGCTGCCCTGATGGGCACCTGCCTCTTCGTCCTGCTGATTCTCGTGAAGGTGCCTGCGCCCTCGTGGGTGATCCCGGCTGCTATCGCCGGTGGCTTCGGCGGTGCGATGCTCGATAGCCTGCTCGGTGCCACCTACCAGGCCATCTACGCCTACTCCGATGGTCGTGAGACCGAGCGACGCTTCGACCGCAGAGGCAATCCCACCACTTTTGTGCGCGGCTGGCCCTGGCTGAATAACGATGTGGTCAACTTGAGCAGTTCAGTCGGCGGCGCTCTCATCGCTATTCTGGTGATGGTCGCCTTCGGCGGGTAAGATCACACGCCCACACAAAAACGCCGCCATCTGGCGGCGTTTTTGTGTGGGCAACATAACCCTACGCTGTCTGCTGAGCCTCCGCCGGGCGGCGTACAACTTGCTCTAATACCACCACCACCACTGCGACGCCGAGCAGCGCCAGTTGGGGGATGGTGGTTTGCCACGTGGGAAAAATTCCCAGGGCCGGCAGATCGAGCAGAAAATTGGGACCGCTGGCCGGTAAGACCCGTGCGACCTGGAGGGCGTGGAGGCCGGTGCCGATGAACTTAAAGCCCAGGTAGAAGATCAGCGCGCTGGTGGCCAGGAAGAAGGGCCGCATCGGGAGCCGCACACCGACCCACAGCACCAGTACGCCCACAACAAGCAGGGTGAGGATGGCGAGGCCAATCCCTAGTGTGAGGTCGTTTGTGGCAATGGATGGGGCAATCCCGATATAGAACAGGGCGGTTTCAGCTCCCTCGCGAAATATGGCCAAGAACGAGAGCAGGCCGAGGGAGAATAGGCTACCGGTAGCCAATGCCGCGTTGGTGCGCTCGTGGATGTACGTCTGCCACGCCCCGGCATGTGACTTGCCGTGCAGCCAGAAGCTCACCCCGAAGAGCATGACGGCGGCGATCAGGCCGGAGAAGCCCTCGATCATCTCGCGATTGCTGCCGGTGGCCACGCCCCGGAAGATCAGTGCGATAACCAGACCAGCGCCCACGCTCGCTACCACGCCCAGGATGCCGCCGGCCCAGATCCAGCCGCGCTGGCCGTGGTTGCCGGTGCGCTCCAGGAAGGCCAGCAGTGCCGCAATTACCAGCAGCGCCTCTAGTCCCTCGCGCAGCAGAATACTAAAGGCGTCGAAGACTCCATAGCGTTCAGGGAGTATCAGCATCGGCGTCAGATCGGCCTGGATCTGTTGAACCAGCGCCTTGGCAGCCGCCAGATCCCCGGCAGTGATCGCCGCTGCCGCCGCCGACAAGGCATTCTCGCTGCGCAGGTAGATCTCGGGCGAACGTGTCTTCACATCGCCCTCAACGTCGGGCCATGCGGCGCGAAAGGTTTCTAGCTCGGTGGCGGCGTGCGTGGCGTTACCTGAATCCAGTGCGTCGTTGACCTCAGCTAAAGTTGGCAGGAGTACATCGAGCGAGGTTGCCTGGGCCTGTGCTGCTGGTACACTGGGGGCACGGCCCTCGACAAATGCCAGATTAGCCTGATTCAGCTCGTCTAGTGCGGTCTTGGCGGCGGCAGAATCCCCGGCAGCCAGCGCACTTCGCGCCTTATCGTAGGCCACCTCAACCGCCGCATAGGTCGGGCTAGACTGGGCATGTACCGCATCTTCGATCTTCTCCCACCTGTCATGGAATGCAGACAACGAAGCCTGCGCGGCGGTGAGGTCGCCCGCACCACTCTGCGTTATGGCGATCTGCACCTCATTGTTGGCAGCGCGCAGCCCGTCTACAAGCGATCCGCCCTGAGCAAAGGTTGCGGCAGGAACAAGCACGAACGCGAGTCCGGCAACCAGCAGTCCGATGAGAATCCGTTGGGGCATAGCGGCGTTCCTTCAGGCTGAGCAGCGGTTCTTTACGAGGGTTTAGCATAGTCTAAGTTATTTTATCTGTCAATCGTCTACACTATCCCGTCAGCTCGACTTTATCCATTCGGGTGGCTCGTAGGGTATTAGGGACGCGGAAATTTTTAAGTATCCCATCGTCATGTCACGCTGAGCGAAGCGAAGCGTCCCGGCATTCATATCACCCGCCGGGACGCTTCGCTTCGCTCAGCGTGACGGAGCGAGTTTTGCACTATCCACACTTTCCACATGTTATCCACTTTCGATTATTAATAAGAGATGATGGATTGTTATGTGTAAAGGGTATTCTGGTGGTGTAGTATAATGCCGTCACATTTCTCGCGTTAAGCGTATGGGAGGATCGCCATGCAGCGACGCTACACTCAGTTTGCCTGGGGCGTACTCGCCTATAACATTCTGGTCATTCTCTGGGGAGCCTACGTGCGGGCCAGCGGATCGGGCGCGGGCTGCGGCCAGCACTGGCCGCTTTGTAACGGTCAGATCATTCCACGGGCCGAGCAGGTTCAGACGCTGGTAGAGTTTTCTCACCGCATCACCAGCGGGATTGCGGCGTTGCTGACGGTGGCGCTGCTAGTGTGGGCACGGCGGATCTTCCCGCCGGGCCATCTAGCGCGGCGGGGTGCCACGCTGGCTCTGATCTTTATTGTGATCGAGAGCCTGCTGGGCGCGGGGCTGGTTCTCTTCCAGCTTGTGAACAACAACACCTCGGTGGCCCGCGCCGTAGCCAGTGGAATCCATCTGGTAAACACGCTGCTGCTGGTGGGCACAATCACCCTGACGGCGTGGTGGGCAGGTGGTGGGCGAAGTATCCGGCTGCGCGGCCAGGGCGCAGCAGTCTGGATGCTTGCTATCGGCGTGCTGGCCGTGCTGGCTCTGGGGGCCACCGGGGCGATCACCGCCTTGGGCGACACTCTCTTCCCCAGCGCGTCGCTGGGCGCCGGGATCGCCCAGGATCTCGACCCGACCTCGCACTTTCTCGTCAGGCTACGTTTTTGGCACCCGGCGCTGGCCATCGTCAGCGGAATCTACCTGCTGGTGATCGGCCAGATCCTCAGCCGACAGCGCCCGAACAACGGGACACAGCTAGGGGCTACCCTGCTGCTGCTGCTCTTCCTGGCCCAGCTTGGGGTCGGCACGATCAATCTGGCTATGCTCGCCCCAATTCCGCTCCAGATCATCCATCTGCTGCTGGCCGACTTGGTCTGGGTGGCCCTGGTACTACTCAGTGCCGCGACGCTTTCTGCCGATGTGCCAGGGACTGGCTCCCAACCGGCATTTGCCGCCGCCGATTGAGATGATCGTTATCCAAATGCTAACACCGATCTTATATGGCGCTAACATGATTCTAACATGTCACAGTTATACTGTGATCAGTTGAGCGTTGCGGAGGATTTGCGATGGTTCTCCGCCGTGCCAAGCGATATGACCCACACATAACCCCATCATCGCCTTCAAACCCCTCTTTCCGGCTGTCTGGCAACCCAGGCAGCCTCTTCGATTCTTAGACAAGGTTTCAGGTGTGAGGCTTCAGGTTTCAGGTCGCAATGCGGGCTTCCAGCCTGCCGACGCACATTTGGCGGGCTGGAAGCCCGCACTACGAACACCGCACACTGTAAAGCTGATCTGAACATTACATCAGGGGCTACTTTCCTGGAGAGGCGACGGCGATCAGGCGCGGGCTACCGGAGTTGTACTCATCGAGGTCGTAGGAGCCATAGATGGCGCGGACGGTGAATCCCGCTCGCGCCAGCAGGTGTTCGAGTTCGTAGCGGTAGTACCAGCGCATGGTGAAGTTCATGGTGCGCCGATTGACTCGGCCCTCGGCGTCGCTCTCGTCGTAGAGATAGGTGACATATGACTTCTGGGTAGCCGCATCGCTATCAATGGCGACGAACTTTTGTACGTGGTGCCCGTCCAGGTCGTAGGAGCGATCAAGGACGATGCGGTTGTCCTCGCGGCAGATCTCGACCGGGTCGGGGTTGAACAGGTCAATCACCAGAGTACCTCGGCGGATCAGAGCGCGGCGGATCGTCTCCAGTGTCGCTAGTTGGTCACGTACCGTCTCCATGTGCATGAATGAGTTAATGGCGATGAAAGCCAGGCCAAAACCCTGTGCGGGCAGGGCCACGCTGCGCACATCACCCTCGATCAGCGTAGCCGATAGATTAGACTCGGCGAGGCGTTCGCGGGCGATGGCGAGCATAGCGGGCGAGATATCCACGCCAGTGATCTGATGACCGTCCTCGGCCAGGGGCAGTAGCACGCGCCCGGTGCCACACATCAATTCTAGGATCGATCCACCTGCACGGCGGGAGAGTTCGCGGTAGAAGGGAACATCCTCAGTGTAGTTGCGAAAATCGGCGTCGTAGTAGCGGGCAAAGGGATCGTAGATGTTCATAGGGCGCCAGAGATGGACAAGATGGCCAGAAAAATCCCGCCGAATAGAACCAGCCCGATAATGCCGACAGCCAGGATGCGCGGGTTGATCATAGGCTCGAAACGCGGGCTACCGGGAAATGGTGATGTCGGCTGGCCCGCACTCATTGTAGGGGGCGGAGTCGGCAGCCCCGAAGGTAGTCGCGTATCGCTGCCGGTGTTGATGTTCCCGGTACCACGCACCGCCGCGCCAATTGCTGAGACGGCCACAGCAAGCACAATGAGCGTGACCATGCCGATGGCCAGGATGTTGGAGCTCACCAACTGGCCGGTGGTCTGAAAGATCAGGCTGGTGATGAATTTTGATACAGGTGAGCCAAAAGCGATCACCAGAAAGATCACCATGCCGATCCAGTTGTTGCCACTGCTCCGCTTACGCTTAGGCTCCATCAGATTTTCTCCTTGATTAGCCATGTTTTAAACCAGCGTGACAGTCTGGGCACATGAACCGCGTCCTGTTGCGACAAATCTACAATCTAAAATCTAAAATCCGCCTTAGCCAGGGTAGGCCCGAACAACCAGGCGATGCGAGTATACCCCGATTGGTACACAGGTGATCAGAGTGAGTACCTCGTCGTCCGTTGGGGCCAGCACCCAGGTCTGGTCGGGCAGCAGGGTAAACATCTCGCGCACGAGGTAGCGGCGCTCGCCACCACCCGCCGCCACGTAGATGTCATCGCCAACTGCCACCTTCGGCAGTTTATTGAAGATAATGTCACGGTAGCCGACATGTCCGGCGATCACGATGTTGCCGGGGGTGCCGGGGTAGCCCGAGATCGGCCAATAATAGACCGCCGTGCGGAGCGGGACGTCCCACTTGCCCAGGGAGAATCCGGCGGTAACAATATCGGTGTCCACGCCGATGCGCGGGATACGCACGTGGCTGGGAATGACCGACTCCCATGCCCGTGTGGGCGAGTCGACGGGAGCCGTCGCCCATGCGGGGGCAGGGTGGGCGGCGAGATACTGGCGACCCAGGTGGCCGAGGAGTACGCGATAGCGCGGCGCATTCTCGGGATGATACTCGAAACGGGTACGCTCAAAATACTGTACGGTGTAGCTACGTCCGTCCTGATCATTCGTCTCCTGGAAAGGCTCGGAGATCGGGTAGCCAAAGGTAACGATACCGCCGCCGCTCAACCAGAAATCCCGAAATGCTCCGCCCAGGGTGTGGCCGGTTTCTGCAAAATAACGGACATTGGCCGGCGCTGATCTCACCGGCGCGAAGGCCGATTCGCCAGTGCGTCCATCGGCGGCCCAGCGCCCCAGGTGACCCGCCAGAGCAATGCCCAGATCGCCGTGCCACTCCAGGCGGGCGCGCTCGAAGTACTGCACCGGACGGCCATCTTCTACAAACACCTCAGTGATCGGCAGGCCGAAGATCGGCAGACCGCCCTGACGGTTGTAGAACTCGCGGAAGCCGTAAGCCAGAGTATGACCCGTCTCGCGGAAA
Organism: Chloroflexales bacterium; assembly: GCA_037134395.1. GTDB lineage: Bacteria > Chloroflexota > Chloroflexia > Chloroflexales > Chloroflexaceae > Oscillochloris. The sequence continues at coordinate 33,939 of JBAXMH010000013.1, forward strand.
AACACTGGCGTACCGGCGGATGTATTCGCAAGTGCCGGGGCTGGCAGCAGGGTGGCAGTGATAGCCAGGAGAAGAAGAACGTAGGGGCGAAGCATGAGCGTCCTCTGCATATCATTGTACAAGTTATACGCCGCTCCGCCCTCACCCCCCTGCCCCCTCTCCCAGAACGGGAGAGGGGAGGCGGATCGCTCTCTGATGAGGAAATCTCCCCTCTCCCCCGGTGGGAGAGGGGTAGGGGGTGAGGGGGTATGGCCCGCTTGTGTGAACAGTAGTGGTCGTGGGGGACATTTGTCGCACCTCGTGTAGCCCCATTCTAGCACGGCTCAGGCGAAGGCAACGGCTATGCTATGCAGGGCTGATGCACAGTCAGTGAACCCCCTCTCCCCCTGCCCCCTCTCCCACC
>JBAXMH010000014.1:0-33498 GCA_037134395.1 Chloroflexales bacterium
CTTCGCTGCGCTCAGCGTGACAGGGCGATTTTTGCGGTATTGCTCTATGAGGGTGACACTGCCCACGAAGCGGGCAATACCACCCTCATACTTAGACAAGGTTCGCAGATACTTCACAGTTCAGGCCGGAATTTGGCATCTTGATGCGCTCGACCTAAAACCTGAAACCTCATACCTGAAACCTTGTCTTAGGGCATCACTATGCGAGAGCCTTCTGGAGATCCGCGATCATCTCGGCCCGATCTCGTCCGGGGGCGTAGACCGCCGATCCGGTCACAGCAACCGTTGCCCCCGCGTCGCGCACGGCGGCGATCAGATCCTTATTCACTCCGCCGTCTACCTGAAGCTCAATCTTTTCACTCAGGCCGCGCTCGTCAATCATGCGCCGCAGCCGGGTAATCTTGTTCAGCGATTCAGGGATAAAACGCTGCCCGCCGAAGCCGGGGTTGACGCTCATGATCAGGGCCAGGGAGATGTCGGGCAGAATATCTTCCAGGGCGGTCAAGGACGTGGCTGGGTTGAGGGCCACACCTGGCTTCTTGCCCAGGCTGCGGATCTGCTGCACGGTGCGGTGCAAGTGCGGGCAGACCTCGGCGTGGACGGTGATATAGTCGCAGCCAGCGGCGGCGAACTCCTCCAGGTAACGATCCGGATCGGCGATCATCAGGTGGGCGTCAACAATCGCCCCGTAGCTCTCGGCGATGGGACGCAGGGAGCGTACCACCAGCGGCCCGAAGCTGATGTTCGGAACAAAACGACCGTCCATCACATCGAGATGGAGCCAGCGAATCCCCGCATCGAAGGCGGCAGTTACCTCTTCTCCGAGGCGAGTAAAATCGGCGGTGAGGATTGATGGGGCAATATGCAGCATTGCTTTGTACCCTTACTTCTGAATATGGCGGATTCCATCGGCTCCGGCAACGATCAGGTCGGTGGCCATACCCAGGAAGAGCCCATGCTCAACAATACCGACGCGGGTTGAAAGCTGGGCCGCCAGAGTCTCCAGGTCGTCAATCGGGCCGAAATTACAGTCGAGCAGATAGTTGCCCTGGTCAGTGTGCAACGGCTCGCCATTCTCGCGCAAGCGCAGGTTCACTTTGGCTCCTAGCGTGGCGATCCAGCGGGCCTGGGCACCCCAGCCAAAGGGTATCACTTCCACCGGCAACGCCCAGGTTGTACCTAACCGCGCCGAGAGCTTGCTTTCATCAACGATGATGACCTCGCGCAGGCTTGACTGGGCGACGATCTTCTCGCGCAGTAGGGCCGCGCCGCCGCCCTTGATCAGATTGAGCTGCGGGTCTACCTCGTCAGCCCCGTCAATGGTTAGATCTACGTGTGCATGATCTTCCAGGGTCGTTATCGGGATGCCGAGCCGCCGGGCCTCTTCTTCAACCCGCAGGGCGCAGGGGACACCTACAATATTCTGGAGTTCACCGCTGGCAAGCAGGGCTCCGATGCGCCGAACCGCGTAGATTGCTGTGCTGCCCACACCAAGCCCAATCACCATCCCCGATTGCACAAGACTCGCAGCATGCTCCGCTGCCTGCCGCTTCAGCTCTTCACGCTGTGCCGCGTCGCTCATCTCGCCCCCTCTGTATGCTTCCCGTGTGCACACAAATTGTACACTAGATCGGGCCTGTCCGATTCAGCTACGAGCTGAGGATACACGCTTGTCGCAAGGGCTTGTATAATGGTCGGTAGCAAGAGCGACCACTGTTCCTCTCACACAAAGTAGCGCCTAATACATGCACACACGCCGGGTTCCGTGGTCTCTCATCATCGGTGCGTTCTTGCTCATCACAGTCGTGTCGCTTGGCATGCGTAACTGGCCCACCATCCGCGATGCGATGCGGCTGATGCAGCACGCACAACTGGGCTGGCTTGCGCTTGGCGTTCTTGCCGTTGCTACTGGTTTTGTCTGCGCGGGGCAGATCTATGGGCGCGTGCTGGGGATTCTTGGCTTCCGGCTCCCGCAGCTCTGGCTGATCTCGGCTGCGATGGTGTCCATCCTGATCAGCCAGACCATCCCGGCCGGCACGGTGGCCAGCTACGCCTTCCTGACCACCAGTCTGCGCCGACGTGGTATCCCGGCGACGAGTGTGGCCCTGCTGGCCAGCCTTGAGCTTTTTACCTGGATCGGCGGTATGCTGGTGCTGTTCTGCTTTGGGCTGATTTACAAGATCATCTTCCTTGGCGATAGCAGCACGTCCCAGATCACCTACCCGGCGGCGACCCTGGCGCTGATCGTCGTGGGAACCATTGTCTTTGCCGGTACACGGCCGCGCCCGACCCTGCATCGTTGGGTGACGATGCTTGGCAGGGTGACGGGGCGAATCGTGCGCCGCAGGTGGTCGGAGGCGCATATTCACCAGATCGTTGACGAGCTTGACACGAATCGCCGACTGATTGTGGAACGTCCCCGGCAGGCGGTCGTGTTGCTCAGTCTCCAGCTCTTCGTCTTCTTCCTGCATAGTATGGCCCTGCTGATGCTGATCCACGCCCTGAATGCCACTGCCCCGCCGCTCTCCGTGCTGGCGGCCTACGGGTTGGCCCTGATCGTCAGCACGTTCACCGCGTTGCCCGGCGGTGGTGGCACGGTTGAAGCCGCCCTGGCCCTCTCACTTACCGCCGAAGGTGTTCCACCCGAGGCCGCCCTCGGTGCAACTATCCTCTTCCGCCTGTGTAGCTTCTGGCTGCTGCTGCCGCTAGGAGCTATCTGCTACCGTTTATTAACCACAAGCGACGACCAGCGATTGCAAAGCGACCAATGAACAACGAAACGCACACCTCAACCGCCGCCGATCACGGGGCGGCAGCGTCCGCTCGGACAAAGGCACTGTTGGTTCATCTCTACACGGCCTCAACCATGGTCGTCCTGATGATTTCGACTGCATTCTTGTTGAACGGACAAATGACTGCGGCGCTCTTCACGATGCTACTGAGCATTGTGATTGATGCAACCGATGGCTCGTTGGCGCGCCGCTTTAAGGTGAAGGTGTACGTGCCAGAGTACGACGGACGTACAATGGACGATGTTATTGACTACGTATCCTATGTTTTTTTACCGGCGGTTTTTATGCTCAAGGCCGGGATGCTACTTGAGCCAGCTATTATCTTCTGCTGCCTACCGCTGATCGCCAGCGCCTTCGGTTTCTCGCGTGTTGACGCAAAGCTCGATGACGACGGCTTCTTCGTCGGGTTTCCGTCCTACTGGAATATTATCGTCGCCTACTTCTACCTGACCGGCTCCCCCCCCTGGCTAAACACGCTGATTATCGCCTTCCTGGCGGTGTTAGTCTTTGTTCCTACGCGCTATATCTACATCACACGCTTCCCACGGCTGCGGCGCGCCCATCTGGCCGGGGCGGCACTGAGCGGGATCGCGGTACTCGTCGCGCTGTTTGTCGGCAATCATCTGCGGCAACCGCTGGTGCTGATCTCGCTGATCTACCCCGTGATCTACACGGTCTACTCCCTGATCCTCGACCGGCGGGCGCGCCGTGCTGCGGGTTGAGTCGTGCATGACTTCCCACAGGGCTGTTGAAGATGTCGGTGCGCCCCCTCACCCCCTGCCCCCTCTCCCACGAGGGGAGAGGGGGTATTCCGCAGCAGAAAGCGATCCGGCTCCCCTCCCCCCGCGTGGGGGAGGGGCTGGGGGTGGGGGTCAGATGGCAGTCCCTCACCCGGTGGTATAATTTTTCCATGCTCACGACCCGCACCATCACCCTTTTTCGCCCCGGCTGTGTTGACTACACCCAGGCATGGGAGTGGATGCGCCGACTGGCCGCTGACCGCTCGGCGGGCCGCGCTGCCGATAGCCTGCTACTTCTGGAACACCCGCCGACGATCACCCTCGGCAATAAGGCTCGGCCTGAGAACATTTTGATCACATCTGCGGATCTCGCCGCCCGTGGCGTAACCGTTGTTCAGGTTGACCGTGGCGGCGATGTCACCTACCACGCCCCTGGCCAGATCGTGGGCTACCCGATCCTGAAACTCTCGCAGCACGGCGGCGACATTGGGCGCTATGTACGTAACCTTGAGGAGACGATCATCCGTACGCTGGCCGATTTTGGGGTGACGGGGCTGCGCGTCCCTGGGCTTACGGGGGTCTGGGTGAATGACGGCTCGGCCAAAATCTGCGCGATGGGCGTGAAGTTGAGTGCTGCCGGGATCACCAGCCACGGATTTGCTCTTAACGTCAACCCAGATCTCGCTGGCTTCGCCCAGATTGTGCCCTGCGGGATCAGTAATCGCGCCGTTACCTCGCTCAGCGCCCTTTTAGGCCGCGCTATCGTCCCCGCCAAGGTTGAACCTATCCTACTCCGCCACTTCGCCGCTGTCTTTGATGTGGCGCTAGAGGAGGGGTGAAGCATCGCTAGGGAAGCGGATCTTTTTTAATTATCCCATCGCGAGCACCATGTCACCCTGAGCGAAGCGAAGGGTCTGACCGGAAACCGGGATACTTAAAACTTTCCGTGTCCCCTACCGAAAGTAAGGAATCCGATGTTTATTAATGTCCAGACTGCTGACCTGCCCGCTCTGATCGCCGAGGCCACCACCCTGGGTGCCGGTATCGAGGGCCGCTTCCGTGACCTGAACGTCGTCCAGCTCAACTGGAAGCCGAACGATAAGGAGTGGAGCATCGGCTACTGTCTCGAACACATTATCATCGTCAACGCGGGCTACGTTACGCCAATCACCAAGATTCTTGATGGCACCAAGACGACTTCTTTCTGGGAGCGTCTGCCGCTGCTGCCAGGATTCTTTGGCTCGCTGCTGATCCGCACGCTGGAGCCCGGTGCTAAGGGCTTCGTGCCCGCACCGAACGTTTTCCTCCCCAGCTCCAGTGACATCTCCGCCGACATTGTGGCCCGCTTCGCCGCCCAGCTCCGTGAGATAATAGCCTTGATGGAACGATGTCGATCTCTCGATGTCGCCCAGATCGTGATCTCTTCGCCCGCCGCCGATATCATCACCTACAGTCTGCTCGACGCTTTCCGAATCATTGTTGTACACCTCCAGCACCACATCAACCAGACAGCGAAGATTCTCGCGGTGCCTGAGTTCCCTCGTGGCTGAGGGTGATAGTGCGGTTGGCAGTTGTCAACAAGAAAGCGTGTTTAGGGCTACTTCGACGTTCTGTTGCGCCAAATCTGCAATCTAAAATCGGCAATCTAAAATATGACTAAGGTAGAGCGATCATGACAGAACTGATCCCACTGGCTCCATCGGCCCGCCCGCGCCGCCCCGAGTGGCTCAAGGCCCGTGCGCCATCAGGCGAGAACTATAGCGATGTGCTGGGTCTGATGCGTGACCTGGAACTGCACACCGTCTGCGAGGAAGCTCGCTGCCCGAACCTCGGCGAGTGCTGGAACCATCGCACCGCCACCTTTCTGCTCCTTGGCGATACGTGTACACGAGGCTGCCGCTACTGCGCCATCGCTAAGGGCAAGCCCGCACCGATTGATGAACACGAACCCGAGCGCGTGGCCGACTCGGTGGCCCACCTGCGCCTGCGCTTCGCCGTCCTTACCTCGGTTAACCGCGATGACCAACCCGACGGCGGCGCACATATCTTCGCTCGCACCATTACGTTGATCCGTGAGCGCACACCCGATTGCCAGATCGAGGTGCTTATCCCCGATTTCGACGGCAACTGGGAGGCGCTTCAGCAGGTTCTCGACGCTCGCCCTGATGTGCTTAACCACAATATCGAGAGTATCGCCCGGCTCTTCCGTCGCTTCCGCCCCCGTGCGACCTTCGATCAGAGCATCGAGTTGCTCGCCCGCGCCCGCGCCTTCGACTCCCAGCTCGTCACCAAGAGCGGCATGATGGTAGGGGCCGGCGAGACCAACGCCGAGGTGCTGGAGGTTCTCGACGCCCTGCGTCGTTCCGATGTGAACGTGATCACTATCGGCCAATACCTCGCCCCCGACGCGAGCTACTGGCCGGTTGACCGCTATGTCACCCCGGATGAGTTCGCCATGTTTCGGGACGAGGCGTTTAAGCGCGGCTTCCGCCACGTCGAGAGCGGCCCGCTGGTGCGCTCTAGCTACAACGCCCACGCCCACGTTGGGGCGAGTCAGCACTAACTCTCAATGCAAAATGTAAAAATTTTGCATTTTGCATTATGAAACACCTCTATATCCACATCCCCTTTTGCCGTAGCCGATGCTCCTACTGCGACTTCAATACCTACGCCAACATGGAAGATCGCATTGAGGCGTATGTCGTCGCCCTCTGTGCGGAGCTACGGCTGCTGGCCGAGACCGTTTCACCTGCGCCACCCGCCTCGGCGGAGGCCGCATCTCTGCATCCAACGATTTTCCTTGGTGGCGGCACACCAACCCTGCTCTCCCTCGGCCAGATGGAGCGTGTCCTGGGGGCCGCCAGCGCCATCGTACCGCTCGCCAACGCCGAGGTGAGTAGCGAATCCAACCCTGGTACCATCCTTGGGCGCGACTACCTGCGTGGCCTGCGTCAGCTCGGCGTCAACCGCCTGAGTATGGGCGTCCAGAGTCTGCACGACCCAACCCTGCGCATTCTTGGGCGCATCCACACCGCTGATGAGGCTCGCCGCAGCTATGCCGAGGCCCGCGAGGCGGGTTTTGACAACATCAACCTCGATTTTATTTTTGGCCTGCCCGGCCAAGATCAGGCCCAGTGGGAAGCTACCCTCAACGAGATTGTCACATGGGGCGTTGACCACGTCTCGCTCTACTCACTCATCCTAGAGGAGCAAACACCGCTCTACGCCCAGGTCACGGCAGGTCGCGTCAGCATCCCCGATGACGACGCGACCGCCACCATGTACGAGGCCGCGATGAGCCACTTTGCCGCCGCCGATTACATCCAGTACGAGATCTCGAATTTTGCACGTGAAGAAGGTATCAGGCAGAGCAAAATTCTCCCTGACATACCCTCTCGCGCCTGTCATCACAACCTCGCCTACTGGCTCAACAGCGATTATCTAGCGGCGGGGGCGGGGGCGTATGGGCATATTACCTCCGGTGATTCGCCCCATCGCTACTCCGACACCATCACCATTGACGACTATATCGCTACGATGGGCGCGGGACACCGACCACTGGCCGAGACGATCCCGCTCAGCACAGCCGATAGACGAGCCGAGACGATGATGATGGGGTTACGGCTGAATGTTGGAGTGGGGGAAGATCACTTCGCGGCACGTTGTGGGGAAGCCCTAGGGGATGTCTATGGCCCACAGATCACCGAACTGATCAGCCAAGGTCTGATTGAACGCACCCCCGGACGAGTGCGCCTCACCCCGCATGGGCGCATGCTCGGCAACCAAGTCTTCCTACGCTTTCTATAGCTGAAATCGCAGTAGCGCATACGTAACGCAGTCACGCAGAGCGAAGCGTCCTGGCTGCCCATAACGCAGCCGGGACGCTTCGCTTCGCTCTGCGTGACATGTGTGACAGGGTGATTTTTGCCCTATGACATTTCACCCTCTGTACGTCAGTAGCCGCAGGCCGTTGAGTACCACCAGGATCGTTGAACCCTCGTGTCCGACTACGCCAAGCGGCAGTGGTACCCCGATGGTCAGGGTTGAGATCACCAGCACCACCACCACGCTCATGGCGAAGGCGATATTCTGCCAGACCACGCGCTGGGTGTGCTTGCTGAGACCCACGGCGTAGCCGATAGCCCCCAGGTCGTCGGACATCAGCACGATGTCGGCGGTCTCCAGAGCCGCGTCGGTACCCGCCGCGCCCATTGCAATTCCGCTAGAGGCAGCAGCCAGGGCGGGGGCGTCATTCACACCGTCACCCACCATCGCCACCGGGCCATATTTCTTGCCCAGTTCCTCCACAATGCGCAGCTTATCCTCGGGTAGCAGCCCGGCGTGAACCTCGTCAATCCCCAGGCGGCGACCCATGGCCTCGGCCACGCGGACGTTGTCGCCAGTAAGCATCACCACGCGCTCGATACCGGCGGCGCGCAGGGCGGCCAGTTTCTCGGCGGCGTCGGGGCGCTCACGATCCATCACCGTTACCAGGCCCAGCCAGCGCGAACCGCGATAGGCCAGCAGTACCGTGCCACGGCCATCGTCTGCCAGGCGATCCATCTCCATCAGCAACTCGGCGGGAACCGTGATGCCTGCCTGAGTCATCAGGCGCGGCGAGCCGACCAAGGTTTCCTGACCGTCCCAACTGGCGCGGACACCCATGCCGGTGACGGCGGAGAACTTCTCAGGCTCGGCGGGGGCCAGTCCCTGGGCCGTGGCGTAAGCCATAATCGCTCGGGCAATTGGATGTTCGCTCGATAGTTCGGCACGGGCGACCGCCTCAAGCAGTTCGTCCTTACTGACGCCGGGCTGGGGCAGCACATCGGTCAGCTCAGGGCGACCAAAGGTGAGGGTGCCAGTCTTATCGAAGGCCACCACCTTCACCTTGCTCAACTCCTCCAGGTGGGCACCACCCTTGAAGAGGACGCCACGGCGAGCGGCGTTGGCAATCGCGCTGAGCAGGGCGGCGGGCACGCTGATCACCAGGGCACAGGGCGAAGCCACCGTGAGCAGCACCATACCTTTGTAGAAGTTCTCGCCGAAGTTCACGCCGAAGATCGGCGGCACCAGGAGGATGAAGAGCAGCACCGAGACAATCACGCCCATCGCATAATACTGCTCGGCCCGATCAAGGAAGCTCTGGGTGCTGGCCTTGCGTGACTGCGCCTCACTGACCATGCTGATGATTCGGGCTAGGGTACTCTCGCTGGCGGACTTGGTCACCAGCATATCCAGGGCACCGTTCGTATTGAGCGTACCAGCAAGCACCTGGGCTCCCTCGCTACGATGGACAGGCATTGACTCGCCGGTAATCGCCGACTCGTCGAAATTGCCGCTACCGCGCTGGATCGTCCCGTCGAGGGGCACGCGGTCGCCGGGGCGCAGCAGCACCACATCACCCACCTGCACCGCCTCAAGCGCCACCGCCACCGTCTCGTCGCCGCGCCGAACATTCACCGTATCGGGGCGCAGTTCCATCAGTGCCGAGATCGCCCGCTCGGTGCGGCGCATCGCATAGCCCTGAAGGACGTTGCTCAGCGAGAAGAGGAAAAGCAGGATGGCCCCCTCAGTCCAGGCATCCACATAGGCCGCGCCGATAGCGGCGATAACCATCAGCAGGTCAACCTCAATCGTGCGCTCGCGCAGGGCTGCAATGATTGCACGCACGGCGTAGAAACCACCCACGAAGTAAGTGAGTAGGTTCACTGTCAGATGCACCCAATCCGGCGCGTTGAGGGATGCCGTTCCCAGGCCAGCCGCGATTCCAATCAAGGTCAGCGCCACAAAGAGCGGCTCAACGATTTCGTCATTGATCGACAAGCGTGCGTTGGGATTCTCCTTGGGGTGGGTGTGGGTAAGAATAGACATCAGGACCCTCCTAAGACGCCCGGCGGGGCGTCTCTACTTTCTTTGTGGACACCCTGCCGGGGCGTCTCTGCCTTTTTTGTGGACACCCCACCGGGGCGTCTCTACCAGATTAATGCAGCACGTGTTGATCGTCAGGATCAAGTTTTAGGAGTAGGTCGTCGCCGAGGCGAGCGAAGATCCGCTGCGCAAACAGCTCCATCCAGATAAACTGGCGAGCGATCATGACCATGTTCAGGTTTGAGGTGACGGTCGCAGCCGAGATATGATGTCCGCTCGCGATCAAGAATTCGCCCTCGTCGGCAACGACGATCAGCGTCTCCTGCATGCGGTGCAACTCGGTTTCACGTTTGGGGTGGCGTACCACCTGCCCAAGAGCGAAGGACGTATCGCCTGTGAGGATAACCCCCAGGGCTACACCGCGAGCGTGCGCGGCCTCCAGATGATGGCGCAATGCGTCCACGTCGGCATCGGTGAGAACCAGCATCAGTTCGCACGTTACCGCGTCAATCATGTTGGCGGCGTAGGCTAGAGCCTCACGCCGCCCGCTGAAGTTCCAGAGCCGCCCGGTCTCCTCGCGGTTGTAGAGCGGAAGCAGGGACGCTCGCAGGTTCGCCGCCCGCTCGCGGGCCTCGCGCTCGTAACGGTCGAGCAACATCGCCGGGGGCACGGGCCGATAGAGCGTGGCTTTTTCCTCAAGCGAGCGCAACACCGCCCCGCGCACTTCCAAACGGCCAAGCGCCTCGTAGACCATCGAGCGCGGCACGCCCGAGGTTTTGCTGATCTGGTAGCCAGTGGCGGGGTTTTCGCCAAGCAGCGCAAGATAGACCTTCGCCTCGTACTCGGTCATCCCCAGGTCTGTGAGTTGGTCAATCAGGTTATGCATATTTTTTAGTAGTTTGAATACGAACTACTGTTAGCAGTGTACTCCAGGCCGATTGGTTTGTCAATGTATTGTAGGGGCAACGCATTAGGACCGGATGCGTGTGGTGTTCCACACGCATCCGGTCCTAATGCGTTGCCTACAGAACCGTACCCCCTCACCCCCTGCCCCTCTCCCACCGGGGGAGAGGGGAGATTCTGCACCTCGGCCCCCCCTCTCCCGTTCTGGGAGAGGGGGCTGGGGGGGTGAGGGCTGAGCGGCGATGAATTCCCTGCGCGAAACTAGAAGATCGGGTCTGACGGACTCGTGAAGGGCGGCTGCTCCTGAGGGGGCGCGCCAAGGGTGTCCGTGGTTCCCGTGGAGAGCAGGTCGTTCGAGATGATCACATCAGGTGCCGGTGTAGTATTCACCGTACTGCCGGCGCCAGGGATCGGTACATTCAGCCCGCCCGAGTTGAGCTGGAGCGTGGTGATGGTCAGGAAGCCACTCGTGGCACCCTTGGCGCTAAAATCGTACTCGCCGGTAGGCAGTCGCTCGTCCAGGTAGATATCGGCAAAAAACTCGCCGTTAGCGTCGGCGTACTGCGAGGGCAGGCCGCGCACCGCGCTATCTGGCAGAGTCATCCAAATATCAACCCGCTCAAAGGGGTTAAAGCGCTTGCCTTGCACCTCAAAGGTTGTGCCCTGGCCGCCATTGCGTGCGGCCGGGAAGGCCACCCGCAGTTGCGACCACCCGTTCTGGGACGAGGATCGCGACGTGAGGTTGAAGCGCGTGATCACCTGATAGCCGCTGGCATTGCCGAGCGCAGTGAAAGCGTAGATGCCGGTCGGGTGATTGGCGTTGAACTCAAAAGGCACTGAGAACGAGCCAATATCGCTGGTGATCGGCTGGTAGGGGAACGAGAAGACGACCCCGTCGGGTGCCGTGATCCAGATCGAGATCACCTCACTGGCCACAAAGCCCCGCCCGAAGATGTTCACCAGGGCACCCTGCTGGCTGCTCGGGTCACCTGTGGTGTTATCCTCAACAATCAATGATGCCTGGCCAGGATTCGGCTCCGGCCCCGTCCTTGGGATTACCACAAAGTTAGACACGACCACGCGGTTGCTCTGGAGGCCATGGGCGGTGAAGGTGTAGCAGCCGTAGGCCCACTTGTTGGTTGCCAGGAAGGGGAAGTAGAAGTCGCCGCCAATGTCGGTGTTGCTGATCCAGGGAAAGTTTGCCGGCATGTCAATCACACCGTCGAGACCATTGATCGGAATCGTTACCCCATTGAAGGTGAAATTCGTCACCGGATTCTGTAGCGAATTTCGGTCGCTGATGCTGGTGACCACCGGGCTGAGGACGCGACCGTCGGGGAAGGTGAACGAGATCGAGACCGGCTCGTTCGGCCAGAACTGCTGGAGTTCTAGGCCAAAGTTTGAGTCCTGATAGCCAGCTGGCACAGCTTGGCCCGTCTGCTGGCAGGTGGCAGATGTCGGCCCCTGGACGGCTATCACGGCGCTTGCGGCGGAGGATCGGTAGCTGAAGAGACTAAAGACCGTCAGCAGCGACAACGACAGGCCCAGGGCGACAAAGATCTTACTGTTTTTGCGAATCATGGGTGTTCCTCATTCCGAGTTATTGTTGATGCACGATGCAGGCGCGGGGTCGCCTACGGTCATAGCCATTTCTTGATACAGTGACTCCTTTCCCCCCAGATCAGATTGAAGAGACAGCAATGCCTGCCCTCGCCGAAGGCGATGGGGCGAACGGTGGCGAACATCACATCGCCGCCATGGTGATGGTTTGATAGAAGGGATACCCGCCCTTTGGCGGGGGCGACGCTATAGTGCTATAGTACGAACCGGGACTGAAACAAACAAGCTGTGTATATTACGGCAGCCTTACAGCACATGATCAGAAGATGACAGAGGTAGTGTGTATGCGGATCATAAAGTGTGGGGGCGACGTATGGGGGATTGGCGCAAATCACCAATTCCGCATGCTTCGCCCCTTTATCATGTTGGCGATCATGATCGCCCTCGCGCCAGGAGTATCCCGCGCCGCTGGAATCTCCCTGGGGGCACGGATCACCTTTGAGCGCGCCCTGTTGATCAGCGATGGCGCGAATCAGCAGATGATCGTCACGGTGGATCTGAGCGAGGCGCAGCCTCACGCCGCTGTCATTTTTCCTGTGCCCGCCACACCTACGGTGGATCAGCCTGCTAACGGCGAGGCTCTGTTGCGTTATGTGGCGGAGGTCACACAACCTCTTGTTGATCGCAAGAGCCGCTATGTCTGGCGCACGCAGAGCCGTGATTCGCGTGGCATGGTCGCATCCCCCACCCCTGGCGTGAACGTTATCAAACAACAGACCCTGGGTGGATTCACGGTGGCCAGCCTCTCCGCCACCGATCCGCAGGCACTCCAAAGCTGGCTTGCGGCGAACGACTATACGCTGCCCGCTGCCGCCGTGCCGATCCTGAAGGCGTATGTGGCCGATGGCTGGACGTTCGTTGCCGTGAAGCGTGATGCGGACACGCCGGAGGGTTCTCTCTCTGCGCTGCGCATCCGCTACGCCGGGACGACGCCCGTCTACCCTATGCGTCTCGGCGCACTCTCCGACCGGCCCGTGGGCGTCGATCTTTTTGTCCTTAGCGCCCACCGCAGCCAGGTGGCGAATCTTCCCACCATCTTCGCTGGCCCAATGAGCAGTCTCAATCCGCCACCCACCAGTGATCTGGCCGCACTGATGGCCGGTGCGCCCTACCTCACCCGCATGCGCTCCGCCGATCTCGTTCCGGCCAGCCTTACCTCCGACATAACGATTGGGCAGGCACCCAGCGACGAACCCTACCGCGAGGTCATCACCGTCTCCCAGGAGGTCGCCCTCAGCGACTACGCCCTACTAGGAATAGCTCTCTGCATGGCGGCATTCTCGCCCATCGCATTTGTATTGGCCCTGAGCATCCGCCGCCGGATTGAGCGGCTAGTGCCGAAGGAGCTTTGATGCGAGTCTGGGGTGCAGTTGATCGACGCGACAGCTTGGTTCGAGCCGCTGCGCAAGAACCTGGGCAAAAGAACTGCCGCTTCGCGGAGACCGATATGCGCCGGGTTGTTGAGTCGTTCCTGGCCTTCGCGGAGAGCGAGCAGTCGAAGATCTTCCCAAATAAAGCCTTTGGTTACTCGAAGATCACGGTCGAGCGCCCACTGCGGTAGCCGACCCGCTGCACGGGCGTTTCGCCGTGACTCTGGAGGGCAAGCCCGCCGTGGTGGAGTACGAGCCCAGCGGGAAGCGCAGTGGCCGACCCCGCACGCGTGATCGGCGGGTGATCCTCGCGGCAATTGTGCATCAGATGCAGACCGGATGTGCATGGAATGCGCTGCCATCGCACTTTCTTCCCTATCAAACCGTCCATTGGCAGTTGCGACAATGGCAGAAGAGCGGGGTCTGGGCCAAAATCTGGGATGGTTTGGCACAGCCCTTCCCATCGGGATAACTACAACTGTAGTACTAAGGTTCTGGAAATCCTCATCGGGTTTGGTGAAGACCTCTGTGTCCGAGATTAGGTGGCCGGGTTCCGGGTTCCGGCGGTCGGCCACCGGAACCCGGCCACCTAATCTGCATGGGCGGGATGCGTCCACAACTCCCTACGAATCTTCGGAACCCTGTACTAGGCCTGCCGACGTGGGCGCAGCCCAAAACTCGTCACCATCATCACCACCATCACCCCGGCGGCGGCGAGATAGGCCACGCTCAGGCCAGATAGCCCGCCGCCGGCTTGGTCGGCCAGGGCGCTGAGAATGGCCACCACCAGTAGGTTTCCCATCGCGATGCCAATATTTACCAGACCCTGGGCCACACCGCGCTCGTGGGGTTGTACCTCATCTAGCACAACCGTGCGTAGTGTGCCGCCCACAACAATCCCTACGCCCGCGCCTATCAGCAGGGTGGAGAGCATGTAGAGCCAGAACTGCGCCGCCGCCAGCCCCAGCAGCGCGGAGCCAGCCACCAGCGTCCCAAAGCCCCAGAGCATCACCGCCCGTGCGCCGATCTGGTTTTGCACCCTGCCGAAACCCATTGAGGCTGCCGACGAGCAGACAACCATCGGGAGCAGCAGCAGGCCCGCCTGCTTCGAGGGTGTGTTAAACGCGGCCACCGCCACGGAGGAGATAAACATGATGCTGCCCATACCGAAGCCTGCGCCCACACAAAGAATGTAGGTCGTTACGAGTTGACGAGTCTTGAACAACTTGAGCGGCACAATCGGCTGGGTTGCCCGCCCCTCGACCCAGATGAGCAGCGGGACGCACAAGGCGGCCAGCCCCAGCAGCCCCGGCCAGATGGTCATACCCAGAGCGTTATCAAGAACCCGGTTGATCCCCATCATCAGACTGGTGAGCATCACTGTCACTACCGCGATCCCCGCATAGTCAAAGGGCGGCTGGTTGCTGATGGGTGTGGAGACCGGCAGAACCCGCGCACCCATCACCAGGATAACCACGGCGATTGGCAGGTTGATCAAAAAAATCCACTGCCAGCTCAGGACGATCAGCATCAGGGATGCCACCACCGGGCCGATCAGGAAGGCCATACCGAAGGTAGCCCCGATCAGGCCGAGGATCTTGCCGCGCTCGGCTGGCGGGAATGCGTCACCGACGACCGCGCTGGCCGTGGGCGTGATCCCGCCCGCGCTGATGCCCTGGATGGCGCGACCCACTAGCACCATGCCGAAATTTGGCGAGAGGGCGATCAGCAGTGAGCCGAGAGCGAACCCGCTGATGTTGATCAGATAGATCGGACGGCGCCCGTAGCGGTCGCTCAGATTGGACATCAGAGCCGTGCTGCTCAGTGAACACAGGCCGAAGACAATTGTCACGAGGCCGATCTGGCTGTTACCAACGCCGAAGGCGGCGCGCAGAGCTGGGATGGCTGGGGCAATAATGGCGGCATCCAGAGCCGCCATAAATACCCCCACGAAGAGAACGGTCAAGATCCGACGGCGAGATGATGCATCAAACTGAGGGGCGCTCGCATCAGCGATCATGTCGAGGGTGTTCCTATCTTGCCACGGTTCATAGCACGGACGGCATCGGTTGGGGACAGTGTTGATTCTACGAGCGCCCATCGGGCCTGTCAAACGTGGGCTAATTAGCCCACATCAATCACAATAGACAACGAGACAATCCTTTGCGTCTTTGCGTCTCTGCGTCAAACGTGCATATGGTCTGACGCACAGGCGCAAAGACGCAAAGGGTGTAGTGCGTGGCAAAGGGTTGCCCGAAGCGCCGGGGTCGTTTATAATCAAAGCACCGCACGCCGCAGAAACCAGGCACTCTTGTCGGTAAAGTCACCGAAAGAGGTCGTTTGTGTTGGTATGTGCGAGCATGCCGAGGAGGGATCGTAGCATGTTTGGCTCCCACAAGAAGTCCCAAACGGCCCTACCCACAATGAATGGCAAGGCTGAGACGGTCATAGGCGCAAATACTCGTTTCCAGGGGTCAATGACCTCAGATGGCAATATGCGGATTGATGGATCAGTTGAGGGTGACATTGAGGTGCTTGGTAACTTGATCGTCGGCGAGACAGGCCGGGTGATAGCGACGGTGAAGGCGCACAATGTCCATGTTTCTGGGGCGGTTAAGGGCGAGATCACGGCAGTCGAGCAGCTTGAAATATCGCCGACTGGCAAGGTCTGGGGCGATATTACGGCGGCGGCTCTGCATATCGAGCCAGGTGGCCTCTTCCGTGGCCAGAGCGCCATGACGACGACAATTGATGAGCCACTGCTGCTAGAGGCTCCCCGTGGCGGTGATGTATAGGGTAAGCTCATGACGATGAAGCGTATACGTCACCACGCACGGCGCAAGGTACTGCCGATTCCGACTCGTCGTCCGTCCATTGCGCCGATTGATAGCATGCTTGGGCAGCTTGCCGCGCTGGCGCGGTCGGGAGGGCGTGGGCTGATCTCAATCGTCCTCGGCGCGATCATGGTTGCTTTGATCGGGCTGCTGATCGCGAACTTCATTGGCCAGGTGATGCAGAGTGCTAGTCTGGAGTCCAGTCGGGTTGCGATCCAGGCCGAGGTTGATCATCTCAGAGACGAGCAGCATGCGCTGAAGGGTGCTGTTGACTACGCCGAGTCTAATGTGAACGTTGAACGGATCGCTCGCGAGCAGCTTGGCTATGCCCGCGACGGCGATATTGTGATTCTGCCGCAGATGATCGCGCCGACACCCGCGCCCGATCCTGCGCCCACCCTAGCTCCTCCTGCCGCCCCCCCTCAACCCTCAAATGCTCAGCGCTGGTGGGATGCGTTTTCTCGCACGAACGCAGAGGCCACTGATTCTTCTCCTTCAGGGGCGGACGCCCAACAGCGTTAACGTAGTCCCCTAACGGGCAATACGTCGAAATGTGGCACGTGTGCCCGCCTTCCAGGAGGGTCATATGCGTCGTACCGACCGTGCCCTGCTGGCAATTGTTGCCGGGGCGATTCTCCTCGTCGTCATCGCGGTCGTTGTGGTGCTGGTTCGACCTCCGCCAAGCTACCGCACGGAAACGTCCCCCGCCGACGTTGTCTCCAATTACTTGCTCGCCCTCCAGCGCCGCGATTCTGCCCGCGCCTACGGCTACCTCTCACCAACCCTGCGCGGCTACCCGCCGAGCGCCGCCGACTTTGTTGCGGATATGCCAAGCATGGACACGACGACCTCTGGCACCTATGAGGTACTCGATACCACCATAAGTGGTGCGCGGGCGGTTGTTACTGTGCGCGCAACGAGTTTCTCTCAGGGCGACGTGCTCAGCAGCGGCCAGTCGAGCCGTACCTTCACCATCACACTGGCCGATGAGTCGGGCGTGTGGCGACTCGTTGGCAGCAGTGACTGGACGGTTTGGCGTGATTGCTGGGATACGCGGAGAGGCTGCTGATGGTAACTGTGCGGCGCTGGTATATTTTTGTCACGGCGACGATTGGCCTGCACGGGCTGGCGTGGGCGCTGATCGCGCTGCTGCGCGGCGTGTTCGATGCCGATGGCCATCCACCGGTAGCAACAACCGCCTTTCAGATCGCGCTGGTGCTGGTCTGCCTGCCGCTGTGGGTTGTCCACTGGCTGTGGGCCGAGCGGCTGGCACGGACTGATGCTGACGAACGAGCATCGGCTCTACGCCGGCTCTACCTCTATGGCAACCTGGCGGGCCTGCTGCTCCCGCTGGCAGCCAATGTCTGGGATATTCTGCTGGCCTTGCTACAGCTTGGGCTGGGGTTGCCGCAACTGGGGCTGGATCGCACTCCAGGCCCGGCAATCCTCCGTGGCATGATCGCGCTGCTGGTCCTTGGCGGGTTCTACGCCTACCACACCCTGGTCGCTCGCGGCGATGTTCGCGCCGTACCGCCGGTCGGTGCTGGTGCGCTGGTGCGCCGGATCTACCTGCTGGGTATAGCGGCGCTGGGCGTGGCCATACTGAGCAACGGCGCGATGAATCTGCTGCACTGGCTGCTCTTCCAGATTGGCGGCACAGGCGACCGGGGCGGGCTTGCCGCGCCGGTCGTGGCGGTGCTGGTCGGTCTGGCGCTCTGGCTCGGCCACTGGCTACGGGCCGAGCGGCTCTTCGCCGGGACTGACGCCGACGAGCGGGCCTCGGCGCTGCGTAAGTTCTACCTCTACGCGCTCATTGTGGTCGGCGCGCTCAGCGTGGTGATCAACGCTGCGGCCCTGCTGGCGGGCGTGTTTCGGGTCGCGCTCGGCCTGACACCAGAGGGCGACATCCGCGACGCACTACCGACGATCCTGATCGGGGGGGTGATCTGGGGATTCCACGCCAACGTGCTGCGCACGGATGTTGCCGCCATTGGCGAGGCACCGCGTCAGGCGGGGGTACGTCGGCTGGCCTGGTATCTGGTGGCCGCCATCGGGCTTATGGCGAGCCTGATCGGTTTTGGTGGCCTGCTGAGCGTGCTGATCCAGGCGCTGGGCGGCGCAGCACCGCTGGCCAATCTGCGTGAACCGCTGGCATGGTTCACCGCAACCCTCATCGCTGGTCTACCGCCCTGGCTGATCTTCTGGCGGCGCGCCCAGATCGCCGCGACAGCAGAAGGCTCCGCTAGTGAAGCGGAGCGCACCTCGCTAGTGCGGCGGATCTACCTCTTCTTTTTCGTCTTCATTGCGACCCTCACCGTCCTCGGCGGCGCGCTCTACATCCTCTACCGACTCATCAGCATGGCCCTCGGCGAACCCTTTGTTGGCGATCTTGTTACGGATCTGGCTCAGGCCATCGCCTACAGCCTGATGGCAACGGCTGTGTTGCTGGCGCACGGATCCACACTGCGCCGCGATGGACGCGCCCGACAGGCAGTCGGAGTTACGCAGCAGGTGGCCCTGCGCGTGGTGGTTCTCGCCGATGGCGAGATCGGCGCGGCCCTGCTTGTTGGCCTGCGCAGCGCGCTACCCGGCCTCGGACTAATCCCACTCGACCGCAGCGCCGATCTCGCAGGCCAGTTAGCCCAGGCCGATATGATCGTCGGCCCGTGGGTTCCGGACGGCAGCGATCCGTTGGCCGGGGCGCTAGCAGCCAGTTCGGCGCGTAAACTGTTGCTGCCACTATCTGGCCCAGGCTGGGAGTGGGCCGGTGTTGAACCCTACGGTACAACGGCTGGCGTCACCCAGATTATCGCCGCCGTACGCCAATCTCTCGCCGGCGAGCCGATCCGGCCACTGCGCCCCCTCAGCGCCGCCACGATTGGCGGCGTGGCCGTGGGCGTCATCCTGCTGCTCCTGCTGCTTATCGGCGTCGTTCAACTGGCGCTGTTCGCAATGGGGGTGGCGTCCTGAACTCTTGCCCCAGGCCATTGGCGTCGGGTATAATGCCTCCCTAATGTTTATAGTGACACCTAAATGCGTGGGGCGTGAGCTGATCGTTGCGCCTCGCGATGGAGATACCGATGCTCAAGTGGCTGAAGAAGGTTGTCGGCAATGGGAATGATCGCGCAGTGCGCCAGATCCTCCCGATTGTTGATGAGATTAACAACCTTGAGGATGTCTACAAGGCGCTTTCTGATGAGGCTCTGCGGGGCAAGACGCCGGAGCTACGCGCTCGGCTAGAGGCGGGCGAGGAGCTTGATGACATCCTGCCCGATGCCTTTGCCGCTGTGCGTGAGGCCGCCGGCCGCACGCTGGGCATGCGCCATTTTGATGTGCAACTCATCGGCGGGATTGCGCTGCATCAGGGCAAGATTGCCGAGATGAAGACCGGCGAAGGTAAGACGCTGGTGGCCACCCTGCCGCTTTACCTCAACGCTCTGGAGGGCCAGGGCGCGCATCTGGTGACGGTGAACGATTATCTGGCGAAGGTCGGCGCGGGCTGGATGGCTCCGCTCTACCATTTCCTCGGCCTGAGCGTTGGCTTTATTGCTCACGACACCAGTGCCCGCTACGACCCCGAGTACACTGATCCGAACGCCAACCCCGAGGATCAGCGCCTTGTTCACTGGCGGCCCTGCCAGCGCCGCGAGGCGTATTATGCCGATATTACCTACGGCACCAATAATGAGTTTGGCTTTGATTATCTGCGCGATAACATGGCTTACGAGCTGGAGCAGATGGTTCAGCAGCCGCTGCACTTCGCGATTGTGGACGAGGTTGACAACATCCTGATTGATGAGGCGCGCACTCCGCTGATCATTTCTGGCCCGGCCCAGAAGAGCAGCGACCTCTACCGGCAGTTGGCTGTGCTGGTGCGCAACCTCAAGCGCAGTAGTGTGACGATTAAGCAGATCAAGGATGAGGGTCTGGAGCCCGACGGCGATTTCCTGATTGATGAGCGCAGCAAGGGCATTACGCTCACTGAGCAGGGGATTGAGAAGCTTGAGCGATTGCTGCGTATTCCTGACGGCGAGAGTCTGTACGACCCGGCTCACTATGAGAAGACTCACTATGTTGAGAACGCCCTCAAGGCGAACTTTATCTTCCACCGCGACAAAGATTACATGATCACACCCGACGGCGAGGTGATCATCATTGATGAGTTCACGGGCCGAGCCATGCCCGGTCGTCGCTGGAGCGATGGACTGCATCAGGCGGTTGAGGCCAAAGAGGGTATGCAGATCAAGAACGAAAACGTGACTCTGGCCACGATCACTTTTCAGAACTACTTCCGCATGTACGATAAGCTGGCCGGCATGACCGGTACGGCCTACACCGAGCGCGAGGAGTTTGGCAAGATCTACAACCTGGATGTGGTCATCATCCCGACGAACAAACCAATGGTTCGCAAGGATCTGCCCGATCAGATCTACCGCAGTGAGCAGGCGAAGTTCGAGGCGGTGGTGCGCGAGGTGCAGGAGATGGTCGAAACTGGGCGACCTGTGCTGATCGGCACGACCTCGGTGGAGACATCCGAGCGGGTGAGCGATCTTCTGCATCGCTCGGGGGTGACGCACAGCGTGCTAAACGCCAAGCAACACGAGCGCGAGGCCCGCGTTGTCTCTCAGGCTGGGCGCATGAGCGTGGTGACAGTTGCCACCAACATGGCCGGTCGCGGCACCGACATTCTGCTTGGCGGGAATCCTGATGGTTTGGTGGATGATCTGTTGGCGGTTCAGGGGATCACGTTTGATGCCGCTAACCCTGAGCAACTCCAGGCAGCCCGGGCCGAGGCGATTCGCCTCACCGCTATCGAGGGCGGGCAGGTGCGCGAGCTGGGCGGCCTGCACATCATCGGCACCGAGCGCCACGAGGCTCGCCGGATTGACAACCAGTTGCGCGGTCGCGCCGGTCGCCAGGGCGACCCCGGCTCATCACGGTTTTTTCTCTCGCTTGAGGACGAGTTGATGCGGCGATTTGGCCCGGTGGAGCGTATCCGTAGCATTATGAGCCGTTTGGTGGAGGACGATCTGCCCCTGGAGGCGGGCATCCTTGACCGCACCATTGAAGGCGCGCAGACCCGCGTCGAGGGCTTTAACTTCGACATCCGCAAGCACACCGTCGAGTTCGACGATGTGATGAACAAGCAGCGCCATATCATCTACGCCGACCGACAGGCCATCCTCGCCGGTGCCGATATGCGCGAGCGCGTGCTAGAACTGGTAGGCGAAGAGATCGCCGCCCTGGTGGATGTTAATCTGCCCGATGATGACCGTGAGGACTGGGATGTTGAAGATCTGCTGCGCCAGTACCGCAAGATCAACCCGCTGCTTCCGCCCAGCACCGCACCGGTCAGCCTCCAGGAGAAGAGCCGCGACGAGATCGAGAACTGGCTGGTAGACCAGATGGAGTGGGCCTACGTTGAGCGCGAGCGGGTGATCGGGACGGATAAGATGCGGATCGTGGAGCGCCGCCTGATGCTGGGCGCGATTGACCGACAGTGGATTGATTACCTGACAGCGATGGATGAGCTGCGCCAATCCATCAATCTCCAGGCGTACGCCCAGAAGGATCCACTCACCGAGTTCAAGCGGGCCTCGTTCTCGATGTTCGACGAGTTGAAGGAGAACATCACCCGCGACATTGTCTTCAACCTGATGGCCGCGTCCTTCCAGTACGAGGCGTACATGCGGCAGATCGAGGCCGAACAGCAGCAGCGCCTCGCCACCGCCCAGCGTGTCGGCGGCAGCAGCGAAGAGGAAGAGATCGAGCAGGCGAAGGTCGTCCATAAACAGGTGGAAATGCCTGGTCGCAACGACGTATGTCCGTGTGGCAGCGGCAAGAAGTTTAAGAACTGCCATATCGGGCGCGAGGACGAGATTATGCCGCTGATCATCCAGGCTGCGGCAGCCGGACAGAATACCCCGCCGGCCCGTCCCATCGCCCCGCCGCAGGCCATGCGCCGCGAGAACCCGAACATTGCCGCCGAGGCCGCCAAGATTCTTCAGGCCCAGCAGAGGGCGTCCAAACCTACGGAGTCTCCTCCGCCACACGGGCGCAGCACATCCGCTGTGCCACGCGGGAAAAAGAAATAAGGTCAGGGGTCAGAGGTCAGGGGTCAGGGGTCAGGGGTCAGATTTACAGTTCGTCGTGCGAGCTTCCAGTCTGCCGACGTGCATCTGACGGGCTGGAATCCCGCACGACGAATACCGCTTGCGGTAGAACAAGGTTCGCGGTTACTTTACAATTTTGGCCCACGCAGAGCATTGTGATGCGCTTCGCCTGAAACCCGAAACCTGGCATCTGAAACCCTGTCTCGTGCGAAATAAGGCAGTCATGTTTCACTTCGGTATTGAACACGAAGTCGCCTTCGTCGATCAGAGTAATGTTCTTGTCGCATGGACGGAAGCAAGCTATACGGTTTTTCGGCGCATTATTGCGGCATTGCCGCTCTACCCGGACGATGCGGAGGTGCTGCATATCGGCGACGCAGGTGTGCGCGTCAAACGGTGGTACATTGAGGGACTGGAGCGATACGATGAGGAGGGCCGGATGCGGGCGGTGGTGCCGAAAGGCATTGAAATCCGTACCACTCCGTCCCTCACCATCATCGGCGCGGTTGACGAGTTGCGCACGAGCTTCGCCCGTCTGCGGGATGCCGCCGCCGCCGAGGGATTGCACCCGGTGCTGATCAGCTTCAATCCGACCGCCACAATCTTCCGTTACGACCCGCCGCTTAATGTCTTTGAGCAACACCTGCGCCAGGCTGATCCAGACTATCAGACCGAAGCCCTGGCGATGCTCACGTACGGCCCCGATCTCAATATATCAATGGACGGGATGGATGCTGCCGAAGCACTCGACATTGGGCGCAAACTAACGGCCTATAGTCCGTATATTGTGCCATTCAGCTTTAGCTCGCCCTTTTATGATGGTCACGTGTGGGACGGACTCTCGGTGCGTACCTTCTACCGGACGGGGCAGCGGCCCGCAGCCTATGTCTTCGTCGCCACCGCAAGTGACCCACCCGGCAAACTGGCCCGTAATCAGCGCGAGGTCGGGCGGATCGAGTTTAAGGCATTCGATAGCTGTGCTGACTTCGGACTCTACGGGGCATTACTGGCGCTGCTCAAGGGGATTGCGCTCGACCAGACGCTGGTGGAGCGCGCCGATGTACCCGATGCAGCGAAGCATCAGCACGCCGCCCGCAGCGGTTTCGCCGATGACGTGATTGCGAACGGCGCACGGCAGGTGCTGGCGGCAGCCACACAATCGCTCGCCAACGATGCCGATGCCACACTCCTCATTCCCCTTGCGGCGATGATCGAACAACCGATCTCCCACGCCCACGCACTGATCGCCGCCTACGCGCAGACCGGCTCGCGAGAGACGGTGCTACGCGACAGCTACATCCCCCTACCCAAATAGCCGCTCCGTCGCTACGTCCCAGCCAACGATGACGGTGCTAGGCAGTGCGGCCTGGCCTCGATAGACGTGGGACGAGCGATATTCGCTGCCGTCCAGGGTCAGCAGTTCAATCGTCCGGCTGGCCGGGTCGGCGATCCAGTATTCGCGTACCCCGGCTGCGGCGTAGGCATCACGCTTCTCGCGCCGGTCGTAGCTGGCGGTGCTGGGCGATGCAACTTCAACCACCAGATCGGGCGGGCCAACAATGCGCTGCTCGGTGATCATGGCGGCACCGCCGTTCAGGACAACCACAAGGTCGGGCTGCACCAGCGTGTCGAAGCTCAGTTCAACATCAATTGGGGCAGTGAAGACACGACCTTTGCCCGTTAATTGCACCTGGGATAGTAGGTGGTAAAAGATAAGACCGCTGGCGGTCTGATGTCCGATATTTGGCGCGGGGGTCATCCTCAGTTCTCCATGCATCAGTTCGTAGCGCGGCCCATCGTCGGGAAGGTGTTCGTAGTCGGCAACGAGCCATCGCCCGCCGGAGGGTGGGTGAAGATGATTGGCGGGTCCGGCAACAGGGAGAATGTCTGTACTCATCGTAGTGTTCTCCTACAGAGTCTCGTCCGGCGACCCGGCGAAGAAGTTGGCGATTTCAGCCTGAAATGGCAGGGTTGCCGCATGCAGTCTGCCGTCTGGCGGAATAGTGACCGAATGGAGAAACAGCCCGCTGGCCGGGTCAGGTTGGCTCAACACGATCACATCGCGCTCGGCGGGGCGCACGATCCAGTATTCGGGCAGACCCGCCCGTGCATAGGCTCCGCGCTTGATCTCGGTATCTTTTTCCGCGTTCGAGGGGGACAGAACTTCCACAATCAGTGCAGGCACACCATTAATCCGCCGGTCGTAGATGATGCCACGATCCTCGCTACGCACCACCACAATATCGGGCTGCACAGGATCACAGCCCGACATCAGCAGACCAATGGGCGACCAGGCGGTGAGTCCGATGCCAGGGCGGTCAATCTGCTCTGCAAGGGCAAACACGATCTGGCGAATAATCCACTGGTGGAAGTAGCTTGGCGCGGTGGTCATGTACAATACTCCATCAATCACCTCGTAGCGGTTACCGTCGTCGGGCAGGTGAGACCAGCGCGGGTAGCTCCAGGTTGCGTCAAGCGAGCGAGTGACGATCTCGGGCAGGCTGGGTGTTTCAATGCTCATGCTATGCCTCGGTGAGTTATGGTAACGCTGTTGCGAACCTTGTTTCTCCTCAATTTTATCACGCACGATGATTAGGCTCAGTTATTCTTCTCCCCAATATACCCGCGTGACCGTAGCTCTGCGATAAACCGATGGTACGGCTCCTCGTAACGGGCCGCGTCAGGACGAGGGGCAACCTCGGCGCGGGCGTGGCTCATGGCGCGAGTGGCGGCACCTAGGCCAGAGTAGGCATGGGCGGCGGCGAGGACGGCGGCACCGAAGGCGGCTTCAACTTCGCGGGGCACGATCAGGGTTCGGCCCAGCACATCGGCACGGATCTGGAGCCAGATCATGCTACGCGCCCCGCCCCCCGCTGTGCGAATCGGCCCGTCTACACCATAGCCCATCGCCTCTAGCTCCGCGTAAGCCAACTTTTCTAGGTAGGCTACTCCCTCTAGAATCGCCGTATACTCTACCTCGCGGTTGTTGCCCGCACCCAGCACAAAGCCCTCGGCAGCGGGGGCAACAAAGGGGAACCGCTCGCCTCTGCCTTGGAGCGGATAGCAGAGTGCGCCGCTTGGTGTGATGGCGGCGGCGTGCGTGTCGAGAGCGGCTAAGTCAGCGTTGGGGAAGCGGGCGGACAGAGCACCTCCGCCGGTGCTGCTGGCCGCCCCCGGCAGCCAGTATCCGTCAGGGTGACGGTGGGCGTATACCCGACCTTGTGGGTCGTGCGGCAGTTCCGTGCTAACACCCTTGAAGACGAAGGTGGTACCAAGAACGCTGAGCCACTGGCCGGGTTCGACGGCCCCGCCCGCGATCTGGGCGGCGCAGCCGTCGCTCATGCCGGCAACAACGATAGCCGTAGGCGGCAAGCCAGTCTCCTCGGCAGCGGTACATGATACGGCGGCGATGGAACTGGCCGGAGGTACGATCCGTGGCAGCTTGGACAGGGGCAGATCGAGGGTGGAGAACAACTCCGCAGGCCAGCGCATGGACAGGAGGTCGTAGCCGCTTTTGAGGGCGTGGCTCCAGTCGCTCACCGCGTAGTCGCCACTCAGCCGACCAACGATCACATCGGCGGCGTGGGCCACGTGGGCGGCGGTGTCCAGGGATTCGGGCACGTTACGGCGCAGCCAGAGCAGTTTGGGCAGACCAAACGAGGCGTCGAAGCGATAGCCGAGGCGGGCGCAGAGATCGGCGGCGACCAGATTCAGCTCAGCAGCCTCGGATGTGGCCCGACGGTCGCTGTACATAATCGCCGGAACAACCGGGCGACCCACATTATCAAGCAAGCAGATCGTGCCCGAGGTAGCGGTAACGGCGAGGGCGACGATAGATGTCGCCTCGCTGCCAAGGTGTGTGGTGACGGCGCGCAAACAGGCGACAGCGGCAGCCCACCAGTCATCGGGGAACTGCTCAGCACGCCCGCCAGGGCCAACCTGGGTAGACAGTGGTGCGGCGGCGCGGGCACGCACCGTGCCACTGGCGTCGGATACCAGCACGCGCACACCCTGCGTCCCCACGTCAATACCGGCGAAAAGGGGTGTATGATGCGGGTGCATAGGAGCCTTTCTAGAAACACGGGGAGCCACTCTAATGGTGGGGACAGCGCAGACTCAGATCACGGTCTCACGCACGCTGGAGCGCGACATGGGCATCCGTGAGGTTCGCATCTGGCTGGACGACGAACTGATTGCGACGCTGAAATATAAGCAGTCGGTGACGCGAGAGATCGCGCCGGGACAGCATACACTGCGCGCCCACAATACGCTCGTTGGCAAGCATCTTGTCTTCGACCTCCAGCCCGGCGCACATGCCCGCTTCAGCACATCGAATCGCTCCGGGTGCGGCACATCACTGATCTTCCTGCTCGGGGCAGGGCCGATCTACCTCTCGCTAGAGCGCGAGGATGAGGGGAATGATGTATAGCAATCCCAATAAAGTCGTTGGGCGGAGTCGAGGCTTTAGCCGGAGAGTGCCGCCTAAAGGCTCGACTCCTCTTCACAACCTATGAAGGATTGCTATACGCGGAATGATAGCAGTCGCGCCGTATCAGCGTGCGCTCACTTCGGCAGCAATACGAGCGGCAGCCTCGGCAGGGCCGCCAATGGCAGCAGGAGGGGCGGTAATCGGCCTGCCGATCACCAGATAGTCGCTGCCAACCCGCAGAGCCTCGGCGGGAGTCATCACGCGGCGCTGGTCGCCGCTGCTCGCCCAGGCCGGGCGCACGCCGGGAGTGATAATCAGCAACTCCGGCCCACACGCCGCCCTGATCGCCGCAACTTCGTGGGGCGAGGCGACCACACCGTCTATGCCGCATGCCTGGGCCATACGCGCCAGATGAACGACGTGATCGGCAAGAGAAACGTTTACCTCTAAATCCTCGCGCAGAGCTGCCTCGTCCATGCTGGTCATCACGGTGACGCCAAGGAGCAGCGGGCGCTGCTCACCAGCCGCACGAGCGGACTCGGCGGCGGCCCGGAGCATCGCCGCGCCGCCGTGGCAGTGGAGGGTGAGCATGCGAACCGCCGGCCCGAGGGCGCAGGCGGATCGCACAGCCCCGGCCACGGTGTTGGGGATGTCGGAGAGTTTCAGGTCAAGGAAGACGGCCCCGCCAGCGGAGGCCACAGCCTGTACCACCTGCGGGGCACCGACGGCGGTGCAGAGTTCCAGGCCAACCTTGAACCCGCCGACATGGTGACGTAACTGAGTCACCAGACCGAGGGCACTCGTAAGATCAGGTACATCCAGAGCGGCCAGAATGCGCTCGTGGGGCGCAAGGGTGTGGGTCGGTATCATTTTTCGCTCTCTCCGGCCTGACTTTCGGGTAGCGGTTGCCCTCTGCGCGGGAGACGTTTCCAGACCCACCAGGCTAGCAGGAGCGATGGCCCTATCAGCGGTAACCAGACAACCACGGTGATGAGCAGGTTGAGCAACCCCTGGCATGCCGCGATCATATTGCGCAGTGCGCCCCGGGCAACCATAACGGGCTGCCAATCTTCGGTGCCGAAGATCGTCACAACCGGCACCGGCTTGACGCTCACCGTAATGGTGGAGACAGCCACATTCTGGCTGAGATATTGCATGCGACCCTGGATCTGTTCGATCTGGCCCTGGAGATCGCCGAGTGCCGTATTGATTTTGAGCATATCGTCAACCAGAGTGGCCTGGCCGAGCAGACTCTCCACGCGGTCACGGGTAACCTCCAGATTATGCAGGCGCGCCGTGAGGTCAACGAACTCTGCAGTAACATCCTCACCTGTGACGCTCCGCTCACGTACCTTGGATGCCAGCGCCTGAAATGTACTCAGGGTTGTGTCGAACTGACCCGCCGGTACTTTGGTGATCAGGCTGACATTCAGGCTGTTGCCTTCGCCAGAGGTAGATGAGCTGAGAATGTAGCCACCCACTTGATTGACGAACGTGCGGATCTTATCCTCGGCGAGAGTCACGTCGGCAACCTCGATCACCAGCGAGGCATTGCGGATGACCATGCGCTCCTGGGCAGACACGCCAACGCCTGCGGGGGTCGCGCCGCTAGGCGAACCAGCCGAGAGTCCCGAGTTGATTGACGTGAAGACGTAATCAACCTTCCCGCCCAAGAGAGTGAGTGACAGAGTTGTGAGGGCAATGCCGCAGACGAGAACGAGTGCGATTAGCACTCGCGCCCGTATCGAGAGGTTGACGAGAGAACGCATAGGAGCCTCCGTTGCGAATATAGCAATCCTAAACTGGTTATGAAAAAGAGTCGAGCCTTTAGGCGGCCTTATCCGGCTAAAGCCTCGACTCCACGCAACAACCCCGAGAGGATTGCTATAGCTCTACGCCAGTGCGCGCACGATCTGGCGCACGATCCCCGGCCCCTCGTAGACCAGGCCGGTGTAGATTTGGAGCAGGTCGGCACCCGCGTAGCGCATGCGCAAGGCATCGTCGGGGCCGAAGATGCCGCCTACACCGATGATCGGCAGGTCAGGGCCAGCCTCGCGGCGGATGAATTGCACCACCTGGAGGGCGCGAACCGTGAGGGGTCGCCCGCTCAGCCCACCGGCCTCGCCCGCACGCGGGTGATCGGTCACACCGCTTCGGCTGATCGTGGTGTTTGTGGCAATAATCCCGCTCACCGCGTGTTCGGCACACACCTCCAGCAGCTCGCTGATCGCCGTATCGCTCAGGTCGGGGGCGATCTTAACCAGCAGAGGTTTGGGTATATGCTGGCGAGCGTGGCTGATCCGCCGGTTTATCGTCTGGAGGGCCGACAGTAGTTCGCTGAGCTGGGCGCGATCCTGGAGGGTGCGTAGGCCGGGCGTGTTTGGCGAACTGATGTTGAGCGCGAAATAGCTGCCGTGATCGTAGAGGGCACGGAAGGATGCGCAGTAGTCCTCGGTAGCCGTCTCAATCGGGGCCACACGTGACTTACCCAGGCTAATGCCAACCGGCAGCGGCGGTGTGCCGATCTCTTGTAGGCGAGCGGCGAGAGCTACGGCACCAGCGTTGTTAAAGCCCATGCGGTTGATCAGAGCCGCGTACTCGGGCAACCGGAAGATGCGCGGACGCGGGTTGCCGGGCTGGGCACGCCACGTGACTGTACCGGCTTCCACAAACCCAAATCCCATGGCTGCCCAGGCGGGCAGGGCTACCCCATTTTTGTCCATACCGGCGGCCAGCCCAAGCGGGTTGGGGAAGCGCACCCCGAATAACGTACGCTCCAGCGCCGGGTTGTGGACAGCCCAGACTCGCTGGGCTAGTTCGGCAGCAGGGCGCACGCGCCCCAGCAAGGACAGCATCGTCAGGGTGAATTCGTGGACAGCTTCGGCGTCGCCACCGGCGGCGCGGAACAGGAGTGGACGGAGGATTTTTTTATAGAGCATAGTGTGGTAACACAGGCTTTAGAGGCAATAGAGCAAAAGTCACTCTGTCACACATGTCACGCTGAACGAAGCGAAGCGTCCCGGCGATGATGATGCCCATCGGGACGCTTCGCTTCGCTTAGCGTGACAGGGCGAGTTTTGCGGTATTGCCTTTAGAGAGAGTGAAACTCTCTCTAGAAAGGCTCAACCCCTACCTCAGACAGATCCTCGGCAAAGCGCTCCATATCGCGCACGCCGCGCAGCTTAGGCAGCCGCCCGAGCAACCGGCGGCGGTCGGCATCGTCGGTGATCACCGCCCGCTCAAGGTATTGCTGGAGGTAGATCTTGATCAGATCGAGCTGGGCCGCGCTCAGATCCTCGCTGCGCATAAAGACCTCGATAGCTGCGCCCAGGACGCCGCCAGTCTCCTCCATCCAGAAGCGGGGCGGTTTAGCCACTGTGAAGGGGTAGGGGTAGTCGGCGTTCTCAACAAAGGTGAGCGGGCCGATGATTTCAGGCTCTGACATAATGAAGTTGTAGGGGCGGCTCGTGAGCCGCCCCTACCCATAATATACTAGCTTTTGGTCATCCCAAGGGACTGATAGAGGCGGGCGAAATCGAAGTTGGCGTCCATCAACTCGATGAAGCGGGTGAGCTTTGATGTCTGATGGAAGCGCACGCGACCGAAGAGGCTCTCGGCACGATCCACCGTGATCAACGTATCGTCAGGAACGATGATGATTGGCACCTGACGATCCTCGGCCCGGTCAACAACCTGGTAGGCGGGGCGAACATTGCCGGTAAGTACCAGGACGTTCGTGCTTGTCTCCAGGGCCGCCAACTGGATGTCGCTGCGGTCGCCGCCGGTGATCACCGCCTTGTTCGGACGTCGGCGGAAGAACGAGAGGCTGGACTCAGCACCCATCGCCCCGATCATCAGCGAGTCAACCGTCTTCTCGCACCACTCCCGCTTACCGATTAGCTGCCCGCCAAGATGCTCGATCAGCTCCTCGACGCTGATCCCGGCCAAGGTGGGGTCGTGGGGAATCAGGCCAAGCACCGGGATACCACGCGACTCCAGGAAGGGCACCACCCGGCTCTGCACAACGTCGCGCTGGGGAGCTTCCACCTGGTTCAGCAACACACCGATCAGCCGGTCGCCGACATAGCGTTGCACAGCCAGAATAGCATCAATACTGAGCGGCGTGCTATAGCGGCTCACCAGCAGGCCCGGTGCTTGGAGCAGATCCGTCACCTGATCGGCGCTCAGATCGAGAAGCGCACCTTCCGACCAGGTATTCGTCCCTTCAAGCACCACAGCGTCTTTATTACGCGAGACATTGAGGTACGCCTCGCGCAGGATCTTAGCGAAGTTGGCGGGCTGTCCCCGCATGATCGACTCGACCACACCGGGGGTAATCAGCACCGGGGCAATCTGCTCCAGCGGCGCGGCGAGACCGAGAGCCTCGCGGATAAAGGCGGCATCCTCATCAAGCACCCGGTCGGTCGTGTGGGTGACCGAGACGCTGACCGGCTTCATATAGCCGACATCGAACCCATCGCGCTGCATACGGCGGAGCAGGCCGATGCAGACCGCGCTCTTGCCGACGAAGGTTTCGGTTGAAGCGACGTAGAGCGTAGCCATGGCTGCCTCCTGGATAAGGTGAACGGTGAACTGCATTCACCATCACCATATCACCATATCACTACTACTTCAGGATAATCCGCGCATCCAGCACAATTGCGCCCTCGCCCTGATTGTGCACCACCAGGGGGTTAATGTCCATCTCAACAATCTCAGGGAAGTCGGTGACCAACTGGCTGACCCGCAGCACCGTCTCTTCTATCGCGGCAATATCGGCGGGTGGTTCGCCGCGCACGCCTCGCAGCAGCGGGTAGGTGCGGATGGAGCGCAGTTGCTCACTTGCCTCCATCTCGCTAATCGGGGCGAGACGGAAGGCCAGATCCTTCAGTACCTCGACATAAATGCCGCCCATGCCAACAGCCACCAGCGGGCCAAACTGCGGGTCACGGGTGACACCGACCAGCATCTCGCGACCCTTGCGCACCATCTCTTGCACCAGCACGCCCCAGATCCGGGCACCGGGGCTATACTTGCGGGCGCGATACTCGATCAGCTCGTAGGTATCGCGGGCGCTGGATGCATCGCTCACGCCTACCTTCACGCCGCCGATGTCGCTCTTGTGCAGAATATCGGGGCTGCTAATCTTCATCACCACCGGGAAGCCGATCTCGGCGGCGATCTTGGCGGCCTCGTCGGGCGAGGTGGCCAGGCGGCTCTGGGGCAGGCGCATCCCGTATGCCTCGATCACATCGCGGGCCTCGATCTCGCCCAACTCCACCCGGCCCGACTCGCGGACGCTGCTGAAGAGCGTGCGTACCCGCTCCTGATCAACCTCGAAGCTACGATAGGTGGGCGCGGGGCGCTGGCGCCACGTGCTGTACTGCACCATAGATGAGAGCGACTGGACGGCCCGCTCGGGGAAGGTGTAGTTGGGAATTTTATTGACGCTGAGCATCTCGGTTGATGGGCCGAGGCTATAGCCGCCCATAAAGCTTGTTGCCACCGGCTTGCCGTAGGCGCGCGAGAGCTCAATGATCACCAGACACGTCTCGATCAGGTCGCTGCGAGCCTGCGGCGTCAGCAGAATGATCGCCGCATCCACGTTCGGGTCGGCCAGGGCGGCATCAATCCCAATCCGGTAGCGGTCACTGCGGGCGTCACCGATAATGTCAATCGGGTTGAAAATATTGGCCGTCACCGGCAGATTGGCCCGCAGGACGGCCAGTGTTTCGGGGGTGAAGCTGGCCATTTTCAGGCCGCTGCGCTCAACGGCATCGGTGGCTAGAATGCCGGGACCACCGGCGTTGGTGATGATGGCAACACGGTTGCCCTGGATGAGCGGCTGGTAGGAAAAGATCATGGCCAAGTCAAACAGTTCGTTCATCGTCCGGGCGCGCAGAATGCCACTTTGGCTAAAGGCCGCTTCGTAGGCGGCCTCAGAGCCAGCCAGCGAGCCGGTATGCGAAGAAGCGGCACGCGTTCCGGCGGCGGTGGTGCCGCTCTTGATCGCGATCACCGGCGTCTGCTTCGTCACCTCGCGGGCGGCAGCGATAAACCCCGGCCCATCGGTGATCCCCTCCAGATAGGCCAGAATCACCTTGCTGTGCGGGTCACGGTTCCAGGCATGCAGCAGGGCCACCTCATCCACATCGGCCTTATTGCCAAGTGACACAAAGCGCGAAAATCCAATCCCCTGCGCCCGGCTCCAGTCCAGAATGGCCGTACACATCGCACCCGACTGCGACATCAGCGCGATTTCTCCGCTCAACGGCATCATACCGGCAAACGAGACATTCAGATCGCTGACCGTATCAATGATACCCAGGCAGTTCGGGCCGATCATCCGCATCCCGTACTCACGCACCTTAGCCAGCAACTGGCGCTCAAGCTCCTTCCCCTCGCCGCCCACCTCCTTAAAGCCGGCGGTGATCACCACCAGCCCCTTCACACCTTTCTTGCCACACTCCTCCACCACCGCAATCACATGCTCAGGCGGAATAACAATCACCACCAGATCCGGTACCTCAGGCAGAACCGTGATGCTGGGGTAGGCGGGGAGATCAAGCACGACCGTTGCGGTCGGGTGAATAGGATAAATACTTCCGGCATAGCCGTTGACGATAATGTTCTTAAGGACAACATGCCCGAGCCGCTCAGGGTCTGGCGACGCGCCAACCACAGCCAACGACCGGGGCGAGAAAATGGTTTCGAGCATACGCTCCTCCTTGCTCGCCGGCCATGATACTCGAAGGGGCGGGAAGAGGCAACAGGGAGGCGGGGGTAGCAGGTGGCAGGAGGCAGGAGGCGGGAGGCGGGATTCCCTGCC
>JBAXMH010000015.1:0-32566 GCA_037134395.1 Chloroflexales bacterium
TTCACCGAGGTCGCAGAATCATTCACCGAGGTCGCAGAATCATTCACCGAGGTCGTGGAACGGAGATTACCTTAGGGACGTGGAAATTTTTAAGTATCCCACCGTCATGTCACGCTGAGCGAAGCGTCCCGGCGGGCGATACGGATGCTGGGACGCTTCGCTTCGCTCAGTGTGACAGATCACCCGCAATGGAAAAAAAGATCCGCTTCCCTTACAGGAGACTTGCCCCTGGTCTCGTTTCGGCGAGGTTCCACATTGACTGGTTTATGCTTCGCAGTGTGGTTTCTGGTAGAATAGGCCCAGCCGCGTTCGCGCCTGCGAATGTGCCCCGCCGGGAGATGTCTGCATGACTGACCTGCATAACCTGACGATTGTTGACGCCCGGGTCGCCCTTGATGCCGGCGATCTTACGTCCCGTGATCTCACCGAGGCGCTCTTGACACGCATTGAGTCTACCGACTCGAACGTCAAGGCGTTCCTTACGATTACTGCTGAGGCTGCCCGCGAGCAGGCCCGCGTCGCCGACGCCACGCATGGCCGCCCTGAAAATGGGCCACTTCACGGCATCCCGCTGGCGGTCAAAGATGTTATTTGCACCGCTGGGGTGCGTACTACCTGCGGATCGCGCATCCTTGAGAATTTTGTGCCACCCTATAATGCGACGGTGGTCGAGCGATTGAGCACGGGTGGCGCGGTGCTGCTCGGTAAGCTTAACTGTGACGAGTTCGCGATGGGTTCTAGTACCGAGGCCAGTGCCTACCAGATCACAGGCAACCCCTGGGATCTGAGTCGTGTACCCGGCGGCAGCAGCGGCGGTAGCGCAGCGGCAGTGGCGGCTGGTCAGGCTCTCGGCACTCTCGGCACCGACACCGGCGGTTCTATCCGTCAGCCTGCCGCTCTTTGTGGTGTCAGCGGACTCAAGCCTACCTACGGTCGGGTAAGCCGCTACGGGCTGATCGCCTACGGCTCATCCCTCGACCAGATTGGCCCCTTCGCCCAGACCGCTGCTGATCTGGCGATGATACTCCAGGTTCTCGCGGGTCACGACCCGCGTGATGGTACGAGCGCCGCTTCGCCTGTGCCTGATTATCGTGCCGCACTCACCGGCGATATTCGTGGGCTGCGTGTGGGTGTACCCAGCGAGTACTTTGTTGAGGGGATGGAACCAGGTGTGGAGCAGGCCACTCGCACCGCGATTGATGTGCTGCGCGATCTGGGCGCGCAGATCGTCGAGATCTCGCTGCCCCACACGAAGTACGCTTTGCCCACCTACTACATTATTGCCCCGGCTGAGGCCAGCGCGAACCTGGCCCGCTTCGACGGGGTGCGCTACGGCCCACGTGAACCCGGCGACAGTATGTGGGATCAAATTGAAATAACCCGTGGTCACCGCTTCGGCATTGAGGTGCGCCGACGAATTATGCTCGGTGCCTACGCTCTCTCGGCGGGCTACTACGACGCTTACTATAAGCGGGCGCAGCAGGTACGCACCCTGATCAAGCGCGACTTCGATACCGCCTTCGCACAGGTTGACGTAATCGCCGCGCCTACGTCGCCCACGGTTGCCTTCCCGATTGGACAAAAAACCGACGATCCTCTGGCGATGTATCTCAGCGATGTCTGTACGCTGCCGATCAACCTGGCTGGCGTGCCTGGCTTGGTGGTGCCCTGCGGATTAAGCGAGGGGTTGCCTGTCGGCCTTCAGTTGATCGGACGGCCCTTTGATGAGGCTACCCTGCTGCGCACCGGGGACGCCTACCAACGTGTCACTGATTGGCACACCCGCCGCCCCCAGATCATGTAAGGAGTACGCTTCGCATTGAGAGCGAACCCAAATCGAACTGAGCGTTGAAGAAAGAGAGCGAGTCCTGGGGGTCGCGCAGACCCAGAGTGTAGAGCAGCGGCAGGTAATGGTCGTTCGTCGGCACCGCTAGGCGGGCGATCTGACCGAACTGCTGGTAGTCAATCAGGGCTTGATCGTCGTGGGCCTCCATCCGCTCCTTGATGATCGTATCGAACTCTACCGCCCAATCGTAGACACTGCCGTCCATCTGGAGCATGCGTAGATTGTGTACCACGTTACCGCTGCACACGATCAGCACGCCCCGGCTACGCAGAAATGCGAGTTGGCGAGCCAGATCATAATGGTACGCGGCGGATTGGTGGAAGTCGAGGCTAAGCTGAAAGATCGGGATGTTGGCATCGGGGAACATCGGTTTGAGCACACACCACGCCCCGTGGTCGAGCCCCCACTCGTAATCCTCGTGGACAGATACAGTCTTTACCTCGGCGATAGTCATGCGGGCGTAGTCCACCGCACCGGGCGCAGGGTACTGCTGGTTGTAGAGTTCCTGCGGGAAACCGCCAAAATCGTGGATGGTGCGCGGCGGATCGGCCATCGTCACAAAGGTACCTCGGGTGAGCCAGTGGGCCGAGATGCAAAGGATTGCCTTGGGGTGAGGCAGATTCTTCCCCAGATCCTCCCACGCCCGCCGAAAAATATTATCGGTGATTGCAAGCATCGGGTTGCCGTGGCCGACAAATAGTAGCGGCATACGCTCGGTGCGCTCATATCCGTTAGTAATTCGCCCAAAGGCGTTCAGTCCGAGACTAGCAGAGGTCGATTCCATAGTGCGTTCTCCCCAAATATATCATGAACATAAAGCGTCAGTGTAGCACACCCCACGAACGTCAGGGCTGATGCAAAGTCGTCAGATTGCCGCCCGTTCCCCCACCCCCAGCCCCTCCCCCACGCAGGGGGAGGGGAGCCGGACATCTTTCTGATGAGGAATACCCCCTCTCCCCTCGTGGGAGAGGGGGCAGGGGGTGAGGGGGCGGGCTGACTTTGCATCAGCCCTGCCACGAACGTGGGGTTCACCAATGGGCTACAGAAGATATGGTATACTACCCGCCAATGTGTGTCATTTTGGCGAGCCAATCGCCCGCCGATAAAGGAGCTACTGTGGAGCGGAATAGTCGACCTCGGTTTGGCGGCGGCGGCGGCGGCGGTGGTGGCGGCGGTGGTGGTGGTGGCTTTGGTGGCGGCGGCTTCGGTGGCCCTGGCGGCCCCGGTGGCCCTGGCGGCCCTGGCGGCCCTGGCGGGGCCGGCGGTCGTCCGCGTGGACGCCGTCGCGAGTGTGAGTTCACAAAGCTCGGGATTATCCCCGACTACAAGGATATTAAGCGGCTCCAGAAGTACGTGACCGCTCAGGGCAAGATTCTGCCGCGCCGCCGTACCGGTGTAACGGCGAAGATGCAGCGGCGGCTCTCGATTGCTATCAAGCGGGCGCGCCACCTCGCGCTGTTGCCTGCCGCCCCCTCGCACACCCGCTCGTAATGCCGTAGGCCGTAGGAAGGAGGTTGGCCCCTCGTCAGAGGTGCCGCCTCCTTTCTCTGCGATCTGCTGCCCTCATCGCAATGCCCAACCGCCCCCTCAGCGCCGACACTATCCACGTCAGCCCCGACGTGTGGAAGCAGGGTGTGCGCGCATTGTGGCATACGGCGGGAAGCCGTGTCACAAAGCCACGGGTGCGTGTCCTCGACGCGATTATGCGCTACCAGACGCCCTTCAGCGCCGAGCAACTCTGCGCCGATCTTGGGCAGAGCATTAGCCCGCCTGGACGCGCTACCGTCTACCGCACCATCGAGCAACTGAGCGAATCGGGCTGGCTGGCCCGTATTCATACGCAAACCGGGGAGGCGGGCTATGTGCCCAGCCTCCCCGGTCACCTCCATCACCTCATCTGCACCGCATGCGGCGTCGTTATCGCCTTCGAGGGCTGCGTCCTCGACGATCTTCTCGTGCGTCTCGGTAGCCAGACGGACTTCGCCATCGAGGGACACCTGCTCCAGATCTACGGTCGCTGTGCAAACTGCAAGTGACGGCACAGCAGCGTAGGGCAGGACGTTGCACCAGCAGTACGCCCCCTCTCCCCCTGCCCCCTCTCCCACGTGGGGAGAGGGGGTATTCCGCACCAGAAAGCTGTCCGGATCCCCTCCCCCCGCGTGGGGGAGGGGCTGGGGGTGGGGGAGCGGGCGGCAATCCGAGGACTTTGCATCAGCCCTGGCTATGGTACAATTCAGCCATAAGCGAACTCTTCACCGCATGTGCTAACCTGGGAGGTTTTTATGAAGCAGGTCGTTGGCGCAATCACATTCCTCTTTGGGCTGATGGTCGGACTAATCGGCGGCGCGGCACTTCTTGCCTATGCATACCAGATGGCAGGACTCTACCCGCCGGACGACGCCACGATCAAGTTTATTGCTCGCGAGCGCGGCTGGCTGCGCGATGACGTGTAAGTGAGGTTTTGGGGAGGGTACGCCCTCCCCAATGCCCTTATTTTAGAAGTTGCACAAGGAGGTGCCTGGATGGACAAGCCCTGGTTCTCATTTTATGAGAAGGGTGTGCCCCAGACGATAAGCTACCAGAACCAGAGCCTCAACGATCTGCTGATCCAGGCTGCGCACACTGTCCCCTCGAACACCGCGACCAACTTTGTCCTCCGCTATATGCTCGGTGGTCGCCTGACGATTGGCGGCAAGATGACCTACCGCACGCTGAATGAGCAGGTTGATCGTCTGGCCACCGCGCTCTACCAGCTTGGTGTGCGCAAGGGCGACCGTGTTGCGGTGATGCTGCCCAACTCACCGCACTACATCATCAGCTTCTTTGCCGCCATGCGTATTGGCGCAATCGTCGTCAACACCAACCCCACCTACACCAGCCGCGAACTTCAGTACCAGCTTGAAGATAGCGGTGCTGAGACGATCATCCTGCTAAACCTCTTCTGGCCACGCCTGCGCGAGATCCGCCGTGAGACAAAGATCCGGCGCACTATCGTTGCGCATATCTTTGATACCTTGCCCTTCCCCATGAACCTGCTGGTGAAGAGTTCGCAGAAGAAGTCCCCCGACTGGGTTGAGATGCACCCTGAGCAAGATATCTTCCTCTTCGGGCATCTGCTGGAGAAGTATGGGCCAACTCCGCCGCGTGTGATGATGTCCACTGATGACGTGGCTCTGTTCCAGTATACCGGCGGCACCACTGGCTTGCCGAAGGCGGCCATGCTTACCCACCGCAACCTGATGGTGAACACCCAGCAGATTGACGCCTGGCTGGTGACGGGCAAACGTGGACAGGAAAAAATGATGGCTGCCATCCCCTTTTTCCACGTCTACGGGATGACGGTGGCTATGCTCTACAGCATCTTTATGGGTGCCGAAATTATTGTCGTGCCCAACCCACGCCCTATTGATAATGTGATGAACATTATGCAGAAGGAGCGGGCTACCGTCTTCCCCGGCGTGCCGGCGATGTACATCGGCATCATTAATCATCCCAAGGTCGCAGAGTACGATCTGCGCAGCATCAAAGCGTGCGTCTCGGGCTCGGCCCCCCTGCCGATGGAGGTGCAGGAGCGCTTCGGCCAACTCACCGGCGGGCGTCTGGTCGAGGGCTTCGGCATGACCGAGAGCAGCCCGATAGCCCTGGTGAACCCGGTCTACGGCACACGTAAGGCGGGCAGTATTGGCATCCCGGTACCCGATACCGATGCGAAGATTATTGACCTGGAGACGGGTGCAGAGCTGCCAATTGGCAGCGAGGGGCAGGGCGAGCTGTGTGTGCGTGGACCACAAGTAATGAAGGGCTACTGGAACCAGCCTGAGGAAACGGCCTTAACCGTAGACGCCGACGGCTGGCTGCATACCGGCGATATCTGTACATCTGACTCGGATGGCTACTTCTTCATCGTGGATCGCAAGAAGGACATGATCATCGCCAGCGGCTTTAAGGTGCTTCCCCGCGATGTCGAGGAGGTGCTATTCTTGCACCCCAAGGTGATGGAGGCGGTAGTGGTGGGGGTGCCGAATCTGTCCCGTGGCGACGATACGGTGAAGGCGTTTGTGGTTCCCAAGGCGGGCGAGAGCCCCAGCGCCGAGGAAATCCGCGAGTTCTGCAAGCTACATCTGGCCCCCTACAAGGTGCCTCGCGAGATCGAGTTTCGCACCGAACTGCCCAAGACAATGGTGGGCAAGGTGCTGCGCCGTGTACTGCTGGACGAGGAGAAGGCCAAGCAGAAGTAGAGACGCCCCGCCGGGGCGTCTCTCCCCCCGGCGGGGAGACGCCCCGGCGGGGACGGAGACGCCCCGCCGGGGCGTCTCTACCCTGAGATCATCCTCGTACCACCTGTACGTGGGTGTCCCCGGCCAGCATGCTCAGCACCGTGGTGACGACCGAGATCACCAGGCCGCCGAAGAAAGCCGGCCAGAACCCGTAGACGTGAAACTGAATGCTAAGCTGGTCAGCCATGGCCGAGGTGAGGCCAAGCATGGCGGCGTTGATTACCAGGCCGAATAGCCCCAGGGTGACCAGTACGAGCGGGCAGGTAAGCATGTAGATCAGCGGGCGCAGCAGGGCGTTGAGCAGCCCGAAGACCAGAGCCACCTCGCCGATTTGCCATCCCGGCCCACTGAACTCGATTCCTGGCACCAGCCAGATGGCGGCGAAGATCGCCAGACTGCTGATCAGCCAGCGCAACAGCAACTGCGGTAGGGGTGGGCGCTGTCCAAATGGCGGGACTGATTGGTTTCGCATAGGTACCTCCGCTGTCGCCGTCGGGCTGAAGCCCGTGGCCACGAGCTACAAAGCCCGCTTCGCGGGCTGCTGGCCGCGCAAGCGGCCCTTGACTTCTATGATACTATTAAAGCGTCCTGGGGTGCAGCCCCAGACCCCCACCGGCAGGTGACTTTTATGGCTGAGAACACCCAGGCTCTTTTTGCTCAGGTGGCCCGCAGCGCCGAGGCCGATGGTAAGGTGGCCTACTTTCGGCTGCACCGCCACCGTTTCGCCGCCATGCTCGGGGCAATCTCGGTCCCACGCGGGGCCAGCGTGCTGGAGGTGGGCGTCACCCCCGGTCACTTCACCGAGTTGCTTGTCCAGTCGGGCTATCGGGTTAGCGGGGCCGATCTCGACCCGTTCACCCGCAAGGCACTCTGGGAGCGGCTGGGGGTTGAGGTGCGCCAAGTTCACCTGGAGCGCGAGCCCATTCCCTTCCCCGACGAATCGTTCGATCAGGTGGTTTTTTCCGAGGTGATCGAACACCTGGTCTACTCACCGCTGCCGGTGCTGCGCGAGTTCCGGCGTGTGCTGCGACCGGGCGGGCGGCTGCTGATCACCACACCGAACGAACTCTACTTCAAAAGCCGCATGCGCAGCATCCTGCGCATGCTACTCTGGCAGAGCCTGCTCACCCGCGACGAATTTCGCCACCAGATGCGATTGGAGGGCGAGCAACGCTACACGACCCATAGCCGTACCTATACCATGGGCGAGCTAAGTTGGCTGATCGAGCAGGCCGGATTCCGGGTGTTGCGCCGCCAGTACGAAGCTCCCTGGGAGCGTGTCGGCCTGGAGGCCGGGCGTCTGCGCACCCACCCCCTGCGCGTG
The DNA here is from genome assembly GCA_037134395.1 of Chloroflexales bacterium. Taxonomy (GTDB): domain Bacteria; phylum Chloroflexota; class Chloroflexia; order Chloroflexales; family Chloroflexaceae; genus Oscillochloris. The sequence goes on from JBAXMH010000015.1 coordinate 7,448, forward strand.
CTGGTCAAGGGCGCGTTCTACGCCCTCACCACGATCCTCCCACCGACCCGCTCGATGTTGCTGGTGGTTGGCGAGAAATAGATGGTATAATCTCCCTGAGGGCCGCTAGCTCAACGGTTAGAGCAATCGGCTCATAACCGAACGGTTCTGGGTTCGAATCCCGGGCGGCCCACCACGAGATTGCAGATTGTAGATTGCAGATTGCAGATTGTAGATGAGGCTCTATCGGCCAATCGGCAATCGGCAATCGGCAATCGGCAATCGTATTATGAACCATCCCCCCCTCTCCGTCGTCATCCCCACCTGGAACGCGCTGCGCTTCCTCCCCGCCTGTCTCATCGCTCTGCGTGCTCAACTTGGCCCGCAGGACGAGATCGTGTTGGTAGACAACGGCTCCCGCGACCGGGCCGGGGACTGGGCACGTCTCCACGCGCCCGATGTGCGGGTGATTAGCCTGGCGCAGAACCTGGGCTTCGCCGGGGGGACAAACGCGGGCATCGCCGCCGCCAGGGGCGAACTGCTACTGCTGATCAACGATGACGCGATGGCCGAGCCGGGCTGCGTGGACGCCCTCTGGGCGGCCCTGCGCGACTCGCCGCAAGCCGGGATCGCCGCCGGGGTGCTGGTCTTCAGCCGCCGCCCCGAGATTGTCGCTTCGGCGGGTATCCGCTTCCAGGGTGATGGTGTCGCCACTGACTTGTACCTGGGCATGCCGGTGGCCGAACTGCCCACCGAGCCGGTGGAGATCTTCGGAGCCAGCGGCGGTTTGGCCCTGCTGCGCCGCGAGTTGCTGGATGACAGCGGCCCATTCGCCGGGGAGTTCTTCAGCTACCTGGAGGACGCTGACCTGGCATGGCGGGCGCGGCTGCGCGGCTGGGGCGCACGGCTGGCACCGGGGGCGCGGGCCCGCCACGTCTATTCGGCCACGGGTGGGCAGGGCAGCCCCTTCAAACAGCGGCTACTTGGTCGTAACCGGCTGCGCCTGATCGTGCGCTGTCTGCCCGCACCCATCCTGCGCAGATGTCTGCCCTCTATTCTGCGCTACGACCTGTTGGCAACCGCCTACGGGCTGCTGCGCGGCCAACCAGCTATCGCCGCCGGGCGTATAGACGCCCTGCGCGAACTGCCCGCCCTCATGGCCCAGCGCCGCCAGATCCAGGCTGGTCGCACCGCCGCGCTCAGCGATCTGGCCGCATGGATCGAGCCCGCGCCATCGCCGCTGGCAGCCCTGCGCACCCAGCGTCGGCTCGCGGCCCTGCTGGGAAAGTAAGGCTGACTGCATTTCTGCCCCATCCGAGTTTGCTGATTGGCAGTAGCGCATAAGTAACGCTGTCACGCTGAGCGAAGCGAAGCGTCCCGACCGTGATATGGGTTGCCGGGACGCTTCGCTTCGCTCAGCGTGACACGTCTCACAGCGTTACTTCTGCGGTATTGCGCTGATTGTGTTCCGCGCCCGCCTGGATGGGGAAGTCTACGTATTTAGTAGGGTGTTATGCGCGAACCGCAGGGAAGTGTGGAGTAACGATGGGCGGATTCGCCGCCCATCGTTACTCCAGAAGAACGTCTACTTCCCGCGATTGCGGTTGCGGAGGAAGGGCGGGATGTCCAGGTCGTCGCTGCTGCTGCCGAAGCTGGGCGACTGGCGCGGCTGCGGGGCGGGCTGGCGCGGCTGCGGGGCGGGCTGCTGAGGCTGCGGGGTGGGCTGCTGCGGCGGGTACAAGCCGGTAGACTGGCCCGTGCTCGTGCCTGCCGTCGGGAACGAGCGCGTGCGCTGCTGGATGACGTTGGGGTTATGCGGGTGCCGGTTCACATCAAAGCCGGTGGCGATCAGCGTCACCTTCACCTCGCCGGGGGCGTAGCTTGGGTCAATCACTGCGCCGACGATAATATTGGCGTCCGGATCCACCTGCTGGGCGACAATATTGGCCGCCTCGTAAACCTCCAGGATGCCCAGATCCTCGCCGCCGGTGACGTTGAAGAGAACGCCACGAGCACCGTCAATGCTGACCTCTAGCAGTGGGCTGGCAATCGCCTGGTTCACCGCGTCCACCATCCGGCTATCACCGGTGCCCATGCCGATGGCCATCAGGGCCGAACCCTGCTGGGCCATAATCGTCTTCACGTCGGCAAAGTCTACATTGATCAGGCCGCGCTGGGTGATCAGGTCGGAGATACCCTGAATACCCTGACGCAGCACATTGTCGGCCATGTGGAACGCTTGGGTGAAGGTGGTATTCTTGCTGGCCGTCTGGAGCAGACGGTCGTTGGGGATGACGATCAGGGTATCCACCACCGGGCGCAACTGCTCAATGCCCTGCTCGGCCATCTTGCGGCGATGGTTGCCCTCAAAGGTGAAGGGCCGCGTCACCACACCCACCGTCAGTGCGCCCAAGTCGTGAGAAACCCCGGCGATGATCGGTGAGGCTCCGGTGCCGGTGCCGCCACCCATACCCGCCGCCACAAAAACCATATCCGCGCCCTTGAGTTGCTCGTAGACGTCTTCCTGGTTCTCCTCAGCCGCCTTCTGGCCGATGACCGGGTTGCCGCCGCTGCCCAGGCCACGGGTGAGCTTATCGCCAATACGAATACGCATCGGGGCCAGCGAGTGCATCAGAGCCTGCACATCCGTATTCACCGTCATGAACTCCACGCCCTGCACGCCGTCGGCGATCATCCGATCAACGGCATTACTGCCGCCACCGCCCACGCCCACCACCTTGATCTGCGCGAAGTCCTCGTAGCTGAAGCTGTTATTGCGATCCACCATCTCACCATTCCTCCCTACGTGATGACAAATGACAAACGACGAACGACGAACAGTGAACCAACACACCCATTGGCTACCCGTCGTCGGTCAGGTCAGGGCAAAAACTCCTTCAGCCACCCCTTGAACTTGTCGTACGCACTCCCCCAGCCCTGCCGCTCATCCGAGCGGTGAGACGGGCCACGTGCTGATTGTCCGTGGCGTGAACCCCAGCGAAGGAGACCCACGCCCGTGGCGTAGGATGGGCTGTCCAGTGAGTCGGCTAGTCCGGTCAGGTCGCTGGGTACACCGATTCGTACCGGTATGCCCAACATTTCGCGCACAAGGTCATCAAAACCCGCCATCTGTGCTGCCCCACCGGTGAGGACGATCCCGGCGGGCAACATTCCATCGTAGCCGCTGCGCTTAATCTCGTTATAGATGAGTTCGACCACCTGCTCACCGCGAGCCTGGATGATCTCGTTGAGCAGGTGGCGGCTGACCTGCTGCTTCTCGCCGACGGTCAGGCTCTCGGCGTCAATCAAGTCGGACGGATCTCCCTCGTCCGGTGGATCCCCGGCCATGGCCGAGCCATACTTCAGCTTGAGATACTCGGCAGTGTTGTGGGGTGTGTGCAGCACATACACTATATCATTAGTGAAGTGAACGCCGCCCACTGGTAGCACGCTGGTGTGCCAGACGCCACCCTGCACAAAAATAGCGATGTCGGTGGTGCCGCCGCCCATATCCACCAGCATTACCCCACGATCTTTGTCCTCGGTGGTGAGGACCGCCTCGCCCGAGGCTAGGGGTTGAAGTACCAGGTCGTCAATCTCGACTCCGGCCTTCTGCACGCTTTTGATCAGGTTCTGAATAGCCATCACCTCGCCGGTGACAATGTGAGTCTCTACCTCCAGGCGAAAGCCGCTCATGCCGATTGGGTCACGGATGCCTTCATGACCATCAACCACGTAGGCTCGGGGGATAACGTGGATGATCTCACGCTGGGTAGGAATAGCCACCGCCTGCGCCGACTCGACGGCACGGGCGACGTCGCTGCGGGTGATCTCGTGGTCGGGCCGCTGCACCGCGACCACGCCACGGCTGTTGAGTGAGGAGATATGTCGGCCAGCGACGCCCACGAACGCGGTGCCGATGCGGTACCCGCTCAGCCGTTCGGCCTTCTCGATGCTGGTGGCGATGGCGTTGACGGCGTCGTCAATATTCACCACCACGCCCTTATCGAGGCCCTTGCTTGGTGCGAGGCCCACCCCGAGGATATTCAGGCTCCCCGAGTCGGAGACCTGGGCCACAATGGTACAGACCTTGGTGGTTCCGACATCAATACCGACAATGGTGCGCTGCATAGCTTCTTTTCCGATTGCAGATTGCAGATTGCAGATTATAGATTATAGATTGATCTGATCCACAGAGCTATCTGCAATCTGCAATTCTCAGGGCTGGGGCTGACTGTTGTCTGTAGGTCGCTGATTTTGCTGATAAAACGGGCTGGATGGACGAAGATCGAGGTAGGTAAATGACGTCTTATCCTTCAGCAGCGCACCGAGAATGGTGAGCTTGCGATCAAGTTCCGTATTTTGGCCAAAAATGATTGTCTGCCCGGTCGTCAAGCGCACATAGACGCCGATTCCAAAATCCCAGCCGATCTGGGCCGGGGTGAGCGCCAGTTCAATGGGTAGCCGCAGAGCCAGGGCGCGGGTCAGGTTCAGGGCGTCGGTGTCAATCCGGTCGCCCGGTTTCAGCTCAGGGGTTGTCCGGTCGATGACTACTAGAACGTCGGGCTTGGCCTGCTCTTGCGCAGCGGCAAGTACTTGTCCCCGGCCATCAACAAGATACTGGATGCTCCCGGCCTGCCAGCGCACCTCGGGCCGTCGCTCGACCACCCGGATAATGGCGTGATCAGGAAGGGCTAGTTCTACCCGAGCCGACTCGATATACGGATTTTTTCGTAAGCGGGCCTCGGTCTCTGTAGTACCCACAAACCAGATTGACTGGCCGAGGATGCCGGATAGGGCGATCACCTGGTCGGACTTGAGCGCACCCTCCCCCTCAACCGTGACCTGCTGCACGCTGTAGCGTTCGGCGGTGAACAGATACGTTAGGATTCCCATGCTCACCAGGAAGATCAGCAGGCTAATGAACCTGCCGCTGCGCAGCCAGTTGAGGCTGGCTCGGCGAACATCGGGGCGCACCTGTGATCCGCCATCGGCCGGTCGGCCCTGGCGGGCGAGACGGCGGGCAGCGATGCGCTGGCGGGTATTTGGTGCGTTGTAATCCATAGGTGTTAGGGCGCAGCAGGCGATGCTTGCTCCGCCCTTACGATAGAGCCTCGATATTAGGAACCCTTCCGCTCCAGAGCGAGGGCGATCAGGCGGTCGAGCAGATCCGGGTAGCGGAGTCCACTGGCTGCCCACATCTTGGCGTACATGCTGATCGGCGTGAATCCCGGCATGGTGTTGGCCTCGTTAATCCAGAGTTCGCCGGTCTCCTTGTCAAGCAGAAAGTCAACGCGGGCCAGACCAGCACCATCAATCGCCAGGAAGGCGCGGGTGGCCAGGGAGCGCACGCGATCAGCCAGGGCGGCGTCAATCGGTGCCGGGATATGAATGGTCGTCTGGCCGTGGATATACTTGGCATTATAATCGTACCACTCACCGGAAGGTACGATCTCGCCGGGAACGCTGGCCTCGGGCGTCTCATTACCCAGCACGCTGATTTCGATCTCGCGGGCCGGGATGCCCTGCTCGATCACAATCCGCCGGTCGTAGCGAGCAGCGTCGGCGATGGCGTGTTCTAGGCCGTCACGATCCTTGGCCTTACCCACGCCAACACTACTACCCATATTAGCAGGCTTCACAAAAACTGGGTAGTGTAATGTACTCTCAACAGCGGTGTAGGTTGCTTCAGGATCATGCTGCCAGTCAGCGCGGCGCACCAGATGCCAGGGCAGCAGGGGCAACCCAGCGGCGGCGAAGGCTGCCTTCATCAGTGCCTTGTCCATACCCACGGCGCTGGCGGCCACTCCACAGCCCACGTAGGCCACCCCAGCCAGTTCCAGGAGCCCCTGCACCGTGCCATCCTCGCCCATAGGCCCGTGGAGTACGGGGAAGACCACATCAACGCCGGGAGGGAGGATGCGGGCCACGGTGGGCAGATCCGGGTCAACGTGAGATGGTGGAGCGTCAACCTGGTTCTGTTGTTCTTCAAGAGCGTGCGCCGCCGACCCGGCTGGCAGGAGCGCCGGGTCGGCGGCGGCCAGGAGGGCGGGCATCGCCCCCGGCCCGGTCAGCCAGCGACCATCTTTGGTAATTCCGACGGGCAGCACCTGATATTTTTCCGGGTCGAGGGCGGCGATCACTGCTTGGGCCGAGACGAGAGATACCTCGTGTTCGCCGCTCTGGCCACCGAATAAGACGGCGATAGTTTTTTTCATATCACTCGTACCTCAAGCTCAAGATTGATGCCAAACTGACGCTGGACAGTCTCCTGGACAAGCGCAATGAGCTGTAAAACATCATCGCTCGATGCGCCGCCCAGGTTGATGATATAGTTGGCGTGGTGCTGGCTGATCTCGGCGTTGCCCACGCGCACCCCCTTGAGGCCGGCGCGCTCGATCATCTGGCCGGAGCTTTGGCCGGGAGGGTTCCGAAACACGCTGCCGCACGAGTGTCCCCAGGGAGTCTTGGCCTTGCGCTCGCTGGCGATCCGTGCCACGGTAGCAGCCAGGGCGGCTGGATCACTCCGGTGCAGCCGCAGACTAGCCGCAAGGATAAGCGGTGGTGTACCGGATGGGCGGATCGTGCTCTCCTTCAACGTACTGCTCCGGTAGCTGTAGGCCATCCGCTCGACGGGCCAATCTTCCTCGACAGCATCCACCATCACCCTAACATTGTGGAGTACCCCGGCGATATCGCCGCCGTAGCAGCCCGCGTTCCCCAGGACCGCACCACCGACACTGCCCGGTAAACCCTCGGCCCATTCCAGACCAGCCCACCCCATTGCGGTCACACGTCGGGCGATTCCGGCTATCGGCGCACCAGCCTCAACGTGCAGGATAGCGGTATCGCCCCGATCATCAATCTGCCAGTTCTGGGCGCGGTAGCGGGCGATCAGGCCAGGGAACCCGGTATCGCGCACGAGCAGGTTTGTCCCTCCGCCCACCCAGATCATCTCGACCCCAATCTCGCATGCCCACACGACCAAGGCGCGAGCCTGCTCGGCGCTGCGAACCTCGGCGTAGTAGCGGGCTGGCCCGCCGATCCGCCACGACGTATGCCGAGCCATTGGCTCGGCCTCGATTAGGGGTATGGGTGGGGCGGTACAGTGCATCATTGTGGTATGTCGTGTCTGGTAGGGGCGTAGTAGCAGGTGCGCCAAAGGCACATCTGCTGCTACGTCCCTACTTACCATAACCCATAGATGTCAACAATTCCATCCCCACCCGATCCCCATCGCCTGCGCCGAGGGTGATCACCACATCGCCGGGATGAACAAGACCCACCAGGATTGCGGCGCTCTCCTCCACGTTCCCGCTGTAGCGGGCATCCACCCCGGCGGCGGCGATCCGTTTGGCCAGGGTGTGCGCCAGCGCCACCGGGTCGCCCTGCTCCCGTGCGGCGTAGATATTTCCCACCAGCAGGATGTCGGCAGTCAGGCAGGCGTCAGGCCACTGGTCGAGCAGAGCCGTGGTGCGGCTGAAGGTGTGGGGTTGGATGTAGGCGACGATCCTCCGTCCAGGGTAGCGCATCTGCGCCGCCGCCAGGGTTGCCCGCACCTCGCTGGGGTGATGCCCGTAGTCGTCAATCACCGTTACCCCGCCGACCTCACCCCGCAGTTCAAAGCGCCGTGCGCTGCCCCGGAAATTGGCCAAAGCCGCCGATGCGCCAACCATGTCAGCACCCAGCAGTGCAGTAACCGCCAGGGCAGCCAGGGCGTTGCGCACATTATGCAGGCCAGGGAGGGCCAATTCCTGTGCGCCTGCTCGGCGTTGTCCCATACGCTGCCGGTCGTAGCGCCAGAGATCGAAACTCACCCCGCCAGTGGGCGTCGCTGTCACCCCGCTGGCTGTCCAGTCGAGGGGAGCTAGCCGACAGGAGACCGGATCGTTGGCGAGGCGCTCCTCGATGCCGTAAAAGCGGGACTCGGGGGCGTGGAGTTGGGCCATGCCCGCGTCATCGCCGCAGAGAATCAGGTTGCGTGGGTTGGTCACGCTCGCGGCAAACTGGGCGAAGGCATCGGCGTACTCTGCCGCGCTTGGGTAAATATCCGGGTGATCCCACTCAATATTCGTAATCACCGCTAGATCTGGGCTCAGGCTGAGGAAAGCGTGGTCATACTCATCGGCCTCAATCACCAGGGGCGCGTCCGGGTCGCCCCAGGCCGCATTACCGCCCAGGTCAGGCACCTCGGCACCGATGAGGTATCCGGGGTTCATCCCGGCCCCGCGCAGCGCTACCGTGATCATGGCGCTTGTCGTCGTTTTGCCGTGGGATCCAGCCACCGCCACCACCCGCCGCTGCTGCGACCAGTCGCGCCAGAGGTCGCCGCGCTTGAGAACGGGGATGCCCAACTCGTGCGCCGCCACCAACTCGGGATGGTCGGCGCGCACCGCCGCCGTGGCCACCAGCGCATCGGCCCCGCGCACGTGTGCCGGGCTATGACCGACAAACACCGTTGCCCCACGAGCGACCAGAGCGTTGCTGAGCCGGTTGTGGGCCGGATCAGACCCGCTCACGGCGTGGCCTTGGTCAAGCAGCAGGTTTGCGATAGCGCTCATCCCGGCGCCCGCGATGCCGACGATATGGTAGTGCATAGGGAGGAGGATGGTTTGGGGAGAGTGTCACCCTCCCCCAAACCGCTCAGTTAACGCTAGGGCTTCCAGACCTTCGGGAAGTAAAAGGCCACCAGGATGATCAGGATGAGAAAGAAGACGGCGATCAGTGATGGGAGCAGCAGGCTCACATCGGGGAGCGAGTTCAATACATTGGTGACTGGGTTGTCGAATCCGTTGCCGCCGCTCGCCTTGAACTCGCCCCAGAATACCACGCTCGCGTTTGTCCAGACCAGCGCGGTCAACGCGCCAACGAAGAGACCCAGGGGCTTGCCAAGCGGTTCCTTGCTGGCCGGCCCCTTCCAGGCAGCCTTGCGATTGAAGAAGAAGCCGAACATCACCAATACGATGAAAGCCAAAAACCGGAAGAACAGGGGCACCTGGAAGCCTGCCTGGATCAGCGGGTCGAGGCGAGCGACCGCGTTCGCATCACTGCCAACGGCGAAGGCGACGATCCGTGGTGAGTTCTCCCAGAACCGGTTGACCAGATCCACCAGAGCGTTGCCGCCCTGGACGCAGGTGACGTAGGCGATGATTGACCAGAGCGCAATCGTCAGAATGTTGCGGATTCCCGACTGGTAGCCGCCGTAGCCGCCAACCGCCATGAAGATCACCAGGAGCGCGAAGCCGCTCACGCTCAGGGTGATCGCTGCCTGCGCCAGAGGCACCAGTGTGAGCCATTCGTAGTTCATCAGCCACCACTCCTTGTTGCCAGACGACTGAGGATCTCTGCCAGATGCCGAGCCGCATCTGGTCGAGCCAGCGCCCGACTCTGCTCCGCCATACGCGCCCGCTCGGATGTATTCTCCAGAAGGCGGATCACCTCGTGGGCCAGATCTCCGTCCTGGGGCCGCCCGTCTCCTAGCATTGTGGCGTCACTCACCTTCACCGCAGCCCCCCGGCGCACCAGATAATCGGCATTCTCATCTTGATGGACATAAGGGTATGGTACCAGAACTGCGGGCAACGCTGCAGCCGGTAGTTCGGCCAATGTTGATGCACCGCTCCGACAGATTGCGAGGTCGGCTGCGCCGAAGGCTCGCGTCATGGGAGGCGGGGAGGGGCAGGAGGCAGGAGGCAGGAGGCAGGAGGCAGGAGGCAGGGTATCCGTCTCCTGTACTTGCTCCCGGCTCCCGACTCCCAGATCCTGGCTCCCCGCCTCCTGCTTCCTGCTTCCTGCTTCCTGCCTCCTGCCTCCATTCCCCACTCCCGAATCCAAGTACGGGTACAGTTTATACCGTCTCTGTTGCTCGCTCGAAAGTCCCGCTGCCGCCTCGCGGAGCCACTCCTCATCGCCCTCTCGCCCGCAGACATGGATAATCTGGCAGCGGGCGAGAAGATCGGGGAGCAGCACCGCAATCGCCCGGTTGACGCTGCGCGCCCCACGGCTGCCGCCATACACCAGGGCCACAGGTAGTTCCTCGCTCAGTCCGAAGTCTTTGCGACATGCCGCCCGATCCTGGCCGAACAACTCGGCTCGCACCGGGTAGCCGGTGATGACGAACGATGGTCGCTGTTGGTTGGATCGAACGCCCAAATACGGCAACGCATCCTCCACATTCACCGCCGTTATGGTTGCAATTCGGCTCAGGAGTTTTACGGCTAGTCCAGGAACCACATCAGGCAGGTAGATCATGGTTGGCACCCCCATCGCTCTGGCTGCCAAGAAGAGTGGAACACAAACGTAGCCCCCCGTGCCGAGAATAGCTGCCGGGCGCAGTTCGCGGATCATCGCCCGTGCCGCCAGCGTTCCCGCCGCCATTGTCGCGGCTCCCCGCGCCATTTGGATCGGCCCGCGCCCGCGCAGCGCCGCCGCCGGTAGCGCCCGGAAGGGCAGTGCGCTCTCGCGGGCCACAATTGCCTCCTCCATACCGCCCACACTGCCTACGTAGATCAGTCTTTCCCCCTTACCCACGGCGGCGAGCGCGGCGGCGACTGACAGGGCTGGGTATACGTGGCCGCCCGTTCCCCCGCCACAGAGGAAGAGCGCTGAACAGGCTGCGGGCAGACCGACGGGGGAGGATCGGGCCATCACTGGTCTCCTGAGTCTGGAGTGGTGCGGTGTGTCGTGAGATATTCAGTAGGATGCCGATGGCAATCATACATGCAATGAGCGAACTACTGCCATACGAGAGAAAGGGCAACGTAAGGCCGGTAAACGGGAGGAGCGAGGTTGTCACGGCAATATTGATCAGTGCCTGGAAGCAGATCCAGGTCGTGATGCCGACTGACACCAGGGCGGCGAATGGGTTGGGCGCTCGTCCGGCGATCTTATAACCACGGTAGGCGATGACGGCAAAGGCCACGACCACCGCTACGGTGCCGATCATTCCAAGCTCCTCGCCCACAATCGCGAAGATCGTATCGGTGTGGGCCTGAGGCAGCCACTGAAACTTCTGTCGGCCCTGGCCAAGCCCCGCCCCGAAGATGCCGCCGCTGCCTAGTGCGTAGAGGGCGTGGATGGGCTGAAATCCGGGGCCGCTGTAGTAGGCCCAGGGATCGAGGAATGCCTTGATCCGCACATTGTCGCGGAATCCCATCACATTGATCAATAGCCAGAAGGCCACGCCGCCCAGCCCCGCTGCCCCCAGCACATGCCAGAGATTCGCCCCCGCTGCAAAATAGACCACCCCGGCGATCACGATCAGTACGACGGTGGTGCCCAGATCTGGCTCCAGCATCACGAGGCCGCAGACGAGGCCGAGCATCACGGCGAAGGGGATGAGGCCGTAGCTCACGTTGCCGAGTTTCTCGCTGCGCCGCGAGAGCCAGTCGGCGAAGTAGATGATGATGGCTAGTTTCGCCAGTTCGGAGGGCTGTACACTGATCAGGCCAAAGACCCCGCCTTGGCCTACCCGCAGCCAAGAACGTGATCCGTTTACCTGGGTTATTGACGCGGGCAGCACCAGCACCAGGAAGAGCAGCACAAGGACAATCGCGATGAGGTGTACTGAGTAGGTGCGCCAGAAACTGTAGTGCAGGCGCTGGGTCACCAGCAGCCCGCCGGTCCCGATGGTGACTCCGACGATCTGGCGGAGCAGGTAGTAGTACTGGTTCTCGTAGATGGTGAACGCCTCGACAAAGCTGGCGCTATAGACCATCACCAGGCCAATGGATACCAGAGCCCCCACCGTCGCGAGAAGCACGTAGTCTGGCTTGTTCGTTCGCTCCATCATCACGTGATACCTTCCTGGGGTATCTTGCGCCACATTCTCTCAGGCATGCGGCAGCAGCAGCGTCATTGCCGACATCACCACCAGCAGGCTGGCGGCTCCGGCCCAGCCGAGATCCAGATACTCACGTCGTAGCAGTGGCGGGGAGAAACGTGAGTCGATCTGGAGCCGTGGGGCCAGGGCGAACCCCGCCAGTGCCCCGCCGATCAACCCACCCATATGCCCCCAGTTGTCAATTGTACCCTGAGAGGCGAAGCCGATGAAGAGGTTGATCATGGCGATAGACACCATATTTTGCACCTGGGCCTTGCCAAAGTCTCCGAGAGTGGCCCGGTTGAGGTAGTAGAACATGCCTAAGCCGCCAATCAGGCCGAAGATCGCGCCGCTGGCTCCCACCGAAACCGCCCGTGACATCAGGTAGGAGGCGAGGCTGCCGCCCAGCCCGGCCAGAAAGTAGAGCGCCAGGAAACGCTGTGTCCCGTAGATTCGCTCCGCCTCTGGCCCCAGGGCATACAGGGCGTAGCCGTTAAAGAAAATGTGGATCAGGCTGCCATGCAGGAACGTGGCGGTCAGCAGCCGCCAGTACGCCCCCCCGGCGATCATGACGTTCACCTTTGCGCCCAGCAGCACCAGGGCGCCCAGGCTTGGCTGGAAGGATCCGCCGCTGAACACCAGGCTGATGATGTAGATCAGCACAATCGCCCCGAGCAGGGCGAAGGTTGCCGGTGTGCGCGGGCGGGCCTGCGGCTGAAGGGCGCTATCGTTGTCGTCGGGTTGTATCACGCGGTTTCCGTTTCAGGTGGGGACGTATCGGCCATGCCGTGGACAATCCGGCGGAACTCCTCGCCACGGTGGAATTCGTTGCGGAACATGCCAAAGCTCGCGCATCCTGGCGAAAGCAGAATGGTGTCGCCGGCTTCGGCTAATCCCCTCGCGGCTTCGATAGCTGCGGCGAAATCATTGTACAATCCTCCTGCCTCCTGCCTCCTGCCTCCTGCCTCCGCAATTGTCTGACTCAGCCGCCGGGTGGCACTCCCCTCTAGCAACACCAATGCCTTCACCCGTTTGGCAATTGCCGCCCCTAGTTCAGCAAACTCCAGTTCCTTGTCGGCCCCACCAGCAATGAGCACGATGGGCGTGGTGATCGCCTCCAGGGCGGCCAAGGCAGCAGCGGGGTTGGTGGCGGTGGTGTCATTAACATAATACACACCGTCAATCTCACACACCAACTCCAAGCGGTGTTCAACCCCGGCAAACCCGCGCAGAGCTGTGGCGATCTGGGCAGGGCTAACCCCGAAACTGTGAGCTAAAGCGGCGGCCGCCAGTGCGTTTGCCCGACTGTGCGTACCGGGCAGACGGATGTCGCTCGTGTGGGCCAGAACATCCTCTCCCAGTACCAGCCACCCATCGGTCGTAATCCGAGCCTCAGTCTCAGCCCCCGGTGTCGCATCATACAGGATCACCCGGCCCTGGGGCAGGAGGCAGGAGGCAGGAGGCAGGAGGAAGGGGGCCTGCTCCCGGCTCCCGGCTCCCGGCTCCTGCCTCCTGCCTCCTGCCTCCTGCCTCCTGCCTCCCGCCTCCTCCCTCCTCATCACGACCACCCCATCTTCCCCCTGGTGGGCGAAGATCTGCGCCTTGGCATGGGCGTAGGCTGCCATCGAGCCGTGCCAGTTCACGTGGTCGGCGGAGAGATTGGTGATCAGGCTATAGCGGGGACTCATCCCGACCTCGCCGAGCCGCTCCAGTTGGAAACTGCTCAGCTCTAGCACCACCGGTGTCTGCGCGGTAATCGTTTCCAGTGACTCCAGGGCCGAGACACGCAGGTTTCCGGCGGCCACCGTATCGGGGAACGCCTCGCGCAGCATTGCGGCGAGCATCAACGCGGTGGTGGTCTTGCCCTTAGTGCCGGTGACGCCGAGGATGGGGCCGGGGCAAACCCGGAAGAAGAGGGTCATCTCCGTCTCAATCGGCACGCCGGCCTGACGGCAGAGGGCCAGCCAGGGCGAGTCGGGGCGAACAGCGGGGTTGATCACAACGAGGTCGCTACTGGTGAAATCATTGGCATGGTGTTTGCCGAGGGTGTAGCGGACACGGGTGCCGAGCTGGGCGGCGGCGGCATCAAGCTGGGCAAGCGGCGTAGAGAGAGCGTCGGGCGAGGCCATATCCGTAACCGTGACGTGGGCACCCTGGCGGAGCAGCCATCGCGCCACACCCAGCCCACCGCCGTGAACCCCCAGCCCCATCACGAGGATGCGCTTGCCGTATAGATTCACCCTACTGCTCCGACGTCTCGACCACCACCGCAGGCTGCGTATTAGCGCGCTGGGTGTCGGGGCTGGGTCGGGCAAAGGTAATTGCCAGTGAGATCCCGATCATTGCCGCCACCGTGCCGATCAGCACAAAACGCTGTGTCACCTGCACCTGGCTCCAGCCCAAGAGTTCAAAGTGGTGGTGGAGGGGGGCCATTCTAAAGATCCGTCGGCCCTCGCCGTAGCGGTATTTCGTCCACTTGAAGTAACCGGTCTGCAAGAGGCTTGAGAGCGCCTCAACAATGAAGATCACCCCAACCACAGGGAGCAGCAGCCACTGCTGCGACTGGAGTGCTACTAGGGCAAGCACCGCACCCAGGGCCAGAGAGCCAAGGTCGCCCATAAAAACCTGAGCGGGATGGGCGTTGTACCAGAGGAAGGCCGCGCAGGCACCCACCAGCGTGAAGCAGAACGCCATCAGGTTCGTCAGCCGTGGCTCGGCCAGAAAGGTCATCACGCCATAGGCGGCGAAGGCCATCGTCAGATTCCAACCGGCCAAGCTATCGAGGCCGTCGGTGATATTCACCGCATTAGAGATGAAGACAATGATCAGCGTGGCAATCGGAATGAACCAAACCCCGATATTACGCTCACCGATGAAGGGGATCTGTACTAAACCATCGTGTTCCAGGCCGAAGGGCTTGGGCAGGTAGAGGGCCAGACTCGCGATGAAGGCCACCGCCAGCATCAGCAGAAACTTATAGCGTACCGTAAAACCGTAGGTCTTCGAGGTAGCCTTGGTGAGAGTCATCCAGTCGTCAATACCGCCCAGAACCGCGAAACTGACCAGCACCGCCAGGGGCAGCAGCATTGACCAGCGGTCAACGAGGTTAAACAATACCGTGAGCAACACCACGGTGCTGACGATCATGACCCCGCCCATCGTGGGCGTACCCACTTTCGTCAAATGGCTCTGCGGTCCGTCAGTGCGGATCTGCTTGCCGAGCTTGTGATGGTGGGCGAACTTCACCCACCACCCACCGACAAAGAGCGTCAGCACAAACGCCGCTGCGGCCAGTAGCAGGGCGCGGGCCATATCCTGCACCAGCACCGCACGTAGAACATCCACTTACTTCTCCTCTTCGACCCGGCGTTGGAGTGCTGCGACGATATGCTCAAGCTCCATTCCGCGTGACGCCTTAATCAAAACTTGGTCGCCTGGCTGGAGCAGGGCGAGGGCGGCACTGGACGCCTCCGCATTCGTGTCGAAGGTCATGATCTGACTGGCGGGCAAGCCCGCCGCCTGAGCGGCCTCCGCAATCCATCTGGCCCGCTGGCCGACCGTTATTAGGAGTTGGACAACCTCGGCTGCCTGCTGACCGATCTGGTAGTGGCTCTCCTCCTCGGCTGTCCCCAGTTCCAGCATATCGCCCAGGATGGCTACCCGTCGCCCGTCGGTATCAGCGAGTACGTCGAGCGCGGCGAGCGACGAGAGCGGTGCCGCGTTGTATGAGTCGTCAATCAGGGTTGCGCCATTGGCACCGGGCAGCACGCGCAGCCGGGGTTGGACATCAGGGGAACTCAGGCCAGCGACCATCTCGTCCCAGCCCATGCCCATAATCAGGCCAACGCTGATTGCGGCAAGGGCGAGATAGACGCTGTGCCGCCCGATGAGCGGCAGTCGGAGATCCAGACTTACATCACCATAGTGGACGCGCAGGCCGATCCCGTCAAGCCCATAGCTCACCACCTGATCGGCCCAGAGGGTCGCCGTGGGTGTGAGCCCAAAGGTGAAGATATGGGCGCTGGTGAGATTCGCCATCGCCGCCACCCGCTCATCATCCGCGTTCAGCACCGCCCAGCCGTCGCTTGCGAGCGACTCGGGCAACTCGCCCTTGGCCTGAGAGATCGCCTCGATTGTTTTAAGGCGTTCGAGGTGTGACGGGCCGACATTCGTTACCACACCGATCTGTGGCCGGGCGAGACTCGCCAGGAAACGAATCTCGCCCGGCGCCCACATCCCCATCTCTAGCACCGCCACCTCGTGATCCGGTGTAAGACTAAGCAGGGATGTGGGGAACGTGGCTTCGCTGTTATAGCTACGTTTACTTTTTAAGGTACGGAATCGGCGGCTGAGAACGGCCGCCACGATATCCTTTGTTGAAGTCTTGCCCACGCTGCCGGTGATACCAACAACGGTCGGCGTAAGTTGCTGCCGATGGTAGACGGCCAGTCGTTGCAGGGCCATCAGCGGGTCGTCTACGGCGATGAAAAGGCATGTTCCGGGGACGGCTTCGACAAGACCCTCACCCGTTGTCGGGTCAACCACAGCCCAGGGCCGCTCGCTCTGGGCCAGAGCCTCGCTCTGGGCCACAACTTCAGCGCGGGAGACCAATGCCCCCGCAGCACCGCGTGTAATCACATCGGCCAGGAAGTGATGTCCGTTGGTGCGTTCGCCGGCGAGGGCGATGAAGAGTGTCCCCGGTTCCACGTCACGGGAATCCGTCACCGCATCACCAAAATCGAGATCCTGCCATTGAGCTGGTATATGGGGCATCTCACGGTATGATCGTGGTTGCACTCCATACAAGATATGAACCAGTCGTAACACGCTGCCCTCCTCACATCCCCATACTGGGATGGCTGCGTCTTCAGGATACAGCCGAGGGCAATTATAGCATCATCCTCCGTAGGGGCTGAATGTGGGATCTAATGTGAAGATAGCCGATAGCCGATAGCCGATAGCCGGGCATCAGCGGCTCTTTTCATCGGGTGTTGTGCGCGAATCGTACGGTTGTCTGAAGGGTTGATACCGTAAATCGTGTGCATCACTCACCATTCGCCACAGGCGTCGTCACAGGAGTTACCCCTGGAACCTCCTGGCCTGGGACGGCCAGAGCCGGGTCGGGCCGGATTTTCTCGTAGCGCAGGAGCTGGTCTACGATGCGATAGTAGACCGGGATGGCCGTGGTGACACCCCAGATGTCGTCCTTGGGGCGATCAATCTTCACCAGCACGACATAGCGGGCATCATCGGCGGGGGCAAAGCCTAGCACCGAGCCGATGGTGTAGCTTTCATCGTAGCCACCGCCCTCCAGCGGGATGGATGAGGTGCCGGTTTTTGCGGCCACCTGGTAGCCCGGCACAAGCCACTGGTCGCCGTTGCTGCCCGTTTTGGTCGCCCAGACCACCGGGGCGTAGTGGTTAGCCGAGTTCACCAGCATGCGCCGGATCGTCCACGCCACCCCCTGATCGATAGGCTGGCCAGTTTTTGTAGGCGTGGTGTCCGTGCAGCGATCGGCATGGCAGAGCCGCTCGACAATGTAGGGCTTCATCATCACGCCATCGTTGGCGATAGCGCCGGCGGCCTGCACCATCTGGAGGGGTGTAACGGAGATACCTTGGCCGTAAGCGTTCGTGAGCAGACCAATATCGTTATAGGCAGCAGTGCCCCAGCTATTGACGATACCGCTCTCTTCACCGCCTAGATCAACGCCCGTTGGTTTTCCAAAGCCAAACTTGCCCACGATGCTGTAGAACTTCTCCGGCCCGGTGATCTCGTTAAACTGGAGGGCACCCACGTTGCTAGAGAAGTAGAGCACGTGGGCTGGGTCAATCATCCCGTTGCCACTGCCATTCCAGTTGCTCAGCGATTGGTTGAAGCGGTAGACGGTGCCTGTATCATTGACCTGCGTATCGGCGGTGAAGCTGTGGGTTTGCAGACCAGCAGCCACCGTGATCATCTTGAAGGTGCTGCCTGGCTCGTACAGGTTGCTGATCGCCGGGTTACGCCCGTAGACATCAACCGGGTACTCGCCGTAGCGGTTTGGGTCGAAAGTGGGCAGACTGGCCATGCCACGGATCGCGCCAGTCTTCGGATCGAGGACGATAACACTCCCGCCGTCGGCGTGGTGTTGTTCAATGGATTTTTGGAGTTCGCGCTCGATCACATATTGTACCAACGGGTCAATGGTGAGGGTCAGGTTAGCCCCATTGCGCGCCGGGATAGTGCGCGATGGCGCAATAGCAATCGGGTTCTTCTTCGGGTCAAACTCCGCTTGCACGCTGCCATTGATTCCCTGGAGCTGATCATTATAGAAACCCTCGACGCCGCTGATTCCGTCGCCGTTATTGTTTGCGGCACCGATGACCTGGGCGGCAAAGACGCCTTGGGGGTAGACGCGACGCGGCTCGTACTGCCACTGGAGTCCGGGCGCGTTCAGTGCGTCAACCTTGGCAGCTACCTCCGGCTCAAGCCAGCGCGCTAGCAGGAGCCAGTAATGATCTTTGTCCGTGAGCGCCTTGAGAATTTCCTGCGTATCTTTGTTTAAGAGAGCCGACAGCGCCAGAGCAAGGGTCGGAGCCTGCTCCGGCTTGACCTGAGCGGGCACAACCCAGAGGCTCTCGCGATCCACATCCATGGCCAGCACATTGCCAAAATGATCCGTAATCAGACCACGCTGGGCCTGGATAGGTACCTGCTGATCAATCTCGGCCCGCGCCTTGGCCGTGAGTGTCTCGTGCTGGGCCACCTGGAGATCGGCGAGTCGAACGATCACCCGTGCGATCAGCAGGAGGCAGAGCAAAAGGACAGCGTTAATCCGCCAACGCTCAAGCCGCACGCGAGTAGGTGGTGCGGCGGCGGCTGGTTGGGTTCGCGGCGAGTTGGTGGTGCGTGTGGCCATAGACAATCTTAGACAAGGTTTCAGGTGCTAGGTTTCAGGTATCAGGCCGAGCGCATCAGAAAGCCTTGTATATGCCTAAAAGGGTTTCACAGTGCCCTCTTGTGAAAACCTTCCCTCATCTCGCCGAGGCGGGGATACTCATGTAGCGCACTTGGTCGGGCGTGATCGGGCGCAGGCCAAGTTGCTCGGCACGGCGGCGGATCAGATCGAGGGAGTGAGCGTGAGCCTCACGTACCTGGAGTTGGGAGCGCTCACGGATCAGGATCGTCTTCTCGGTTTCAAGGTGTGAGATCGCGTAGCCCTTCGTAGCTACCACGCCGGTCTGGGCCAGGACAATCAGGCTCATCAGGGCTAGAATAAGCACGAGTCCGAACAGGTAGCGACTACCATCGAGGCGTACGTAGTGTGAGATACGGATCCGTCGCTCACGGGCTTGACGGATCGAGGAGATATGCTGTGTGTTAACGGCCATGATGTGCTCCGTATAACGGCCCTCCCGGGCCACCTGCTACAGTTTCTCGGCGACCCGTAGCTTGGCGCTGCGGGATCTGGGGTTGGTGGCCAACTCAGCCTCGCTGGCCTCGATGGGTTTTCTCGTGATGATTCGTAGGCGGGCAGGGCGCTCATTTGCGCTGCCGCCATAGCCCGACTCGGCCCGGAAGAAGTGCTTAACGATCCGATCTTCCAGTGAATGAAAGCTGATCACGGCCAGACGCCCGCCGCTGCGGAGCAGATGGATGGCCTGCGGCAGAGCTTGCTCTAGCTGTTCAAGTTCGGCGTTGACCGCAATGCGTAGCGCCTGGAAGGTGCGCGTTGCCGGGTGGATGCGGTCGTGTCTGCCGCGCCCAATGGCCCTGGCCACCAGGGAGGCCAGTTCGGCAGTGCGGCTGAACGGTGTCTGCTGGCGACGTTCAACAATCAGGCGCGCAATCCGCCGCGAGCCGCGCTCCTCACCGTAGCGGAAGATAATATCGGCCAGAGCCACCTCATCGAGACTATTCACGAGATCTGCGGCTGTGAACCCACGGGTCGGGTCAAGGCGCATATCCAGCGGGCCATCGTTGCTGAAGGCGAAGCCACGGGCGGCACTGTCGAGTTGATGTGACGAAACTCCCAGGTCGAGCAGAATGCCATCAACCGCGTCAACACCCGCGCTTCGGGCGATAGCGGTCATCTCAGCGAATCGTCCGTGGTGAAGCGTATAGCTTTCGGGCGGTAGATTTGCAGCCACAAGGCGATCCTGCGCCGCCGCGAGGGCCACCGGGTCGGCATCAATACCGAGCAGGCGACCGCCGGGTTGCGCCGCGCTCAGCAGGGCCAGGGCGTGGCCTGCGCCGCCGAGCGTCCCATCCAGATACACCCCGCCGGGCTGCGGCTGCATGGCCGCCTGTACTTCATGGGGCAGGACAGAGATGTGTTTGAATTGCAGATGGGGGATTGCCGATTGCAGATTGTGTTCTTCCACGATTATATTTCCACGTCCAATCTGCAATCCTAAATCCTAAATCCCCAGGGCCGCCAACTGCTCCGCAATCCCGGCCCCGCTGGTGTCGAGTTGATCCATCACCGTGCGCCAGCGCTCGGACGACCAGAGTTCAAAGTAGGTATCCATGCCGGTAATGACTACCTGCTCACTAATCCCGGCGTACTCACGCAGATTCTGCGGAACAAGGATACGCCCCTGACGGTCAACCTCGACCTCAGCAGCGTTGGAGAAGAGCATGCGGCGCAGGTTGCGGGCCTCAAGGTTGCCAAGCGAAAGGCTGCTCACCTTCTGGGCAAGCTGCTGCCAGACGTGGCGAGGGAATGCCTGCAAGCACAGATCGAATCCCCGCGTGAGAACCATGCCCTCGCCAAGCTCCTCGCGGAACCGGGCAGGTATGGCGACCCGACCCTTATCATCAATACTGTGCTCGAACTCTCCAAGAAACACAGGAACCCCTCAGTGTTAAATCATTTCGCACAGCAAATTCGTTCGTATTCCCCACTTGGCCCCACTTTTCCCCACCTTTTCCCCCATTATATACCACTCGACAGACAATTTCAAGCTTCCAAGGGCATTCATTAGCATTCTGTGATATTTTGATGTAGGTAGTACTCTTTACACCCGTACTACTCTTTACACCCGTAGAATATGATACAATTGTTCGATAATATGACGTTCAGAGGAAAAAAAACGATGAGTGACCCATCGGGCGAAGGGCTGACCCACCTGGATGCTCACGGGCGGGCGCACATGGTAGATGTGGGGGCGAAGGCGGAGACGCAGCGCGAGGCGATTGCGCGTGGGCGGATCGCAATGTGGCCAGAGACAATGCGGATGATCGTTGAGGGGGCAACTCCAAAGGGCGATGTCCTGGCGGTAGCGCGGGTGGCCGGGATTATGGCGGCCAAGCGTACCGCCGAGCTGATTCCACTTTGTCATACGCTGCTGCTCACCCACGTGAGCGTGCAGATTGTACCTGATGCGGCGGGGTGCGGTCTGGAGATTGAGGCTACGGTGCGAACATACGGGCAGACTGGGGTGGAGATGGAGGCGCTGATGGCGGTGAGCATGGCTGCCCTAACGATCTATGACATGTGCAAGGCGGTGGATCGTGGGATGCGGATCGGCGAGATCCGTCTGGCTGAGAAGCGTGGCGGGCGCAGTGGGGATGTCGTGCGCGAGTAGCGTGCGGGTCGCACGCCACCCCTACGCATCGGGAGGAATGGTGTGAGCGAGGGCCGTACGCAACTGCGCAACGGTGGCCATAAGCTCCTCGGTGCGATACATGTGGCGGAGAACGGTCTCCTCAAGCGTACCACGCCAGCGCCGAAGATCGCTGATCCGACGGGCCAGTTGCGGGTCTGTCTCCTGTTTGGCCTCCAGTATACCGATCTGTTGCTCTAACTCCGAAAGCGTCCAGGCAATGTCAGCGAGTGATGCGTTTGCACTTTTGTACTGGCTGAGTTGGTCGCGGTATTGCTGATGCAACTGCTCGCGTCCATCGCCAGAATCTGGTTTAGTGTGTTCCACGCTCTACCTCCTACCCGTGCCTGTCCTGTAGAACTCCCCATCAGCATAGCATATGCGGGTTGTTCCATGAGGTCTTGACAACGAACATAAGTTCTTATATAATAGAAACCAACCCCGCATGGACGTCCATGACATCCCTCGCGACGATCAAAGGATTCTGACGATGAGTACACTATTTCTGATGTGGTACGACGACAACCCGAAGTTGACGGTGGCGATGAAGATCGAGGACGCGATTGGGGCTTACCGCAACCGATTCAGAACTGTGCCCACACTGGTGCTGGTGAACGAGGAGGATGTTATCGAGGTGGAGGGCGTCCAGGTACGCGGAGTCACGACGGTTCGCCGTAACACCGTGTGGGTGGGGCTGGATGGCGAAAAACACGATCGCCTTGTCGAAGATCCCAGTGCGAAGGTAGCGAAGATTGCGAATACGAGGCCGCGAAAGCGTGGCGCACCGTAGAGACGCCCCGGTGGGGCGTCTACGATATGGGGCGTCTACGATTTTCCGTCGAGGACGGCGATCCCGTGGAGAGCGTAGGGATTGGCGGGATCGAGGGCGAGGACGTTCTCTAAGGCGGTGCGCTGGTCGTCGGGGTCGTCCACGGCTCCACTAAGCCAAAGCCAGGCTTCGGTGGCTTCCTCATCCTCACTGACCACCCGCATAAGCAGGTCGAGTGCGCGGGTCTTGTCGCCATTGGTAAGGGCAACGGCCCCCTCGTAGAGCCACTCGGCATGGTGTTCTTTCATGTTCGCTCCTCTAGGGCAATTCTTTGGACGTTCGTTTCTCAAAGAAAAGGCTGTGGATGTCGGGTTGGTACGGGCCGAAGGGGACAATCTCCGTAAAACCCATACGCCGATACAGGCCGATGGCCTCGTGCTGGAGAACGCCGGTCTCTAGGCGCAGAATGGGTACCCCTTGCTGATGGGCGTATGACTCCAGATGGGTGAGCATGAGCTTGCTGAGGCCCAGGCCACGGTACTGTGGACGAATGAACATACGTTTCACTTCGCCGTACCCGTCGGCGTAGATTTTTACCCCGCCGCACCCGACGGGCGCGGCGTTGACGCGCAGCACAAAGAAAGCTACCTCCTCGGCGATCAGGCTCTCGACGCTCAGACCGTGATGGCTCTCGATGGGGTACATCGGAATCAGCAGGTCGTCAAGCTCACCCACCAGAGCGGTGGCCTCGGGGGTATCGGGACGCTCCGGGGCGATAGTGACAGACATGAGAGTGTTCACCTCAGCCATCCAAGCGATTCGCGCACAACGCCGCGATGAAAACGGACCGTAGGGGCGCGTCGCGACGCGCCCCTACCCGACACCCGCCTATTTCCACCTCAGGGAACACATGGCGTATCGGGGTACACCGTGATCTGCCCCGATGCGCCTACAATGTCGGCATACATTGCGGGGTCGGTGACGCCCTCGGTGATAATGGCGAGGGCGTGGGTGTGCGGGCCAATGCTCAGGCGAGCGCGGGCATCAGCGGCGGCGGCGTTATCCGCACACAGGGAGAGCAACCCGGCCACCCCGGCGGCCCCCGTCTCACCGGCGACGACACCCTCGGCGGCGAGGGCGCGTATCGCGGTGCGAGCGAGATCATCGGATACCGCCAGAGCCGCGTCGAGTCCGGCATGAAGCGTGGGCCACGCCACGGGTGAGGGTACGCCGCAGTTGAGGCCGACCATGATTGAGCGGTGCGGGCCAGGTACCTCGGTGATCTGACCGGCGCGCAGGGAGGCCAGAATACAGGCTGCATGATCCGGCTCAACCCCCACAATGGTGGGGCCACCGCTATGGCGTCGGTAGTAGCCGATCATCGCTGCGGCTAGGGCACCCACGCCCATTTGCACAGTCACAAGGTCGGGGCGTCCTCCCAGGGCGGCGGTGATTTCCTGAAAGATCGTGCCGTAGCCGACGATTACATCACGGGGGGTCTCCGCGTAGCCCGGCCACGCCGTATCGGAGATAACCAGAGCCAGCGGGCCAGCGGCGGCGGCCGACCGGGCCACCGCATCGTCGTAGCTGCCGTGTACGATCTCAAGCTCGGCACCCTCACCGACGATGGCATCCATACGTGCGGGAGCCATATCGGCAGGGACAAAGATCCGCGCCCGCAGACCAAGGAGCGCGGCCATACGTGCCACCGCTCGCCCGTGGTTGCCATCGGTGGCGGCCAGTAGTGCCAGGGGGCGCAGATGAGCCACAGCGGCGCGCAGATCGTCAATATTTTCCCAGATCGGCTCGCCGCCGAGTCGCGTGCAGAGCGCCCGATAGGTGGCATATGACGCGCCCAGGATCTTGAACGAGGGCAAGCCAAGGCGATCCGTCTCCAGTTTGAGCGATAGCCTGCCGATGCCCAGTTGCGCCGCGAGGTCGGGGGCATCAACCAGGGGTGTGGGCGTGTAGCCGGGCAGACGTCGGTGGAAATCCAGGGCAGCGGGGATTGCCCGCCGCGTGTTGTAGAAAATGTCCATGGCTCAGTGCCTCAATGCTCTAAGATATTGAGGACGCGCTGCACCAGTGCGGTGTCGCTGGGATCAAGCCCGTAGAGCAGCGGACCGGGGCGGCGCTCGCCCTGCCAGATCTTCTGCACCGGGCGGCGGACACGCCAGCCCTTGCGCTCCAGATCCTCCAGCGCGATCTCTACATCGGCGCGCTCAGACTCATTGCCTCGGGCCACGGCGGCAATCGCGTGGAGCAGCGGCTCGAACTGTTGTACGGCGGTGTTAGCCTGTTCCTCGCTGGCATCACTGATCACCCCGGCTGCCGTGAGCCGCTCGTAGATCACCTGCTGCTCGGCAACCGGCAGGGCGTCGAGGGCGTCCTGAAGCCCCGCGCCGTTGCCGTACTCTAGGGCAATGCGCACGGGGGACGGCAGGCTGCGCAGGAAGACCGGGTCGAGGACGCTGGCCACATCATTGGCGGCGAAGCGGTGGCGCTCAGCAAACTCGGTCAGGCCAATGTCGTCGAAGATCGTAGCGGCCTGCTCCAAGTAGGTACGTGCTAGGTCGGCCCGACCCTTGCGGCGCAGCGCCCAGCCGTAGTTGCCGGTCTGGGCGGCGGCGCTGTAGAAGTCACCGGCGGCCCAGTAGAGTCGCACTGCCTGGTTGAGCAGGTCGGTGGCCTCAGGCAGACGGTTCTGGTCAATCAGCGTGCGCCCACGAGCCACCAGGGCGTCGGCTTGGGCTTTTGGATGAGTGTTGCTCATAGTGTTGGGGTGTAGCAGGCCGCATCCAGAAATTGTAAGCTTAGGCTTGCCAGATTATGCACGGGACAGCAGCCTAGCCCATTTTAACATAGGCACTAGCCTGGACGGTGGAGGACGTGAACAGGGCTGATACAAAGTCAGTGAACCCCCTCTCCCCCTGCCCCCTCTCCCACAAGGGGAGAGGGGG